>JADCGX010000220.1 GCA_020248785.1 Burkholderiales bacterium | reverse complement strand
GTTGGAGGACATGTAGATCCAGTGAGGCAGGAAATTGACCAAATGCGACGGGCAAGAACCAAGCGTCGCTTTCCGGGCGAAACCATCCACCCGATTTTACTTCAAGCGCCTGGCCCGCCCGGCGCGACCCTCGCCGGGTCGTCCGGTCAAGCAGCGCCGCCGGTCGCGGTCCAACGCGATGCAAGAAACCCCTTTGCGCTCGGGCACAATCGACAGGTAGTACCACTCCATAACTGACGCTGCGGCACGAAGGAGGTCCACATGGGCATGTTGAAGGAGTTCCGAGACTTTGCGGTCAAGGGCAACGTTATCGACCTCGCGGTCGGCGTCATCATCGGAGCAGCCTTTGGAAAGATAGTCGATTCGGCCGTCAAGGACCTGATCATGCCGATTATCGGCAGCTTCGGTAGCGTGGATTTCAAGGAGTTCTTCGTGGTCCTGTCCAAGCCCGCCAGTTACAGCGGGCCAATGACCTACGATGCACTCACCAAGGCCGGCGTGCCGCTGTTCGCCTACGGCCAGTTCATCACGATCCTGCTGAACTTCGTCATCCTGGCCTTCATCATCTTCTGGATGGTCAAGGCGGTGAACCGGGTCAAGGCGGCCGCCGCGGCCGAGCAGGCGGCCGCGCCGACACCACCGCCGGCACCGGCCGAGGACATCGTCCTGCTGCGCGAGATCCGCGACGCGCTGAAGAAGTAGTCGCGCAGGGCGCGCCCGCGGATGGGCGCGCCGCCTGCTGGCCGCGTTGGCGCGCGCCTAGAATCGGCGCATGTTGCGCCGACTATGGCTCGTCTTTGCCCAAGCCACCACCGTTGGCCTGGCGCTGTTGTTCATCGTCGCCACGCTGCGGCCCGAGTGGCTGCGCCGCGCGCCGATGGCGCTGTCCACGCCGGTGTCGGGCAGCGTGTCGATCCAGCAGGTCGCCGCCAGCCCGGCCTCGGGGCGCGCCGAGCCAGCCGGCTCCTACGCCGAGGCGGCGCGGCGGGCCGCCCCGGCGGTGGTCAGCATCTACACCACCAAGGAGATTCGGCGCCCGCCGGTGGTGGACGATCCGCTGTTCGAACGCTTCTTCGGCCAGGGTCCGCGCGGCTCGACTGACCGCATTGCCAGCCTCGGCTCGGGCGTGATTGCCACCGCGGACGGCTACGTGCTGACCAACAATCACGTGGTGCAGGCCGCCGACGAAATTGCGGTCGCGCTGTCCGACGGCCGCCGCCTGCCCGCGCAACTGGTCGGCGCCGACCCGGACACCGATCTGGCGGTGCTGCGCGTGAAGGCGCCCAACCTGCCCGCCATCACTTTCGGCCGCGCCGAGTCGCTCAACGTCGGCGACGTCGTGCTGGCCATCGGCAACCCGTTCGACGTCGGCCAGACCGTCACGCTGGGCATCGTGTCGGCGCTCGGCCGCAACAACCTCGGCATCAACCGCTACGAAAACTTCATCCAGACCGATGCGGCGATCAACCAGGGCAACTCGGGTGGCGCGCTGATCGACGTTCACGGCAACCTGGTCGGCGTCAACACGGCCATTTACTCCCGTACCGGCGGCTCGATCGGCATCGGCTTCGCCATCCCGACCACCATCATCACCGACGTGCTGGACCAGCTGATCAAGCAGGGCCGGGCGGTGCGCGGCTACTTCGGCATCGAGCCGGAGGACATCTCGCCCGAGGTCGCCGAGGCGTTGAAGCTGCCGGCGGCCGACGGCGTGCACGTGCGCGGCGTGGTGCGCGACGGCCCGGCCGCGCGCGCCGGCATGGAACCGGGGGACATCATCGTTTCGATCAACAACATCCGCGTGGAGAACACGCCGGGCGTCCTCACCCAGATCGCCAAGCTCGTCCCGGGGAGCGCGGCGCGCGTGGTGGTGATGCGCAGCGCCAGGGAAGTGCCGCTGACGGTGACGGTGGGCGAGCGGCCTGCCCCCGAGCGGCGCTGAGGCCAGCTCACTGCGCCGGGCGCATTTGGTCGGCCACCGCGCGCGCCTTGATGGCCGCCGTCGGATCGCCGCGCGAGGCCGCCTGCGAGTACCAGTAGAACGCCTGCAGCAGACTGCGTTGCACGCCGTGGCCGTGCTCGTGCAGGCTGGCCAAGATGTAGGCCGCGCCAGCGTCGCCCTGTTCGGCCGCCTTCTCGTACCAGCGGGCCGCCGCGCCGTAGTCGCGCGGGGCGCCGCGACCGAGAAAGTACTGAGTCGCGAGATTCAACTGCGCGTCGCGCCACCCCTGCTCAGCCGCCTTGCGGTACCAGTACGTGGCCTCGGTCACCGACCTGGGCACGAACTCACCGCGGTCGTACAGCAGTCCCAATGCATGCTGGGCGCGCGGCATGCCGTTGTCGGCAGACCTGCGCAGCCACTGCAGGCCGGTCGGCGGATCGGCCGGCGCTCCGTCGCCGAACAGCAGCAGCACCGCGAGGTTGAACTGGGCGGTGCGCTGGTTGCGCGCGGCTGCCTTGCGGAAGTGATCGAGCGCGGCGGACGTATCGCGCGCTTCGTAGGCGGCCACGCCGAGCGCAAGGTCGGGATCGCCATCGGGAACAATCTGCAGCCGGCTGGCGGCTGCAACGGCGGCACCGGCCGCCAGTACGACTGCCAGCAAGCCGGCCCGCAACAGCCGCGGCAGGCCGCGCAAAGGCAGGCGCAGGGGCAGATTTGGCGGCAGGTACACCGAACCGGCCATCCGCCGCATCGCTACGACGCAGCGGCTTCGTCCGCGCCGGCGGCCGGCGCCGGCTTGACCAGGAAACGGGCAATCTGCAGCCCGAGTTCGTAGAGCAGGCACAGCGGAATTGCCAGC
>JADCGX010000022.1 GCA_020248785.1 Burkholderiales bacterium | reverse complement strand
TTCGACCGCAATCTCGTTGGCCGCGTTCAACGCAATGCTGGCCGCCGGGCCGCGCGCCAGGCAATCGTAGGCCAGCTGCAGGCAGGGAAAGCGGCTACGGTCCGGGGCCTCGAAGGTCAGCGCCTTGAGGGCGAGGAAGTCCAGGCGCGCCGAGCCGCTGTCGATGCGCTCGGGAAACCCGAGGCAGTAGGCAATCGGCGTGCGCATGTCGGGCGTGCCGAGTTGCGCCACCACGGAACCGTCGCCGAACTCCACCATCGAGTGGATCACGCTTTGCGGATGGATCACCACGTCGATGAGCTCCGGAGCAAAGCCGAACAGCCAGCTCGCCTCGATGACCTCGAGCCCCTTGTTCATCAGCGTGGCCGAGTCAACCGAGATCTTGCGGCCCATCACCCAGTTCGGGTGCGCCACCGCCTCCTCGGGCGTGACCTGCGACAGGTCGTCGCGCTGGCGGAACGGCCCGCCCGAGGCGGTGAGCACCAGACGCCGCACCCTGCGCTGCTGCTGACCGGCGCCAGCCAGGCATTGGTGGATGGCGTTGTGCTCGCTGTCCACCGGCAGCAGCTGCGCGCCGGAGGCCGCCACCGCCTCCATCAGGAGACTGCCGGCGCAGACGATCGCTTCCTTGTTGGCGAGCAGCAGCCGCTTGCCGGCGCGCGCCGCCGCCAGCGTAGGCAGCAGTCCGGCGGCACCGACAATCGCGGCGATGACCACGTCGGCGGCCGGGTCCGCCGCCACCTCCGCCAGGGCGGCCGCTCCCGAGCGGGCCCGGGTCGGCAGGCCCGCAGCGGCCAGCCCGCGCGCCAGTTCGCCCTCCAGCGCCGGGTCGCCGATCACAGCAAACTGAGGCCGGAAGCGCACGCACAGCTCGACCAGGGGTCCGACCTTGCTCTGCGCGGTCAGCGCCGCGGCGTGGAATCGCCCGGGATGCCGCGCCATGACGTCGAGGCTGCTGGCGCCGATCGAGCCGGTGGCGCCCAGCAGCGTCACGCCTTGCGAGCGGCCAGCGACTGTCCGGCCTGCGCGCGGGGCGCGCGGCTCTGCGTCGTCCGGATGGTCGGGGGCTCTCATGTGAACAGGCGCTGGATCAGGACCACCGCCGGCAGCACCGGCAGCAGCGCATCGATGCGGTCGAGCACGCCGCCGTGTCCCGGCAACAGCCCGCTGCTGTCCTTGCGCCCGGCCTGCCGCTTCATCAGGCTCTCGAACAGGTCGCCGACGATGGAAATGCCCACCAGCGCAGCCAGCAAGGCCATCACGAGCAGCAGGTTCATTCGCTCGAACAGCGCGTTGCTGAACAGGCCGAGCCCTGGCCAGAGCTGGTGCGCCAGCAGCGCCAGCAGCAGCACTGCCACCACCGCGCCGCCCACTCCGGCCCAGGTCTTGCCGGGGCTGATGTGGGGCGCCAGCTTGCGGCGGCCAAGGGCGCGGCCGGTGAAGTAGGCCGCGATGTCGGCAACCCAGACCAGCGCCAGCACCGAAAGCAGGGCGAGCAGACCCATGGAGTGCAGATGCAGCAGCGCCATCCACCCGGCGGTCAGCAGCGCGAAACACAGGATCACCGATGCCAACCGTCCTACGTGCGCGCCGCCGCGCTCGGCCTGCAGCAGCAGCACGAACAGCGACAGCCACACCGCGCTCGCACCAGCGACCACGAGTGTCAGCACCGGCCCGCTGGGCGTGCGTCCGGCGATCTCGCCGGCCAGCAGGAGCAGCGCGTACGAGACACTCGCCACCACCGCCAGCCGGTCGGACAGTCCCGCCAGCCGCAGCCACTCGAAGGCAGCGGCACCGGTCAGAACGGCTGCCACCAACACGAAGCTGGCGCGGCCGAGCCAGACGGCGCCCAGCAGCACCGCCAGCAGCGCCAGGGCAGTGATCACGCGCTGCGACAGCGGCGTTGGAGGCTTCATCACGAGTTGGCCGCCAGTTGATGGCTGGTGCGGCCGAAGCGCCGCTCGCGCTGCGCGTACCAGGCAAGCGCCTCGTCGAAGGCGGCAGCGCTGAAGTCCGGCCAAAGGGCGTGCGTGAAGTACAGCTCGGCATAGGCGCACTGCCAGAGCAGGAAATTGCTGATGCGCTGCTCGCCGCCCGTGCGGATGAGCAGGTCGGGCTCGGGCGCGAAAGCCAGGGCGAGGTGCCTTTCGAGCGAGGCTTCGTCGAGCGCCTCGATGCCCTGCTCGCGTGCAGCGGCTCGCGCTGCCTGGACGATGTCCCAGCGCCCGCCATAACTTACGCACAGCGTCAGCTGCAGGCGCGTATTGGCGGCCGTGCGTTCCTCGGCCTCGGCAATCAGCCGCCGCAGTTCGGGGTCGAGCGTATTGCGCTCACCCACCACGCGCAGTCGAACGTCGTTTTCGACGAGCTTGACGACCTCCCTCTGCAGCGCCGACACGAACAGGCGCATCAGCGTGGAGACCTCGTCGGCCGGGCGGTGCCAGTTCTCCGAGCTGAACGCAAACAGCGTCAGGTACTCGATGCCGCGGCGGCCGCAGGTTTCCAGCACCGCCCGCACCGACTCCATGCCGCGGTTGTGACCGGCCATCCGCGGCAGATGCCGGGCCGTGGCCCAGCGTCCATTGCCATCCATGATGATCGCCACATGGCGCGGCACGCCGGTGTGCAACCGCTGCATGGTGCGCGGCCCCGACCGTCTAGACGGTCAGGATCTCTTTCTCTTTCTCGCCGATCAGCTTGTCGATGTCGGCGATGTGCCGGTCGGTCAGCTTCTGGATCTCGTCCTGCGCGCGCCGCTCGTCGTCTTCGGAGACGAGCTTCTTCTTGAGCAGCTCCTTCAGGTGCGTGTTGGCGTCGCGCCGCAGGTTGCGAACTGCCACCTTGGCGTTCTCGCCCTCGTGGCGCACCACCTTGGTCAGCTCCTTGCGGCGCTCCTCCGTCAGCGCGGGCATCGGCACACGGATCAGGTCGCCCACGGTGGCCGGGTTGAGGCCAAGGTCGGACTCGCGGATCGCCTTCTCGACAACCGGCACCATCTTCTTTTCCCATCGCTGCACGGTGATCGTGCGCGCATCGCCCAGACCCACGTTGGCCACCTGCGATAGCGGCACCATCGAGCCATAGTAGTCGACCTGGATGTGATCGAGCAGGCCGGTATGGGCGCGGCCCGTACGGATCTTGGCGAGGTCATGCCTGAGCGCCTCGACCGACTTGTCCATCTTCTGCTGTGCGCCGGTACGTATCTCGGGGATGGTGTTCATCGGGGTCTCCTGTGGCTCATGTGCGGCTGGCGCGGCTAGACGTGCACCAGCGTGCCTTCGTCCTCGCCAAGCACCACGCGCTTGAGCGCGCCGGGCTTGCCGATGTCGAACACGTTGATCGGCAGCTTCTGGTCGCGGCACAGGGCGAAAGCGGTGGCGTCCATGATCTGGAGGCGCCTCGTCAGCGCCTCGTCGAAGCTGATGTCGGCGTAGCGGGTG
>JADCGX010000219.1 GCA_020248785.1 Burkholderiales bacterium | reverse complement strand
GCCGGCGCCGTTGCGACCGAGCAAGCCGACAGTCTCGCCTCTGGCCACCTGTAGTTCGACCCCGTCGAGCGCATGAAACCGGCGCGCCCGCGACCGCCGCCGCAGCAGAAGATCGAGGAAGCGCTGGGCAGGGGAGGCGTACAGCAGGTAATCCTTGTGGACCGCCTGTACCGCGATCGCAGGCAGGGCTGCGCTCATCACGAAACCTCTGCTGCGGCGAATCTCGTGAGGCGGCGCGGGCGCTCGATGTTCATAGCGTGTCGGCAAAACCGGGTTGCAGTCTTGCGAAGACGATCCAACCCACCAGCGCCAGGGCGGTCCCTACCAGCATGGCCACGACCAGGCCGGTCGTATCCACCGGTCCGGCTCCTAGCACCACGGCGCGCAGGGCATCGATGACCGCGGTTAACGGATTGGCCTGCATCCAGACGCGAAAGCCGGCCGGCACTGCGCTGACCGGGTAGAACACCGGGCTCAAGAAGAGCAGCAGGGGCAGCAACGCGGGAATCGCCTGCCCGAGATCACGGAAGAACACCGCCGCGGCGCTGAAGAGCCACACCAGTCCCAGGCCAGCCAATATCAGCGGGACCATCAGCGGCAGCGCCAGCAGCGCGCCCGCCTTGAAGCCGGCCAGCAGCCATGAGGCGGCGATCAGCACGCTCAGGCCGATCAGCAGATGGACCGCAGCCGCCAGGGTTGATGCCACGGCCAGCAGCGGTAGCGGGAAGGCAACGCGCTTTACGAGGCTGGCATGCTGAATCAGCAGGCCCGGCGATCGACTCAGAACGTCGGATACGAACAGGAAGGGCACGAGACCGCAGTAGATGAACAGCGCAAAGCTGTAGGGTTCGTCGCCGCCACCGCCCCAGCGGGCGCGGAACACGAAGCCGAATACGAACGTGTAGACCGCCAACATGGCCAGCGGCAACAGCAACGCCCAGACGATGCCGAGCACCGAGCCGCGATACCGATCCTGCACTTCACGCCAAACGAGTTCGCGCAGCAGGCCCAGCAGGGCCTCGCCCGAGAGTCCGGCGGCATGCCGCGACATTGGCCGCAATTCAGGCGTTGCGAGGCAACCCGGCGTGCCCGGCCGGGCTGACCAGAGCGCGCCGAGCTAGGCGCAAGGCGTAGCCGCGGGCTGGGCAGACGCGAGCAACTGCAACGGCAACCGGGGTGCTTGGAGCGGTCGCAGCGCGCATGGCAGACGGCCTATCGCCCACTCATGCCTTCAGCACGATCAGGCCGTCGCGCTCGAACAGGTCGAGATCCTCCCAGAGCACGGTCCAGCCTGCTGCGGCTGCCGCGGCAGCCATCGCCCGCGCGTCGTTCGACGGCCACCAGTGCTCCGCGTCGGGTGTTCCGGCGAAGTCCGGGAAGTGCACCATGCGGCCCGAGCGGAAGAACTTGTTCCAGTCGCCATACTCATGCACGCCGATGGCGCCCGGCTTCATCTTGGGTCGCGCGGCGCGCAGGATCTCGGCAATCTGCTCGATGGTGTGGTGGCACAGCACGCCAAACGACCAGAAGAAGTCGAAGCCACCGTCGGCAACGCAATCGAATGACAGGTTATCGACGCGGTGCAGCTTGAGCCGGCCGCTGGCGAGTTCCGCACGCAGGTGCGGCGCAACGTCGGCAAAGTCGACCGCCTCGACCCGGCCCTGCGGAACATGCTGCAGCAGCGCTCGGGTCCAGGAACCGCGTCCGGGGCCAAGTTCCAGAACGACCGAATCCGGGCGAATGAACGGAAGCACCGCCTTGCGGAAGCACTCGGCATAGCTGCCGCCGATCAGGACCTCCTGCCGGAGCCTGGTCGAAGAGGGCACCGGGGCGAGGATGTCCCCGCTGTCGTAGCCGCCTTCGAAAGCGGTCTTGAGCCAGTTCAGTCCTGCCATGCAGCGGCGGCGTCATTGCGTTGCGAAGAGCCTAAAGTTTACCTGTCGTCGCTAACCGTCCAGCCTGCCACCTGGCGGGCCCGTGGATCGACCGGCAGGGCAGAGTGCGGCCTTGCGCCACTGTCTGGAATCCAACGAAGGAAGCGCCAAGGCTGCGACCAGACGTGTGGTCCAGCAATCCCCGTGCAGGCCGGGGGCGGTCGCGGCGCGAAAACCACGTTGCCGCGTTTGGCGGGCCTTGCAGCAACTCAAGTTGGAGCGTGGGTACACGCTTGGGCACCAACCGGACACATTCGCGGTTACACGTTGTTGCCGTGCCGCTTGTCAAACGTCCGTACGGTGCGGCGCGAAGGCAGGGCCATCAGAGCAGCCCCTGCTTGCGCCCCATCGCTACGTTGGCCGCGAGAAACCCCGCCTTCGACCCGCAGTCGTAGCGCACCCCCTCGAAGCGGCGCGCGATCACCTCGCCGAGGGCGACGCGGCGGGCGATCGCGTCGGTGAGCTGGATTTCGCCGCCGCGGCCGCGCTCGGTACGGGCGAGCTCGACGAAGATCTCCGGCCGCAGCACGTAGCGGCCGACCACCGCCAGCGTCGAGGGTGCGTCCTCGGGCTGCGGCTTCTCGACGATCGCGCGCACGCGCTCCTCCCCGGCCTGTCCGTCGGGCAGGGACTCGGTGGCGACGATGCCGTACTTGCCCGTTTCCGCGCGCGGCACGTCCTGCACCGCGATCGCGCTGGCGCCGTAGCGCTCGTAGGTCTGCACCAGCTGCGCGGTGACGCCGGGTTGGGCGTCGATCAGGTCGTCGGCGAGGATCACCGCGAACGGCTCGTCGTTGACCACCGGCAGCGCGCACAGCACTGCGTGGCCCAGGCCCAGCGGCTCGGGCTGGCGCACGTACACGAAGCTCACGCCCCGCGGCGTGGCGCTCATCAGCGCCTCCAGCAGCGCCTGCTTGCCGCCGCCGGCAAGCTGCTGCTCCAGCTCCGGCGCGCGGTCGAAGTGATCCTCGATGGCGCGCTTGTTGCGGCCGGTGACGAAGATCATCTGCTCGATCCCGGCGGCCGCCGCTTCCTCCACTGCGTACTGGATCAGCGGCTTGTCGACCACCGGCAGCATTTCCTTGGGCATGGCCTTGGTGGCCGGCAGGAACCTTGTG
>JADCGX010000218.1 GCA_020248785.1 Burkholderiales bacterium | reverse complement strand
GGCAGCGGCGCGAGCCGGCATCTGCCGTAGCCGCGGGGTTCCTTGATCTCCACCGCGATGCCTGTCAAGACCTTCTCGCCCCTGCCTTTGCCGCGACCTACCCCGGGATCTCGCCCGCCGATGTAAGTCTCGTCGACCTCCACAGTACCGACCAGGCGTTCGCGCCCGGGGCGAACGAGCACGGCCCTCAACCGATGAAGCATCGCCCAAACGGTCTGGTAGGAACCGACGTCGAGGGTGCGCTTCAGACGCAGCGCAGCGATCCCGTCCTTGCCGGTGGCGAACAGCCAGCAGGCGGTGAACCACAAGGTCAGCGGGGTGCGCGTGCGGTCGAAGATCGTTCCGGCGGTGACTGAGCTTCGGGCGCCGCACGCGGCGCACTTGAATCGCCCGTCGCCCAGTCGCCAGCCGTCAGGCCCTTGACAAGCCGGGCAGACAAAACCCGTGGGCCAGCGCAGCCACTCGAGGTAGTCCAGGCAGTCGGCATCGGTTCGAAACCAGGATTGAAACTCCCCGAGTGACCTTGGGTAGTGCTTCCCCTCTCGGTCCGGTTAGATGAAGAGCCCTGGAACAATCCAAGCGGCGGTCGATCACCGATTTGGAACTGCTCCGCAGTTGCGGGAATCACCCGGAAAGCCGCGCCAATACTCGATCTGCGCGGTTCCACAGCAATGACAACTGCGGTTTTTAGGTTGAATCAAGGCGGCCAGGGCCCGCGCCGGGTCGACCCGAGGCGCCTGACCGTGCGCGGCAACCGCGGTCGGTTCAGGGGGCCTGCCCGCGTCCTTGCACCACGGCCACGATCGCCGCGCCATAGTTGGCGAGCTTTTTCTCGCCCACGCCGGGCACGGCGGCGAGTTCGGCTTCGTTCTGGGGCCTTAGCTGGGCGACGGTGCGCAGCGTGCTGTCGTGAAACACCACATAGGCCGGTACGCCATGCGCCTTGGCCACGCTGGCGCGCCAGGTGCGCAGCCGTTCGAACAGTGCTTCGTCGCCGTTGGCCAGCACGGTCTCGGCTCCGCGCTTGCGCTCGCGCGCGCGGCCCTTGCCCGGGCCCTTGCGTGCCGACTTGCCTTCATGCCGCCGCAACTCGATGCGCCGCTCGCCCTTGAGCACGGCGCGGCTGGCCTCTGTCAGGCGCAGGACGTTGAAGGTGTCGTGGTCGACCTCGACAATGTGCAGCGCCACCAGCTGGCGCAGCACCAGCCGCCACTCGGCCTCCGGCAGATCGTTGCCGATGCCCCAGGTCGACAGCCGATCGTGGCCGTACTTCTCGACCTTCTCGTTCATCTTGCCGCGCAGCACGTCGATGATGTGCGTGGCCGCGAAACTGAAGCCGCTCGCCTGCTGGCAGCGGTAAATGCACGACAGCAGCTTGCGCGCGGCGTCGGTGGCGTCCCACAGCTGCGGCGGTTCCAGGCAGTTGTCGCAGTTGCCGCAGGCGCTGCTGGCCTCGCCAAAGTAGGCAAGCAGCCGTACGCGGCGACAGTCGCCGGCCTCGGCCAGGCCCAGCATCGCGTCGAGCTTGGCGGTGGACAGGCGCTTGTAGTTGGCGTCCGCCTCTGACAGCTCGATCAGGCGGCGCTGCTGCACGACGTCGGCCAGACCGTAGGTCATCCAGGCCTCGGCCGCCGCGCCGTCGCGCCCGGCTCGGCCCGTCTCCTGAAAATAACCCTCGATGCTCTTGGGCATGTCCAGATGCGCCACGAAGCGAACATCGGGCTTGTCGATGCCCATGCCAAAGGCGATCGTGGCGACCATGACCACGGCGCCGCCGTTGGCTTCATCAGCGCGCAGGAAGCGCGCCTGGTTGGTCGCGCGCGACGCGCCATCCATGCCGGCGTGGTAGGGCAGGGCGTGGATGCCGTTGTCGCCAAGGAAGGCGGCCACCTCGTCGACCGTGTTGCGCGCCAGGCAGTAGACGATGCCGGTCTCGTCCGGATGCTCGTCGCGGATGAAGCGCAGCAACTGCTCGCGCGGCTCGCGCTTCTCGACGATGCGGTAGCGGATGTTGGGCCGGTCGAAGCTGGCGACGAAGACCCGCGCGTCCACCAGCAGCCGCTCGACGATCTCGCGCCGTGTCGGCGCATCGGCGGTGGCGGTCAGCGCCACGCGCGGCACGGCGGCAAAGCGCTCGCGCAGCAGCGCGAGCTGCCCGTACTCGGGACGGAAGTCGTGGCCCCACTGCGACACGCAATGCGCCTCGTCGATGGCAAACAGGGCCAGCCGACCGGCCTCGTGGCACTCGGTCAGCAACCGCAGCGTGCGCTCGCCCAGCAGCCGCTCAGGCGCGATGTACACGAGGTCGAGCGCGCCGGCGCGCAACTGCTGCTCCACCCGCGCCGCCGCGCGGGCATCGAGCGTGGAGTTGAGGAAGGCCGCCCGCACGCCCAGCTCCGACAGCGCCGCCACCTGGTCCTGCATCAGCGCGATCAGCGGCGAGATCACGACACCCACGCCCGGGCGCAGCAGCGCCGGCAACTGGTAGCAGATGGACTTGCCGCCGCCGGTGGGCATCAGCACCAGCGCGTCGCCGCCGCCGGCCACGTGGTCGATCACCTCGCGCTGAAAGCCGCGAAAGCGGTCGTAGCCGAAAACGGACTTCAGGAGGTGCTGCGGGTCGCGCGGCTGCATGGCGCAAGGGTAGCAATGCGACAGAAAGGTGCCACCGCAGCCTGCAACGTGCGCCGCGCCGGGCGCGCCGCGATTACGATGGCAATCGTCCTTACCCCGCCCGCCTGCGCACAGGCCGGTGAGCCCGCCGGGCCGCCCCAAGGGTGAACTCGCGAGCGCGTAGCGCAAAGGTAATCCAATGAGCCTAAAGACCGCAGTTGACGGCCGCAAGACGCACCAAGTCGCTGTCGCGACCGAACAATTTGAGCGGCGGTCGATCACCGGTTTGGAAGTGCTCCGCAGTCGCGAGAATTGCCCGGAAAGCCGCGCCAACACTCGATCTGCGCTGTTTGGCAGCAATGACAACTGCGGTTTCTAGGATGAGCATGCCCCCACCCACCCAAGGTAGCGGCGTGGTGCCCAGTACCGGCGAGTTCGGTATCGCCTGGGTCGTCTACGCGATGTTCGGCTTCGGCATCTTTCTCTGGTGGCCGGCCCTGTTTGCCGTGCTGGTCTGCCATCTGCGCGCCGGCTCGCTGGCAGCCGGTTTTCTCGCCAGCCACTACCGCTGGCTGGCGCGCACCTTCTGGCTGTCGTTGGCGGGCTACGTGCTGGCTGTCGGCATCATCCTGGGCGGCGCGTGGCCGCTGGTGCGCGACATCCTCGCGCAGGTCAGGGAGCGCGGCGACTGGTCGGTCTCGACCTCCTTCGGCCTGGCCTGGAGTTCGCTGTTTGCCACGATCGGCGCCGCCACGCTGGGCGGGCTGCTGCTGGTTGGCATGTGGTGCTGGTTCATCTACCGGGTGGTGCGCGGGGCGGTGCGGCTGGCCGACGCGCAGTCAATCTAGCGGGCTCGGCGGCCCGGCGGCCCGGCGGCGCAGCGGCGCGGCGGCCGCGCGATTTGACGCTCACCGCGGCTGGCCGGGAGAATCGGCGCTCCGCGCCCGTTGTCGGGCGCTCGCCCTGCTGCCGTGATCGCCCCTCCCAACCCCCGCTTTGCCGAGCGCGTGCGCGACTCGTTCGGCCGCCAGGCAGCCATGCGCCTGATCGGCGCCACGCTGACCGAGGTGGAGCCCGGCGCGGTCATGATCGACCTGCCGGTGCGCGAGGACCTCACGCAGCAGCACCGCTACGTGCACGGCGGCATCGTCGGCATGATCGCCGACAGCGCGGGGGGCTATGCCGCCTTTACGCTGATGCCGGCCGAGGCCTCGGTGCTGACGGTCGAGTACAAGATCAACATGCTGGCGCCGGCCACCGGCGAGCGGCTGGTGGCGCGCGGCACCGTCGTCAAGTCCGGTCGCACGCTGGCAGTCGCGCGCGCCGAGGTCTTCGGCGTCGCCGCCGGCCGGCAGACGCTGGTGGCCAGCATGCAGCAGACACTGATGGTCATGCACGGTATGGCCGATCATGCCGACGCGGCGCGCCTGTAGCGCCGGACCCCACAACCGCTCCCCGAACACGGACCCGCCCCATGAACCTGCCCGGCCTGAACTTCGACCTCGGCGCCGACATCGACGCCCTGCGCGACGCGGTGCGCGCGTTTGCCGATGCCGAGATCGCCCCGCGCGCCGCCGAGATCGACCGCAGCGACCAGTTTCCGATGGACCTGTGGCGCAAGATGGGCGAGCTCGGCGTGCTCGGCATCACCGCCGCCGAGGACTACGGCGGCGCCGGCCTCGGCTACACGGCGCACATGATCGCGATG
>JADCGX010000217.1 GCA_020248785.1 Burkholderiales bacterium | reverse complement strand
CGGGCCGGCCGCGGCCGCCCGGACCACGCCCGTCGGGGCGCGGGCCGCGGCGCTCGCGGCGCTCGCCGTCAGCGGCGGTCTGGGGCAGCTGCGGGGCCTCGCCGTTGGCCAGGCGGTCGCCGCGGTAGACCCACACCTTGACGCCGATGACGCCATAGGTGGTCTTGGCTTCGCTGAAGCCGTAGTCGATGTCGGCCTTCAGGGTGTGCAGCGGCACGCGGCCTTCGCGGTACCACTCGGTTCGCGCGATCTCGATGCCGTTGAGCCGGCCTGCCGACATGATCTTGATGCCCTGGGCGCCCAGGCGCATGGCGTTCTGCATCGCGCGCTTCATCGCGCGGCGGAACATGATGCGCTTCTCGAGCTGCTGGGTGATGCTGTCGGCGATCAGCTGCGCGTCGACCTCGGGCTTGCGGATCTCCTCGATGTTCACCGCGACCGGCACGCCCAGGCGGCGGGCGAGCTCGGCCTTCAGGTTCTCGATGTCCTCGCCCTTCTTGCCGATCACGACGCCGGGGCGGGCCGAGAAGATCGTGATGCGGGCGTTCTTGGCCGGGCGCTCGATCAGGATGCGCGAGACGGCCGCGTTCTTCAGCCGCTTGCGCAGGTACTCGCGCACCTGCAGGTCCTCGGCCAGCATGCCGGCGAAGTTGCGGTTGTTGGCGAACCAGCGGCTCTGCCACGCGCGCGTGACGGCGAGGCGGAAGCCGGTCGGGTGGATTTTCTGTCCCATGTGCTCTTCCTGGCTCCGCTCAGTTGCCGACCGTGACGTAGATGTGGCAGGTGCCCTTGTGGATCCGCGCGCCGCGGCCCTTGGCCCGGGCGGCGAAGCGCTTGAGCACCGCGCCCTGCTCGACGTGGATCGACTTGATCTTCAGCTCGTCGACGTCGGCGCCGTCGTTGTGCTCGGCGTTGGCCACCGCGCTCTCGACCGCCTTCTTGACGATGCCGGCCGCCTTCTTGGGCGTGAAGGCCAGGATGTTCAGCGCCTGGTCGACCTTCTTGCCGCGGATCAGGTCGGCGACCAGCCGGCCCTTGTCGGCCGACAGGCGCACGCCGCGCACGACGGCCTTGGTCTCGATTGCCATCGCGTGCTCCTTACTTCTTCGCGGCCTTCTTGTCCGCGGGGTGACCCTTGAACAGGCGCGTCAGTGCGAACTCGCCGAGCTTGTGGCCGACCATCTGGTCGGTCACGTAGACCGGCACGTGCTGCTTGCCGTTGTGCACCGCCACCGTCAGCCCGATGAACTCGGGCAGGATGGTGCTGCGGCGCGACCAGGTCTTGATCGGCTTCTTGTCCTTGCCGGCCGAGGCCTTCTCGACCTTGGCCATCAGGTGGTGGTCCACGAACGGACCCTTCTTCAGTGAACGTGCCATGGTGGTGTTCCCTCAGGGCCTCACTTCTTGCGCCGCGAGACGATGAACGTCTGCGTGCGCTTGTTGTTGCGCGTGCGATAGCCCTTGGTCAGGGTGTTCCACGGCGACACCTGCGGCCGCGCCTCGCCGGTGCGGCCCTCGCCGCCGCCGTGCGGGTGGTCGATCGGGTTCATCGCGACGCCGCGCACGGTCGGGCGGATGCCCATCCAGCGCTTGACGCCGGCCTTGCCGAGCTGGCGCAGGCTGTGCTCCTCGTTGCTGACCTCGCCGATCGTGGCGCGGCAGTCGATGTGCACGCGGCGAACCTCGCCCGAGCGCAGCCGCACCTGGGCGTAGGTGCCCTCGCGCGCCATCAGCGTGACCCCGGCGCCGGCCGAGCGCGCCATCTGCGCGCCCTTGCCGGGCAGCAGCTCGACGCAGTGGATCGTCGAGCCGACCGGGATGTTGCGGATCGGCAGCGTGTTGCCGGCCTTGATCGGGGCCTCGGCGCCGCTCATCAGCGTCGCGCCGACCTCCACGCCGCGCGGCGCCACGATGTAGCGGCGCTCGCCGTCGGCATAGCACAGCAGCGCGATGTGCGCCGTGCGGTTGGGGTCGTACTCGATGCGCTCGACCTTGGCCGGGATCCCGTCCTTGACGCGGCGGAAGTCGACCACGCGGTAGTGGTGCTTGTGACCACCGCCCTTGTGGCGCATCGTGATGTGGCCGTTGTTGTTGCGGCCCGACTTCTGCTTCTGCGGCTCGAGCAGCGACGCCTCCGGCGCACCCTTGTGCAGCTGGTTGCGCGTCACCTTCACCACGGCGCGGCGGCCGGGCGACGTGGGCTTGACCTTGATGACAGCCATTACGCACCCTCCCCGGAGAAGTTGAGCTCCTGGCCCGGCTTCAGCGAGACGTAGGCCTTCTTGACGTGGTCGCGGCGGCCGATCGTGCGGCCGAAGCGCTTGGTGCGGCCCTTCTGCACCAGCGTGCTGACCGAGGCGACCTCGACCTTGAACATAAGCTCGACGGCGGCCTTGATCTCGGGCTTGGTGGCGTCGCGCAGCACGCGGAACAACACCTGGTTGTTCTTCTCGCCGATGCGCGTGGCCTTCTCCGAGATGATCGGCGCCACGAGGACGCGGGCCAGGCGGCCGGCGTCGAACTTGGGGGCGGCAGCCGCGCTCATGCGTACATCTCCTTGAGCTGCTCGATCGCGCCCTTGGTGAGCAGCACCTTCTTGTAGAACACGAGCGACAGCGGGTCGGCGTAGCGCGGCTCGACCACGAGCACGTTGGGCAGGTTGCGGCTGGCCAGCGCGAGGTTGTCGTCCACGTGGTCGGCGATGACCATCACCGAGTCAAGGCCCATCGCCTTGAACTTGGCGGCCAGCAGCCGCGTCTTGGGGGCGTCGACGGCCAGCGAGTCGACCACCGCGATGCGGCCGTCGCGCGCCAGCTGCGACAGGATCGACGCCATGCCGGCGCGGTACATCTTCTTGTTGACCTTGTGCGAGAAGTTCTCGTCGGGCCGGTTCGGGAAGATGCGGCCGCCGCCGCGCCACAGCGGGCTGGAGGTCATGCCGGCGCGCGCGCGGCCAGTGCCCTTCTGGCGGAACGGCTTCTTCGTGGAGTGCTTGACCTCGCCGCGGGTCAGCTGGGCACGCGTGCCCTGCCGCGCGTTGGCCTGGAACGCGACCACGATCTGGTGCACCAGCGCCTCGTTGTAGTCGCGCGCGAACACGGTGTCGGGCGCGTCGACCTTGGAGGTGGCCTGGCCCTGTTCGTTGAGCAGCTCGAGTTGCATCACGCGGCTCCCTTGGCGACACGGGCCTTGACGGCCGGCCGCACGGTGACGAAGCCGTTCTTCGAGCCCGGCACCGCGCCCTTGACCAGCAGCAGCGAGCGCGACTCGTCCACGCGCACGACGTCCAGGTTCTGGGTCGTCACGGTGACGTCGCCCATGTGGCCGCTCATGCGCTTGCCCGGGAACACGCGGCCCGGATCCTGCGCCATCGAGATCGAGCCCGGCACGTTGTGCGAGCGGCTGTTGCCGTGCGACGCGCGCTGCGAGCCGAAGTTGTGGCGCTTGATCGTGCCGGCAAAGCCCTTGCCGATGGTCGTGCCCTGCACGTCTACCGTCTGGCCGGCGGTGAACAGCGTCACGGGCAGCTTCGCGCCGGGCTGGTAGCGGCCGGCGACTTCGGCACTGACGCGGAACTCCAGCAGGATTTCGGCGGGTTCCACGCCGGCCTTGGCCAGGTGCCCGGCCTCGGGCTTGGTCAGGCGGCTTGCCTTCTTCGAGCCGAAGGCGACCTGAAGGGCGTTGTAGCCGTCGGTGGCCTCGGTCTTGACCTGCGTGACGCGGTTGTCGGACACGTCGAGCACAGTCACGGGGACGGCGTCGCCGTCGTCCGTGAAGATGCGCATCATGCCCACCTTCCGACCGAGCAGGCCGAGCTGTTCGCTCAGGCTCATGGTCTTGCTCCAGCCCCCGATGCCGGGAGCCCCTTGTTCACGTTCCCGACAACGATTGGCCGGGGCGGGTGCCGGTGGCCTCGCCGGCCCCGGCTGTCACGGACCCCCGCCGGGGCGGGGCCCGCCGGGCACCAAGGCCCGGCTTGCCGGCAACCGTGCCGCCGGCGGGAAAGCTACTGAGTATAGCCGAAACGGCTACTGGAGCTTGATCTCGACGTCCACGCCAGCCGGCAGGTCGAGCTTCATCAGCGCGTCCACCGTCTTGTCGGTCGGGTCGATGATGTCCATCAGGCGCTGGTGGGTGCGGATCTCGAACTGGTCGCGGCTGGTCTTGTTGACGTGCGGCGAGCGCAGGATGTCGAAACGCTCCATCCGGGTCGGCAGGGGCACGGGGCCCTTGACGATGGCGCCGGTGCGCTTGGCGGTGTCGACGATCTCCAGCGCACTCTGGTCGATCAGCTTGTAGTCGAACGCCTTCAGGCGGATGCGGATCTTCTGCTTGGTGGCCATGTGAGTCCTCAGTCTGGTGTTGAGCGGGTCGGCCCCTCGGGGCGGCGGCCGCGGCAGGCCGCGGCCGGAGGCTCACATGTCACTCGATGATCTTGGCCACGACGCCCGCGCCGACGGTGCGGCCGCCCTCGCGGATCGCGAAGCGCAGCCCCTCCTCCATCGCGATCGGCGCAATCAGCTTCACGGTGATGCTCACGTTGTCCCCAGGCATCACCATCTCCTTGTCCTTGGGCAGCTCCACCGCACCCGTCACGTCCGTCGTCCGGAAGTAAAACTGCGGCCGGTAGTTGTTGAAGAACGGCGTGTGGCGCCCGCCCTCCTCCTTGCTCAGAACGTACACCTCGGCCGTGAAGTGCGTGTGCGGCTTGATGCTCCCGGGCTTGCACAGCACCTGCCCGCGCTCCACCTCCTCGCGCTTCGTGCCACGCAGCAGGATCCCCACGTTGTCACCCGCCTGCCCCTGGTCCAGCAGCTTCCTGAACATCTCCACGCCCGTGCACGTCGTCTTCTGCGTCGCCCGGATCCCCACGATCTCGATCTCCTCGCCGACCTTGACGACTCCGCGCTCCACGCGCCCCGTCACCACCGTCCCGCGCCCCGAGATCGAGAACACGTCCTCCACAGGCATCAGGAACGTCCCGTCGATCGCACGCTCCGGCGTCGGGATGTAGCTGTCCAGCGCATCGGCCAGCCGGAAGATCGCCTGCTCGCCCAGCTCCCCCTTGTCACCCTCCATCGCCAGCTTCGCCGAGCCCTTGATGATCGGCGTGTCGTCGCCCGGAAACTCGTACTTGCTCAGCAGCTCCCGAACCTCCATCTCCACCAGCTCGAGCAGCTCCGCGTCATCCACCATGTCGCACTTGTTCATGAACACGATGATGTAGGGCACCCCCACCTGACGCGCCAGCAAAATGTGCTCCCGCGTCTGCGGCATCGGCCCGTCGGCCGCCGACACCACCAGAATCGCACCGTCCATCTGCGCCGCGCCCGTGATCATGTTCTTCACGTAGTCCGCGTGCCCAGGGCAGTCCACGTGCGCATAGTGACGGTTGGCCGTCTCGTACTCCACGTGCGCCGTGTTGATCGTGATCCCGCGCGCCTTCTCCTCCGGCGCCGCGTCGATCTCGTCGTACTTCTTCGCCTCGCCGCCGAACTTGGCCGCCAGAATCGTCGTGATCGCCGCCGTCAGCGTCGTCTTGCCGTGATCCACGTGCCCGATCGTCCCCACGTTCACGTGCGGCTTCGTGCGCTCGAACTTGCCCTTTGCCATT
>JADCGX010000216.1 GCA_020248785.1 Burkholderiales bacterium | reverse complement strand
CTCTTGCCGCTGGCGCTGTTCCTGGTGTTCACGCCGCTGTTCGAGAACATCACCCAGGTGCTGCGCGACGCGGGCTACACACCGCTGGCGATCGATGCGCTGGTGCCCGGCGTGACCGACGTGCCGATCGTGAGCTTCCTCATCTACCTCGTGGTGCTCGACTTCGTCGACTACTGGCTGCACCGTGGCCAGCACCGCTTTCGCTGGTGGTGGGCGCTGCATGCCCTGCACCACTCGCAGCAGAAGATGTCGTTCTGGACCGATGACCGCAACCACCTGCTGGACGACGTGATCATCGACGGTGCCAAGGCGCTGATCGCGCTGTTCATCGGGGTGGAGCCGGCGCAGTTCGTGGGGCTGATCATCGCCACGCGGGTCATGCAGAGCGTGCAGCACGCCAATCTGGCGTGGAGCTTCGGGCCGCTGGGCCAGCTGGTCGTCAGCCCGGTGTTCCACCGCCTGCATCACGCCATCGGCTACGGCCACGAGGGGCGGCGCTACGGCTGCAACTTTGCGGTGCTGTTTCCAGTCTGGGACCAGCTGTTCGGCACGGCCGATACGCGCCGCGTGATCGAGCCTACCGGGATCCGCGACCAGTTGCCGGCCCCGCAAGGCGCCAGCCGGGACTACGGCCGGGGCTTCTGGGCGCAGCAGTGGCTCGGTCTGAGGCGGATGGTGGGGGCCGGAGAATGAGCCTGCCGGGCCGTCCCGGGGGCGAGTCCCCGAGCGCTGAGCGCGCAAGCAGTTCAGTTGACGCGCCGTTGCCGCGCTTTGGCCTCATCATCGTCGGCGACGAGATCCTGTCGGGCAAGCGCGTCGATAAGCACTTCGCCAAGGTGGTCGAGTTGCTAGGCACGCGGGGCCTGCGGTTGTCCTGGGCCCAGTACCTGCCGGACGAGCGCGCCACCATTACTGATGCGCTGCGGCGCAGCTTTGCCGGCGACGATGTCGTTTTCAGCTGCGGCGGCATGGGCTCCACCTCCGACGATCACACGCGCCAGGCGGCCGCGGCGGCACTCGGCGTGCCGGTCACGCTGCATCCGCAAGCCGCACAGCTTATCGCGCAGCGCTGCTCGGAAATGGCGGCCAAGGGTCAGGGAAGCGCCGACATGACGCAGCCGGAGAACCAGCAGCGCCTGAAAATGGGAGAGTTCCCACAGGGGGCGCGCATCATCGCCAACCCATTCAACCGCATTCCCGGCTTTGCCGTCGCGCGCCACCACTTCGTGCCGGGGTTTCCGGTGATGGCATGGCCGATGATCGAGTCGGTTCTCGAGTCCGAGTACGCCGAGCACTTCAATAGCGCGCCGCAAGCCGAACGCGCCGTGGTGGTTTACGAGACCGCCGAGTCGCTGATCGCGCCGTTGATGGAGGAAGTGGAGCAGGCCCATCCCGGCGTGCTAGCCTTTTCGCTGCCATCGATCGGCGACGGCAGCGATGGGCGGCCTGCCCGACGGCACATCGAACTCGGGGTCAAGGGTGCGCCCGAGGAGGTCGGTCCGGCCTTTGAACTGCTACTGGCTGGTGTCAGGCGACTCGGAGCCGAGCATCGGGTGCAGTCGTAAAAAAAGGCCTGGTCGACGACCAGGCCGTTCAAAGCACCACCTGAGGAGGAGACAGAAGGCGTTCGGCTTGCGCCGAGACCAGTGGTGCCAAGGAGACAACCCTTACGAGGCCGCTACGTACTTTTCGGCAAGAGTTACTGGCGCCGATGGTCCAGCAGACAGACGGCCAGTGATCTGACGCAGAGCAACTCTTGGCCGCAGCGGAGCGGCACAGGGTTGCCGAGCGCAGTTACCGCGCCTGCGGCCATAGGCGCGCGCTGCGGGCGCGCGCCGGCTGCCTAACGGTCTTCAGGCGGCTTTCTTGCCCTTGACCTTGACCGCGTCATTCGCGGCGGCAGCGGCCTTCATCGTGGCCGAGGTGGCGGCCGCCATGTTCGACTCGACGAGGTCAGCGGCCTGCTTGGACGCCTTGCTGAACGTGTCGTAGGCGGTGTTAGCCGCAGCGACGGCGCTCTTGAACATCGACATGGCGGGCTCGGAGCCGGCCGGCGCGTTCTTGGCGGCAAACTCCACCAGGTCGGCGACTTTCTTGTTGCCGTCGGCGATCTGCGTCTCGACGATGCGCGACACTTCGGCGCCGGCGCCGCTGGCGATGCCGTACACGGTGCGGCTGTAGCTGACAAACTTCTCGACGGACGGCTGCGCCAGGCCGCCGGTGACCGACACGAGCTCCTGTACGTCTTTCACCGACATCAGCTGTGCGGCTTTCTCGGCGGACTCTTCCATCGTCGCCTTGGCGGCAGCGAGGTTCAGATCGACGAGTTTCTCGGTCGCGTCGAACATGGTGTGCGACAGGGCGAACAGCGCGTCCATCTGGGTCTTCTGCAGTTCAGCGAATTGGGCGGGGGTGGGGAACATGTTGAAACCTCCGGGAGTTGGGGCTGGTGGTCGAACGGGGTGGATCGGAATCTGCGGCATCAATTGATGCGATGCACAAATTGGATTTTAGGTCCTGGACAACGAATGTCAAGCGTTTTTTGCGCATCGCAGCAAGATCGGTAAAGATGGCATTTACATCAGAAAAATCAGCAACATGCATGCAGCCGCCGGGACGGATCAGCAGGCCAGCGGGGTGGTCCGGCGCAGTAGGCGCTGGCGGCAAGCACGCCTTCAGGCAAGACGATCACTGCGGCGGTGCGCCATGATCGCGTTCTACACCGACCGCTACGTGTTGCCCTTGCCGGAGGGCCATCGATTTCCGATGGCCAAGTACGCGCAGCTTCGGGCGCGGGTTGCCGAGGAACTGCCAACGATCCGGCTGCACGAGCCGCCGGCGGCAACCGATGGTGAACTGGCTCTGGCGCACGCGCCCGAGTACGTCGAGCGCGTGGCGCTGGGCCGCCTGAGCGCGCAGGAGGTGCGCGCCATCGGTTTCCCGTGGTCGCCAGCGATGGTGGAGCGATCGCGCCGCTCGACCGGCGCCACGATTGCCGCGTGCCGTGCGGCGCTCGAGGAGGGCGTGGCCGTCAACCTGGCCGGAGGTACGCACCACGCGCATGCCGACCAGGGCCAGGGCTACTGCGTGTTCAACGACGCCGCGGTGGCTGCGCGCCTGCTTCAGGCGGAAGTCGCGCGCTGCGGGCGCCGCTTTCGCGTGGCGGTCATCGACCTCGATGTGCATCAGGGCAACGGCACCGCCACCATCCTGCGCGACGACCCGGACACCTTCACGTTGTCGATCCACGGCGTGACCAACTTTCCGTTCCGCAAGGCCGAGAGCCGCCTCGACGTCCATCTGCCCGACGGCACCGGTGACGCTGCCTACCTGGCCGCGCTGGAGTCCGCCCTCGTGCAGATGCGGGCGGCCTTCAGTCCCGACCTGATCATCTACCTGGCGGGCGCCGATGCGCACGAGGACGACCGGCTGGGCAAGTTGCGACTGACCACAGCCGGCATGCGCGCACGCGACGCGCGCGTGTTCGCGCTCGCCGAGCAGCTTGCGGTACCGATCGCGGTGGCGATGGCCGGCGGCTACGGGCGCCAGATCGAGACCACGGTCGGGATCCACCTGAACACGGTGCGCGAGGCGCTGGCTCTGCATCAGCGTCGCAGCACGGAGGCGCTGGCGTGAGCTTGGCGTCGTCCAACCAGGCCGGGGTACCGGCTGCGCTGCTCTTGCTCGCGCCCGCGGTCTTCGTACTGATCTGGTCCACCGGCTACGTGGTGGCCAAGGTGGCCGCGCCGTACGCCGAACCGCTGAGCTTCCTGGTGTTGCGCTACTGCGGCGTGCTGCTGCTGATGCTGGCCATCGCGCTGGCGGTGCGCGCGCCCTGGCCGGCGTCGCGGCGGGAGGTCGTGCATATCGCGATCGCCGGCGTCGGCATTCAGGCAATCTACCTCGGAGGGGTCTGGGTTGCCGTCAAGCACGGCATGCCGGCCGGCGTGGCGGCGCTGATCGTCAACCTGCAACCGGTGCTGACGGCAGTGGCTGGTCCGCTGATCGGCGAGCGCGTCACGTCGCGTCAGTGGCTCGGCCTGGCGCTGGGCTTCGCCGGCGTGGTCCTGGTGGTGTCCAGCAAGATGAGCGGCGTCG
>JADCGX010000215.1 GCA_020248785.1 Burkholderiales bacterium | reverse complement strand
TCAACCCCGAGGTCGAGGCAGCGACCCGCCCTTGTGAAGCGTCACGGGCCTGCCGAACCCGACCCAGGCGAGGGCATCGGCACCCAACCCTGACACTCCATGCTGCCGCAACCACCGCATCCGGGCCCGCACCCGGGTCCCATGGCCTCCCCAAGCCTTGCCCAGGGCGTTTGAAATTCCTATGCTCCCGAGCAGCCGGAGGCGGTGCGGCGCATCTTTGCGGCCAAGGGGCGACCGGCCGATCACCCGGTGATCGTGCATGTGGCCGAGGTGGCCGCGATTGATGAGTGGGCGCGCGCTGTGCCACCCGGTGCGCGAGCACTGGCGCAGCAATTCTGGCCCGGGCCGCTGACGCGGGTGTTGCCGCGTACAGTGCGCGCGCATGACCTCATCACGGGCAGGCAGGACAGTGTCGGCCAGCGCTGCCCGGCGCATCCCTGGGCTCGCGCACTTCTGACCGCCTTTGGGGGCGCGATCGCCGCACCGAGCGCCAACACGTTCGGGCGCATCAGCCCGACCACGGCGGCGCATGTGCGCGCTGACCTCGGGCAGGCGCCGGCAGGCAAGGTGGATCTGATTCTCGACGGCGGTGCCTGCCCGGTGGGCATCGAGTCCACCATCGTCGACTTCACCGCGGACGCTCCGCGGTTGTTGCGGCCCGGCTCGATCACCCGCACCCAGCTTGAGGCTGTACTCGGCCAGCCGGTGCTCGACGCTGGCGCCGGCGCGCCGCGCGCCTCCGGTCGGCTGGAGAGCCACTACGCACCGCACACCCCGCTCGTGCTGGTGCCCCCCACCTCACTGGCGGCTGCCATCAACGCGCGACCGGACCAGCGCCTTGGTGTGCTGGCGCCGGCAGCGGCCCTGCTGGATGCCAGCCCGCACATCGTGCTGCGGTTGCTGGCGCCGGCCACGGCTGCCGAATACGCGCGGCGCCTGTACGCCATGCTGCACGAGCTCGATGCCTGCGGGGCTGACACCCTCCTGGTGGCACAGCCGCCCGATGGCACGGACTGGGACGGGGTCCGCGACCGCCTGACCCGTGCGGCAACCGACCAACCTCGTACTGCTGCATAGCGTTGTTTCGGCGCACCTGTCACCGGCGCGTCAGCCGCCCGGACTGCCGGCCGCGGGCCGCGCTTGTATGATCGTTCGCAGAGCCTGCGTCGTCATCGCCCCGCCACAACGGGGCAGCATACGGGCCAACGACAACAGCTATAGGAGACAAACCATGCTCAACATTTTCGGGCGCGGCGCGCGCCTGGGCTCGCGCGCGACCGCCGTCGCGTTTACGGCCCTGATCCTTGCCTCCTGCGGAGGCAGCGATGACAACAACAAGGTCACGGTTACCTCAATGGCTGTCTTTGGTGACAGCCTCAGCGACCTCGGCACTTATGCTGTACCGGCGGTGACTGCGGTCGGCGGCGGCCGTTTTACGACCAATACGCCCGGAGCCAAGTTTTGGTCGGAACACGTCTCCGACTACTACGGCGTGTCGATCTCGCGCAACCGCACCGGCGGCTTTGGTTCGCAGATAAGTGTTCTGGGCGGGACGAGCTATGCCGAAGGCGGCGCACGCGTCACCCTGCAGCCTGGAATCGGCTGCACGCCCGACGGCGCTGGCGGTTGCACTTTGGCGGGCGCTCTCACTCGCCCGGTAACTCAGCAGGTGCAGGCGCATCTCGCTGCTAGCGGTGGTCGGATTCCGCAAGGCCAGCTGGTTATGTTCTTTGCGGGCGCCAACGACATTTTCGTTCAAGCGGGCGCTGTAAGCGCCGCGATCGCAGCGGCTGCCCAACAACCGGGCGCGACACCGCAATCGATTGCGGCGGCTCAGGCGGCGGCGGTGCAATTGGCGCAGCAAGCGCTAGGCGTCGCAGCTACGACGCTTGCGCAGACCATTCGCTCTGTCGTTTCCGCCGGCGGCACGCTGGTCGCCGTCATCACCGTACCCGACATCGGCTTGACCCCGTCCGGTTTGGCGAGCGCTTCAACGCAGCAGCTTCTCTCTGGGCTGACCGCAACGTTCAACGGTGCCTTGGCCCAGGGACTCGCCGGTGCTGCAAACGTCACCACCATCCCGTCCAATGACTTCTTCACCGAAGCGATCGCTAACCCCGCGCGTTACGGCTTTGTGAACGTGACTCAGCCTGCCTGCAACATTGCAGCTCTGCCAAACAACAGTTCGCTTTTTTGCTCCGGTGCAACCCTTGTGGCGCCGAATGCACAAGCAAATTACTTGTTTGCTGACGCGGTTCATCCAACCGTTGGGACGCACCAGCAATTCGGAAGCTACGTTATCAATCGACTGCGGGCGACTATCGGCGGACGCTGAGCCAAGGGATCAGGAATGACGATAAACGGCGCCTTCGGGCGCCGTTTCTGTTTTGGTGCGCCCAGCATGGGCGCACACCTGTGGGTGCAAGTCCCGAGGGCATCGGCACCCAACCCTGACACTCCATGCTGCCGCAACCACCGCATCCACCCGCCCAGCATGGGCGCACCACCTGTGGGTGCAAGTCCCGAGGGCATCGGCACCCAACCCTGACACTCCATGCTGCCGCAACCACCGCATCCGGGCCCGCACCCGGGTCCCATGGCCTCCCCAAGCCTTGCCGAGGGCGTTTGAAATTCCTATGCTCCCGATGCCTGCGGGCAGCGGCTGCGCCCCTCGCGCAATCTGGCTCGCGCGCGCATCCGCGAAAATCCCGCGTCCCTGATGAAACATCCGGGCTAGTCGAGCCGACGCGCAGCCTCGAGCAGCGCGCGGTGCACCGGGTGTCTGTCGCGCAACGACGGCTGCAGCGGCGCGGGCAAGTTTGTCGCGACCTGCGCGATCCAGCGCGCGCCGGAAGACATCAGCTGCGCTGCTTCCGCGCTGGCACCAGCGGCGCGCAGCACGGGAACCACGCGCGTCACCAGATCGGGCCAACTGAGGTCGTCGGTGCTGCGGCCGTCGGCCAGCAACAAAGACCGGCGCACCAGCGCTGCTGCCTCGCCTGCGTTGCCGGCGGCCAGGCGCTGCTGAGCCTGTCGTGCCAGTGCCGCGGCCTGCAGACCGCGATAGCCGCAGCGTTCGGCCTCGTCCAAGCCCCAGGCCAGCCGTTCGGCACCCGCTTCCCCGGGCAGCAGGCTGCTTTCCAGCAGCGCGCCGGCGACCGCGTTGTAGTGGTTCAACGAGGCCGGCCGTGATGGGACGCTGTCGTGCACGGCCAGCGCGGCCATGCGCAGGTCGAGCAGCCACAGTGCCGTGCTGGCCTGCGGACTCCCGGTCTGCTGCAGCGCCCGCTCGCGGTCCTGCAGCGCCCGCGTCCACTGGCCCAGATCCAGCCAGAGCCGTGCTCGATCGGTCAGCACACCCGCCACCTTGCCGTGGGACCGCTGACCGAGGTCGTGCAGCAGTTCGTCGAACAGCGCCAGCGCGTCGCCATGGCGACGCAGCAGCTGGTACGCCCAGATCCGCATCCAGGCGTTTGAGTGCCCTGTCCCGCGCAGTTCGTCGTGCGCCGCGCGCAAGCCATCGGACCGATCGAGCCGCTGCAGCGCCGGCGCATAGGAAGTTCAAACGCCCCCTGAAGCCCGACGACTAGACCGAGGCCAGCCAGGAAGGGCCGACTGCGGCAGTGAGATCGTGGCAGATCGTGGCAGCGGTGCCCATTCGGACCGTCTCGCCGCTCCCCCTGAGTCTCGTCTGGCCTTGATCTGCCGCCTCAGTCTCAGGGTTGACCCTCATCCGGCTACGCCGCGCCCACCGGGCGCGCAGCATCGCCCGGCCGCAGGCGACGCGGAGGTCTGCGCAAGCGGTGTCGATCAAGGCCGGCACGGGCCAGACGGTGTTCAGGCGGGGCGGCTTCAGCCCTGCACCACCTCGCGCGCCCGCCCCCGAGGCGGTGGCTGCGGATCCAGCCCGAGATGGGTGAGGATCTTCGCGATCACCGGCCGCTCGAGGATGGCCG
>JADCGX010000214.1 GCA_020248785.1 Burkholderiales bacterium | reverse complement strand
CCGGCGCGCTCAGCGGCTCGCGCCCAACTCGATCGCAACGATCCGCCACCTGCTCGGCGTCCAGCTCATCCATCGCCTCGGCCATTGCCCGCACTGCGGTCAGCGAAGCGAAAGACTACGTTTGTGACACAGTAAGATTAGCCTCTGTGTCCTCAAATCGAACGATGTGTCCTCAAAAATTGTCGTTCGACACTTCCGTCCCAACCGCCCCCTCGATCACTCCACCGTAACCGACTTGGCGAGGTTCCTTGGCTTGTCGACATCAGTGCCGCGGCTGACCGCCGTGTGATACGCGAGCAGCTGCAGCGGCACCACGTGCAGGATCGGGGACAAGTCGCCGTAGTGCTCGGGCAGGCGGATCACGTGCACGCCCTCGGCGGACTCGATGTGCGTATCGGCGTCGGCAAAGACATACAGTTCGCCGCCGCGGGCGCGCACTTCCTGCAGGTTGCTCTTGAGCTTCTCCAGCAGTGCGTCGTTGGGGGCGACCGTGACCACAGGCATCGCCTCGGTCACCAGGGCGAGGGGGCCATGCTTCAGTTCGCCGGCGGGATAGGCCTCGGCGTGGATGTAGCTGATCTCCTTGAGCTTGAGCGCCCCTTCGAGCGCGATCGGGTAGTGCAGACCGCGGCCGAGGAAGAGCGCGTTGTCCTTGCGCGTGAAGGTCTCGCTCCACGCAATGATCGCGGGCTCCAGCGCCAGCACGCTTTGCACGGCCACGGGCAGGTGGCGCAGGCGCTTTACTGCCAGCGACTCCTGCTCGGCGGAGAGGGTGCCGCGCAGTTTGGCCAACGTGGCCGCGAGCAGATACAGCGCCACCAGCTGTGTCGTGAAGGCCTTGGTCGAGGCCACGCCAATCTCGACCCCGGCGCGCGTGAGGAACTGCAGCGCGGTCTCGCGCACCATCGCACTGGTGGCCACGTTGCACACTGCCAGGGTGTGCTGCATGCCCAGTGACTTGGCGTGCTTCAGGGCCGCCAGGGTGTCGGCGGTCTCGCCCGATTGCGACACCACCACGACCAGCGTGTCCGGGTGCGGCACGCTGGTGCGGTAGCGGTACTCGCTGGCGATCTCCACGTTGACGGGCACGCCGGCGATGGCCTCGATCCAATAGCGCGCCACGCTGCCCGCGTAGTAGCTGGTGCCGCAGGCCAGGATCAGCACGCGGTCGATGCGCTTGAACACCTCCACGGCGCGGGCGCCGAACATGGCGGGGTCGATGCGCTGCTCTAGCTGGTCGAGCTGATCCAGCGTGTCGGCGATCGCCTTCGGCTGCTCGAAGATCTCCTTCTGCATGTAGTGCCGGTACGGCCCCAGCTCCACCGCCGTCGAGAACGCGGCCACCGTGCGCACGGGACGCTGCGCCTCGCTCATGCGGCGGCCCTCGTGGTCGACGATCCACACCTTGCCCAGCTGCAGGTCGACGACGTCGCCTTCCTCGAGATAGATGATCTGGTCGGTGGTGCCGGCCAGCGCCATCGCGTCCGACGCCAGGAAGCTCTCGCCCTTGCCCACCCCCACCACGAGCGGCGAGCCATGGCGCGCGCCCACCACCCGATGCGGCTCCTCGCGCGTGAACACCGCGATCGCGTAGGCGCCGCGCAGCCGCTTCACGGCGCGTTGGACGGCATCGAAGAGGTCGCCGTCGTACAGGTGGTCCGCCAGGTGCGCGATCACCTCGGTGTCGGTCTGGCTGTCGAACACGTAGCCGCGCTGGCTGAGCTCCGCGCGCAGTTCATCGTGGTTCTCGATGATCCCGTTGTGCACGAGCGCGATGCGCGCCGGGCCCCGCGCCGCACCGGCGCGCGTGGGGCCGGTGGACACGTGCGGATGTGCGTTGGCTGTGGTGGGCGCGCCGTGCGTTGCCCAGCGCGTGTGGGCAATGCCGGTGAAGCCGGCCAGCTCGGCCGCCTGCGCATCGAGTTCGGCCACCCGCGCCACGCTGCGTGCGCGCTTGACCTCGCCGTCGACGTGGACCGCCAGGCCGCAAGAGTCGTAGCCGCGGTACTCGAGTCGCCGCAGGCCCTCGATCAAGACCGGAACGATGTTGCGCGACGCGACCGCGCCAACGATGCCGCACATGGTCAACTCCGAACAAAAGCTGCAGCGATGTTAGGGAAAGGTTGACGAAAGAAGCGTGCGAAAATATGCGAATGCTGCAATCTTTAGTCGCAGCGCCACAAAATCGAAGAAAAATTGCAAAGCGTGAAGCTTTGTAGCTCATGAACATCACCCTCGACCCGACCGATCGTCGCCTGCTTGCACTGCTGCAGGCCGACGCGAGCCTCACGAATCAGGCGCTGGCCGAGCGCGCGCACATCTCGGCGGCGACCTGCCTGCGCCGGGTGCGGCGGCTGGTGGAGAGCGGCGTCATCGAGCGGACCATGGCGATCGTGTCGCCCGACGCGCTCGGGGTCGGGAACACGGCGGTGCTGGAGGTGACGCTGGACCGACAGGATGCAGCGCGCCTCGAAGCGTTCGAGACCCACGTTGCCCAGGAGCCGGCAGTGCAGCAGTGCTACCGCGTCGCGGCCGGGCCGGACTTCGTGCTGATCGTGTACGTGGCCGACATGCCCGCGTACCACGCCTTCGTGCAACGCTCACTCACAGCCGAGGCCAATGTGCGCAACGTGCGCGCGTTCTTCGCGGTCAAACGCAGCAAGTTCGTGCCGGCGGTACCCGTGTAGCGCCTGCCAGGGCGGCGAGCGCCCACACCTGCACCTGCTGCCCGCGCCGCCGCGCAGGGCGCCCGCGCGCGACGCGCTGCCGCTTACGCAAGCTCGTACAGCACGTCAGGACAGCCTTCTTCGTTGCCCTGGCCGTCGCCAAAGGCGATCGCGGCAAAGCCGTAGCGCTCGTAGAAGCGCCGCGCGCCCGTGTTTGCGGCAAACGTGTGCAGGCGCAGCGGTCGCGCGGCCTCGCGCAGCGCGACGCCGATCAGGGCATGCCCTGCGCCCGCGCTCACGCGTGCCGGTGCCACGTAAAGGTGCCGGATCCAGTCGGCGCCATCGCGCCGATCGAGCGCAAGAAAAGCGACGACCCCGTCCCCGTCGAGCGCCACCCAGACACGCGACCGCACCAGCACGTCGTCGCGGACGTGCTGACGCACCTCGTCATCGCCGTGCGCCAGGGGCGCGAACACGACGTGGGCGCGGCGCGACCGCAGGTACAGCGTGGCGATGGCGCTCGCATCGGCGGCCGTGGCCGGGCGCACGGCCCAGGCGGCCGGCGCCGCATGCCTGAACACATGCGCCCGCGAGTCGCGAAAGTCGATCGTCCGCTCGATCTGCGCGCCCAGCGCGCGCGCCACCTTGATGGACGCGGTGTTCTCGTGATCGATCAGGCTGATTGGCACCCAGCCCAGATGCGCGTGCAGCATCGCACGCACCGCAAGCGCCGCCTCCTGCACATGGCCCTGGCCGCGCGCCGAAGGCAGCAGCGCCCACTTGATCTCCGGCTCGGGCCAATCGTTCGGGTACCACGGCCCGCAGATGCCGATGGCAGCGACGTCGCTGCGCCGCTCCAGCACGTAGGGGCCGTAGCCGCGCCAAGCCCAGTGGCCGGCCGCACCCGCCAACAAACGCCAGGTCTCGCCCTCGTTCAGCACGCGGCGCGTCGTGTAACGCACGCTCTGCGCATCGCCGAAGTAGGCGTGCAGCGCGCGCCAGTCCGCCTCCTGCGGGAATCGCAACCGCAGCCGTGCGGTACCGAGCGCGAGCGGGACCCGGCGCGGCACGGGGCAGGTCGTAGCGCCGGGCGACGCGGCCGTGCTGCCGGCTGACGCAGACGCCGCGCTCACGTCTTCTTTTGCGGCCGCGTCCAGCCGTCAACCACAACCTGCTTCGCGCGCGCGACGGTGAGCTTGCCGGCGGGCACGGCACGGATCACCGTGGACCCCGCGCCGATGGTGGCGCCGTCACCCACCGTGATCGGCGCCACCAGGACCGAGTTCGACCCGGTGTGCGCGTCGTCGCCGATCACCGTACGGTGCTTGTTGGCGCCGTCGTAGTTGGCCACGATGGTGCCGGCGCCGATGTTCACGCGCGCGCCCACGGTGGCGTCACCCACGTACGAGAGGTGGTTGGCCTTGCTGCCCGGCCCCATGCGCGAGGCTTTCACCTCGACGAAATTGCCGATGTGGACTTCGTCGGCAAGCTCGGCGCCCGGCCGCAGCCGCGCATACGGGCCGATGCGCGCATGCGCGCCGACGACAGCGTCCTCCAGCATCGAAAAGGCGGCGATCTCGGTACCCGCGCCGACGCGCGCGTTGCGCAGAACGCAGTAGGGGCCCACGCGCACGCCGTCGGCCAGCTCGACCTGCCCCTCGAATACGCAGCCGACATCGATGCTCACGCCACTGCCCGTCTGCACGCTGCCACGCACGTCGATGCGCGCCGGATCAGCGAGCGCCACGCCTGCATCCAGCAGCGCCTCGGCGGCGCGCAACTGCGCCACGCGCTCGGCCTGCGCGAGCTGCGCCGGACTGTTCACGCCGGCGACCTCGCTCGCATCGGCTGCCGGCACGGCGATGACCCGCACATGGTCGCGCACCGCGGTGGCAATGATGTCGGTCAGGTAGTACTCGCCCTGGGCGTTATGGTTGGATAGCTGCCCCAGCCAGCGCTTCAGATGCGGCGTGGGCACCACGACGATGCCAGTGTTGACCTCGGCGATCGCCAGTTCGTCGCCGTGCGCGTCCTTCTGCTCGACGATCTTCAGCACATTGCCATGCCAGTCGCGCACCACGCGACCGTAGCCTGTCGGGTCGGGCAAGGTCACGGTCAGCAGGCCGACCGCGGGCTCGGCCCGCGCCTGCGCGGCCTCCAGCAGGCGGGCGAGCGTGGCCGCCGTGATCAGCGGCACGTCGCCATAGAGCACAACCGTCGGCGCTGCATCATCCAGGTGCGGGACCGCTTGCATGACGGCATGGCCGGTGCCAAGCTGGGGCGATTGGAGAACGAACTTGATCTCGCCGCGCTCAGAGAAGGCTTGGAGGACGGCATCGGCACCGTGGCCGACCACCACGGTCAACCGCGCCAGCGTCCCGCGCGCCTGCGCCAGGGCGTGCACGGTGTCGATCACGTGGGCTAGCATAGGCCGCCCCGCGACCGGATGCAGGACCTTGGGCAACGTGGACTTCATGCGCTTGCCCTGGCCGGCCGCCAGGATGACGACGTTCAAGGCCGCGCCCGACGGCGCGTTCGACTGCCCGGCAGACTCCTGAACGGACGTCGTTGCCGAGCTTGCTACCGAACTTGCTACCGAACCTGCCACCAACTGTGCGTTCATGCGCGACCCGAGACCGACCATGATGTTCCAGCGCTCGCATGCTACTGCCCGCCCGCCCACGGTGAGGATCCCGCTTGCCCGCCGCGCCGCGCAGACGCTTGCGCTCGCCGCCGTCCTGCTGCTGGCGGCCTGCTCCTCGATCAAGCTCGGCTACAACAACGCCGACACCTTGCTGGTGTACTCGCTCGACAGCTACCTGGACCTGGACGAGACGCAGGAGAAGCTGGTGAAGGACCGCGTGCGCGAGCTGCTGAGATGGCACCGCAGCACGCAACTGCAGGCGTATGCGCGCTTTCTGGACGACACCGAGCGCAAGGTCGGCAACGGCAGCGTCACCGCCGACGATGTGCTGGCCTTCCAGCAGGCAATGAACGAGAAGATGCTGAAGATCGGCGAGCAGGCGGCGCCGGAGCTGGTGCGCCTGGCCCTCACGCTGCAGCCCGCGCAGGTCGATCACTTTGCCGACAAGCTCGCCAAGGACAGTTCCAAGGCGCGGCGCGAATTCATGAAGATCGCCGGCAAGGAAACGCTGGATGATCGCGTCGAGGCGTATGCCGAGCGTACCGAGAGCTGGTTCGGCTCGCTCAGCAAGGAGCAACTGGGCCTGGTGCGCGCCTCACTGAGCGCGCGCCCCTCGGGCCAACAGCTGTGGATGGAGGAACGCGAGCGCCGCCAGCGTGACCTGGTGGCCGTGCTGCGGCGGATCGTCGACGAAAAGCCGACGGAGCTGATCGCCGCACATTGGCTGCGCGAGTACTTCGGGGAACTGGCCTGGCCGGCGGATGAGGCACGCCGCGCCCGTCTGCAGGAGAACCGCCGCAACAACGCGCTGTTGATCGCGCAGCTCATCAACAGCGCGACACCCGCGCAGAAAGCCACGCTGTCGAAGAAGCTCCGCGGCTACGCCCAGGACTTCACCACGCTTGCCTCCAGCAGCGGCGGCCGCGGCTAGTCCGGCCGCTGACTGCCAAGCGTGCCCGGCCTGCGCCGGGCTCAGGCCTTGTGCGAATCCGGCAGCGCGTCGCGCGCTGCGTGCAGATCCGCATTCTTCGCCAGACCCGACAGCAGCGCATCGACGGTGACCCGCACGCGCGGCGCGAGGTACTGCCGGTGCGGGTAGTGCAGCACGATCTCGCGGCCACCGGGGTCGTGCAGGTCAGTCAACGCGGCCTTCAGCCGACCCGAGCGCAGCAACGGCGTGGCGTGATACAGACCCACCTGCGCAATGCCGGCATGCTCCAGCGCCAGGTCGATCAGCGCTTCGGGGTCGGACAGCCACAGGCGCGCGGCCATCGGCAGTGCCGTCGTGCCGCCGCCGCCGGGCCGGCGATAGCGCCACGGGATGTCGCCGCCGGCGGGCAGCCGCACGCCCAGCAGTTCGTGCTGCGCCAGGTCCGCGGCGCGCCGGGGCGCGCAGCGCGCGCAGATAGCCGGGCGAGGCCACCAGCACCAGGGGCAGCCGCGCGACGCGGCGCGCCACGACGCTCGATTCCTCGATGACGCCACCGCGTACACCGACGTCGTAGCCCTCGGCCAGCAGATCGACCGCGCGATTGTCCAGGCTCACCTCGATCTGCAGCTCCGGATGGCGGGCGGCGAGCGCGGGCAGCAGCGGTAGCAGGTAGCGGCGGCCGAAGGACACGCCGACCGAGATGCGCACCCGCCCGACCGCCGCGCCGCGCGCGCGAAACGCCTAGCCCTCCGCTGTCAGTCGCAGCTGGCGGGTGCAGCGGTTGAACAGGCGCACGCCGAGCTGCTGCTCGAGCCGCGCCACGTTCTTGCTGACCGCCGCCGGCGTGAGGTCGAGCTTGGCGGCGGCGACCGTGAAGCTGCCGGCCGCCGCCGCCTCGGTGAACGACACCAATGCAGGCAGATTCGTCATTCAACGCAAAGTTGAAAATGATCCTAAAACCGCAGTTGACGGCCGCGAGACGCACCAAGTCGCTGTCGCGACTGAACAATTTGAGCGGCGGTCGATCACCGGTTTGGAACTGCTCCGCAGTCGCGGGAATCGCCGGGAAAGCCGCGCCAACACTCGATCTGCGCTGTTTGGCAGCAATGACAACTGCGGTTTCTAGGATGATCCGACATTCTATGTTTTTGAGTTGGACTCACGCCTGCCTAGAGTTCGGTCCATCGCAACCCGAACCCGAAAAGACCCTGAACTTGGCAAGCCGAATCCTGGTCACCGGCAGCACCGGCAACATCGGCCGCGAACTGGTCAAGCAACCGCAGGCGCGCGGCGCCGACTTCGCCGTGATGACGAGCGCGCCCGGCAAGGCGCCGGCCGGCGTGCGCGAGGTACGCGGCGACTTCACACAGCCGACCGAGTTGGCGACGGCGTTCGCCGGCAGCGACACCCTGTTCCTGCTGTTTCCGCTGGTTCCGGACATGCTCGACATGGCGCGCAACGCCGTGGCGGCCGCCAAGGCGGCGGGTGCGCGGCACATCGTGCGCTCGTCGGGCGCCGGCGCCGACTCCCACAGACCGGCATCCATCGCCCGGGGGCATGGCCAGATCGACGATCTCATCACGGGCATCGGCATCGCCTACACCCTGCCGCGGCCGGCCAGCCTCATGCAAAGCGCCATCAACTTTTCCGCCGGCACTATCAAGGGCGCCAACGCCATCTATGCGCCGCACGGCACCGGCGCCACGGCCGTGATCGACGTGCGCGATATCGCCGAGGCCGCCGCGGTGGTGCTGACCGCGCCCGCGGCGCACGCCGGCGCCTCCTACACACTCACCGGTGCCGAGGCCATGACCGATGCGCAGATGGCGGCCGAGATCGGTCGGGCACGTCGGCCGCGACGTGCAGTATGTCGACGTGCCCGAGCAGGCGGCCGTGGGCTCGATGACGAAGGTGGGCTTTCCGCCGCAGCTGATCGACTGGCTGATTAGCCTCAACCACGTGATCAAGCAGGGCTGGGCGGCCAGAGTGACCGGCGATGTACGCCGCCTCACCGGCCACGCGCCGCGCAGCTTTGCGGCCTTCGCGCGGGAGCACGCCGCCGCCTGGCGCTGAACACGCGCTGAATGCGCGCGACGGGCGGGCCGGCAGGCCTGCCCCGCGCGCCCTCAGTGCGCGTGCCTGTGCACGCGCTTGTGCCGCCCTTCGGCGTGATGCGCCTTGTTGCCGGCGGTTGGCGCCAGTGATCCGGCCACCATGCCCACACCGGCCATGATGAAGCCGCCGAGCACGCTCGGGAACACCTCGCCCAGCGGCGTGAAGTTGAGCAGCAGCCAACTGGTCATGCCCAGCACGATTGACCATACCGCGCCCTGCGTCGTGGAGCGGCTCCAGTACAGGCCCAGCACCAACGGCCAGAACGCGCCCACCACCGGGAACTGATAGGCCATGGCCACCAGCTCATAAATGGGCGTGCCTTCCATGATGATCGAGTAGCCCAGAACGCAGGCCGCAAAGACCACGAGCGTCACGCGCATGGCCTTGAGTTCCTTTTTGTCCGACAACGGCGTGAAGTTCTTCAGGATGTTCTCGACGAAGGTCGTTGACGGCGCCAGCAGCGTGGCACTGGCGGTTGACATGATCGCTGACAGCAGCGCGCCAAAGAACAGCACCTGCAGCCACGTTGGCATCTTTTCCATGACGAGCGTGGGCAAGATCCGCTGCGAGTCCTCGGCCAGCAGCCCGTTGGCGATCTCGGGCATCACGATGAAGGCCGCCACGCCGATGAACATGGGCACCGCGGCGAAGGCCAGGTAGGACAGGCCGCCGATGATCGGCCCGCGCACGGCGGTCTTCTCGTCCTTGGCCGACATCACGCGCTGGAACACGTCCTGCTGCGGGATGCTGCCGATCATGATCGTGATGGCCGCGCTGATCCAGAACAGCCACGCATGCAGGCTCGCCTCCGGAAAGAAGTTGAACATGTCTTTCTGAGCGGCGTAGGTGATGACCTTGTCGGCGCCGCCCGCCAGGTCAGCCGCGAAGAACGCGATCAGCAGCAGGCCGACGATGATGATCAGCATTTGGAAAAAGTCGGTCAGCGCCACCGACCACATACCGCCGAAGACCGTGTAGGTGAGCACGACCACGGTGCCGATGATCATCCCCTGCACCGTGGTGATGGCACCGCCAGAGAGCAGCGTGAACACCAGGCCGAGTGCGGTCACCTGTGCCGCCACCCAGCCGAGGTAGCTGATCATGATGACCGCCGAGCTGAAGATTTCCACGCCCTTGCCATAGCGCTCGCGGTAGAACGCGCCAATGGTGATCAGGTTCATCCGATACAGCTTGGCCGCGAAGAACATGCCTACGAACACCAGGCAGAAGGCGGCACCGAACGGGTCCTCCACCGTCTTCTGCAACCCGCCCTCGATGAACTTGGCCGGCACGCCCAGCACGGTCTCCGAGCCGAACCATGTGGCAAATGTGGTGGTGATCACCATGATCAGCGGCAGCGAGCGGCCGGCCACCGCGAAGTCCGCGGTGTTCTTCACGCGCGAGGCGGCATACAGGCCGATCGCCACGGTGATGAGGAGATACAGGACGACAAAGGCGATCAGCGTCATGGCGTGCAGTCAGAGTGAACGGCGGGCCGTATGGCGTGATGCGGAACCTGCGACGGCCGGACGCGACGATAAACCAAGCACGAGCTTTGCCAGCGCGTGTGCCCGGTCGGTTGTTTTGCCGATGCGGCCAAGACAGGAAGCAGCTACAGCACGGCCAACGCGAAGCCGGACGCCTGGCCCGGGCATGTGAACAGGTCGCCCACACAGGCGGTGAATCTCACTCTGTAACCGGCGCGGCGAAGGCATGTTTGGACGGAACCACCATGGTCCGTCGCGGCTACGCGGGCTAGCGCCTCTGCCAGACCATCCACCATAGCCGGCCGCCGAAAACCGGCAGCACCTCGTCGGCGGGGAGCTGCTCCGCCGCGGTGCAGTCGAACGCACCGCCAAGCAGCGAGCCCAGCTCCGCGCGTGTGGTGACGAACGGCGGCCTGCTGCGTCGCTCGGGCAGTGTCTGGTCCAGGTAGAACAGCCCCGCCAGCACGCCACCCGGTGCGAGCAGCTGCGCCGTGCGCGCGGCCCATGCGGTCCAGCTGGCCGGCGGCAGCGCCGGCAGGAAGGCGCGCTCGTAGACCCAGTCGAACGGCGGCTGCGCCGCGGGCTCCGCGAGGTCGTGCTCGAAGCGGAAGAAATCCGCCTGCCGCAGCGCGCGCTGCGCCAGCGCAGGCGACAAAACGCGCCTTGCCTGTGCGACCGCGGCCGCCGCGAAGTCGATCGCAAGCACCTCGAAGCCAGCCGCGGCAAGCGCGATGACCTCGTGCCCGCTGCCGCAGCCGGGCACCAGCACCCGCGCGCCAAGGCGGCCGCGCTCGCCCTCGATGAAGCGCGCCAGCGCTGGCGGCGTGCGCGCCTCGTCCCAGGGGGTGAAGCCGACGGCAAAGCGCTCGTTCCAGAAGCGCGGATCGGCCGGGTCGCGGCTTTGGAAGTCAGGCATGACGTGACAGTAGCCCGCGGCAGGGTAGGCGGCGTATCGCTTGCCCTGCGCAATGGCGGGGCGGACTCGTCCAGATTTGCATCCAGGCTACCGCACAGGCGCAGGCGGCTGCCCGGCGCGCGGCGACCGCGGACCGTAGAGCACGCCTTCCGGCCCGAGGATCAGGCGCCCGTTGGCCATGCCGGCGTAGTTGTAGCCGGCGTCGGTCGTCGTCCCGATGATCTGGTTGACCACGGCCGCCACCAGCATGCCCGCCAGGCTGCTCTGACTCTGCTGCTGCTCTGCCGAGGACGCGCGCGCCCTGCCTTCCCAGAGCACGGCGCCGTCGCGCAGGTCGACCAGCTGCGCGCTCACCTGCACCGCCGTCTCGCTCGCGATCACGCGGTAAGTGGTCCCGTACTCGCGGATCTTGATGTACAGCGCCGCGTCGGCGCCGAAAAAGCGGCGCAGCCGGTCGACCGGGATGCCGTGCGCGTCGAACGCAGTGGTGACGCCGTTTTGCTTGAAGGTTTCATCGACCAGCGTGACCGGAAGGACGTAATAGCCGGCCTCGGCGAGCGGCCGCGTGGCGTGCGACCACACGGCGGCGGAGGCCTTGATGTCGGGCGACTCGTTTAGCGGCGGCAGCACGAGGATGGTGGCGGGTCTGGCTGCCTGGAACTTCGAGTAATCCTTGGGCGGCGTGGTCGCGCAACCGGACAGCACGCCGATCACGAGGACCGCGAGCAGCGCAGACAGGCGAAAAGTGGCGCGCGTCATGCCGGCTTCTCCACGGCCTTGTCGGCTGGGCTGGCCGGCTTGGCCGGCGCTGCCGGCTGCTTGGTCGCCCCGCCGGCCAACCGCTGCAGCAGTTGGTCCATGTACGGCGCGGACTCGGGGAAGGCGGTCTTCTCGGCGTTCCACATCTCCGCGGCGCGCCCCGGACTGCCCACGCTCAGGTACAGCATGCCCAGGTGCGCGCGCAGCCCCGGCGGCAGCGCGAGGTTGGCGGCCCGCGCCTTTTCCGCATGCGCCTCGATCTCCTTGATCTGCTGCTCCGGGCTCACGCCCTCGCGCAGGAGGAAGACGTACTGCTGGCGTGGAAATGTCTCCCAGGAGTACAGCGGCTGCGCGGTCTGCGCGCAGCCGGCGAGTCCGGCGATGGCGATCAGCGCGAGGGCGGCGCAGACGATCGCGCCGCGGTTCATCGCAGCGGCTCCTGGCCCCATTTGCCGGTGTCGCGCGCGGCGACGAGGTTGTCCACCGCCTCGCGCATCGCGAGGTCGAGCACCTTGCCGTTGAGCGTGGCGTCGTAGCCGGCCGACCCGCCGAAGCCCACCACCTCGCGTGACGATAGCGTGTACTCGCCGGCACCGGCGGCCGAGAACACGACCTCCGAAGTCAGTGCGTTGATCACGTTCAGGCGGATCTTGGCGTAGGCCACCTGCTCGCGGCCGCGCCCGAGGATGCCGAACAGCTGCTGGTCGCCGACTTCCTTGCGGCCGAACTCGGTGATGTCACCCGTGATCACGTGCGTCGCGCCACGCAGCGTCTGCTGCGCACCGGCGATCTTGGCCTCTTGCGCGATCTCCGCCATGTTTTCGCGCTCGAGCACGTTGAAGCGCTGCGATTGCTGCAGGTGCGCGACCAGAGACGTCTTGGCCTGGCTGCCGAGGCGGTCCACGCCATCGGAGAAAACGCCCATCATGTAGTTGGACCGGTTGTCGAACTTGCCCACCGCCACCGGGATCCTTGGACCCTGCGGCGGCGTCGTGGCCGCCGCCTGCACCTTGGCGACCTCCACGGTGCGCGAGGTTTCGGTGGCACAGCCGGCGAGCACCGCCGCAAGGGCCACGGCCGACAGTGCGAGGACCGCAGTGTTTCGCATTGATTGATTCTCCTTTTGATGTCTTGAGCCACCCGGCTAGGGGTGGCGGGTTGACAGACCTGGGAATCTAGCGCGCCAGTGGCACGGCCGGTTGACACGGCCCGCCCGGTGCGAGGGCCGGCAGGGTCACATGCTGCGGAACAAGTGGGTGTAACTGCGGCTGACTTCGAGCCGCTCTGCATGGTCGCGCAACACCACCAGCAGCCGGTCGTCCTCGCGCAGCGCGTGGCTGATGACGCGTGAGTTGACCACCGTGCCGCGGTGGATCTGCCAGAACTGCTCGGGGTCGACCTCGTCGGTCAGCTCCTTCAGCGTCTTGCGGATCAGCGACTCGCCGTCGCGCGTGACCACCCGCGTGTACTTGGCATCGGACTGGAAGAACAGCACGTCGTCGACGGGCACCAGCCGGATCTGGCTGCCCACCGAGGCCTGGATCCAGCGCAGCCGCTGCACGGCCGGCTTGCCCAGTGCGGCGGCGACCTGCGCCAGTGCGGCGGTCACGACCTCCGTGGACGCGGCCGGCTGGCCGATGCGGCTCTTCAGCCGCTCCACCGTCTCGGCCAGGCGCTGCTCGGAGGCCGGCTTGAGCACATAGTCGATGGCGCCGCGCTCGAAGGCGTCGATCGCGTACTGGTTGTAGGCCGTGATGAACACCAGATGCACCATGCCCTTGACCTGCGCGGCGGCCTGCAGGCCGTTCATGCCCGGCATCTCGATGTCGAGGAACAGGAACTGCGGCCGGTGCTGCGCGACCAGTTGCACCGCCTCGCTGCCGTGCCCCGCCTCGCCGACGATGACCAGCTGCGGCCACAGTGCGGCCAAGGTGGTCTTGAGCTGCGCGCGCAGCAGGGATTCGTCATCGGCGATGACGGCAGTCGGGGCAGCGCTGTTCATGGCTGGGGCAAGGGTCGGGCGGGAACGTTGGCGGAAGCCTTGGAGGCGTCGGTGGCGGCCGCAGTGTCGGCAGCGCGTCGTTCGTCCTCGGTCATGGTGATGACCTGCACCTCGATGCTGCCATCGGGGTGATGGGGCACCGAGCGCGGGAACACGAGCGCCGCGCGCGTGCCGCGCGGCTGGTTCTCGCTCAGCTCCAGCCGGCTGGCCGTGCCGTAGACCAGCTGCAGGCGGCCGGCAATGTTGCGCAGGCCGGCCCCGGTCGACGGCATGCCGCTGGTGGACACCGAGCGCAGGCCGGCGCCATCGTCGCTGACCTCCACGCGCACCTCCTCGCCTTCCAGCGCCGCCCGCACGACGATGGTGCCACCCTCGATCAGCGGCCCGACGCCGTGCTTGACCGCGTTCTCCACCAGGGTCAGCAGCGTCAACGGCGGCAGGAGCACATCGCGCAGCGACTCCGGCACGTCGATCGCAAAGCGCAGCCGGCCGCTCATGCGCATCTGCATGATCTCGAGGTAGTGGCGCGCGTGATCGACCTCGCGCCCCAGCGTGACGTGCTGCGCGCGCATGTCGGGCACCGAGGTGCGCAGGTACTCGATCAGCGCATCGGTCATCCGCAGCGCATCGGGGCTGCCGCTTTGCACGAGGAAGCGCAGGTTGGCCAGCGTGTTGTACAGGAAGTGCGGCTCGACCTGCGCCTGCAGCAGCCGCAACTCGCTCTCGGCCGTGGCGCGCGCCATGCGCTCGCGCGTGGCCTCGGCCTCGCCCAGGCGCCGCGCCATGGTGCGCTCCTTCAGGCGCATCTGCGCGATGAGCTCCGGCACGCCGAAGATGACGACCGCGAAGATGAGTGTCAGCGTGCCGGGCGTGAAGGTGTCGCGGTTCCACTCGCCCAGGGCCCGACCGATTTCGCCCAGGATGCCGAGCGAAGCGCCCTCCCTCATCGCAGCCGCGACGGTATAGCCGGTCACTGCACCGAGCAGCCCGCTGATCGCGCCGATGATCGCCATGCGCCAGCGGCGCCGCCGCCCCTGCGTCTTGGGCGGCAGGAATTGCCGCAAGTTGGCCAGATTGATGCGGTAACCGACCGCGCTGTAGGCCACCATCATCACCGTCAGGTACAACATGAAGTGGGGCACGACGACCGACATCAGGCTGTACCAAAGGCCGCGGTCGCGCAGCAGGCCGGGCACCACGAGCACGCCCAACACCACCAGGTACGCGGCCAGCAGCCAGAGCCAGCGGCGCCGCGCCCAGGCCAGCGCCGCGGCAAAGTCGGGCACCTCCTCGGCCAGCGGCGAGCGGAAGAACAGCAGCCGACTGAACCAGCGCACCGGTGCGGGTGCGTCACGGACGGTGCCACAGATGGCAGGGGGAGCCCAGATCATGGGCGCATTGTGGCAAGGCGGCAGGCGCCCGACGCAGGCCAACGGCGCCAGTGGCGCCAGGCCCGGCATGAACGGCGACGGCGAAGGCACGAGTTGCGGCCCAGCGCGCCGCCGCGCCAGGTAGCGACCGTGCGCCTGTTACCGCCGCAGCTGCTCCAGCCAGCGGTCGTTCGGGGTCCAGTGGCCGAAGGGCCGATACGCCGTATCGACGCCGCCGCCCTGCCCGTGCGGGCCGGTCTGTGCGCGCTCGAGCAGCATCCGGTCTTCCTCCGCCGTCAACACACGGCCGCCCACGCTGAGGCGGCCCACCTGTCCGCCCGGCGGTGCGGGCAGCGTCAGGTTGGCCGCCCAGCTCTCGCCGGCGCGCATCGCGAGCGGCGCCGGCAGGCTGCTCACGGCGTTCGCGTTGCCCTGCAGGACCCAGGGCGTGAGCTGCTCGACCACCAGTTGCGCGCGCGGCTTCAGGCTCGTCTCGCCGATGCGCCCGCGCTGGCCCCAGCGCACGATCAACGTGCTGCTCGTCGTGCTGGGCATGATCTTGTCGGTGATGGCCACATCGCGGCGGAACTCGTGGTTCCGCTGCATCATGAACTCCTCGATCAGCATCGCGATGTCCTCGCGCGTGGTCGAGTAGGCGTACTCGTCGCTGGCGCGATCGGCGCTGAAGAAGCCCGCGGCCTGCTGGGGCGTGTAGGTGGTCAGCGCGCTGTACGGGATGCCGTTGACCAGATCGTCCGGGTTGCGTGGCCCGGTGCGGAACTTCACGTCGGCCAGCGCGCGCATCTCACCGGAGGTCAACGGGAACTGCGTGGCCAGCAGGTCCGACGGCAGCTGCCGGTTGGAAAAGCGCGGCGCGATGTTGTCCCAGGCGGACAGCGCGTTGTTCAGGCCGCCACGTGCGGCCGGCGGCATGAAGTCGGCCGCATGCCCGAGCTCGTGATACAGCAGCCAGCCGGCGTCGAACACGAGCTCGGCGGGGCCGGGACGCGACAGGCGCGAGCCGGCCGGGTACGGCACGAAGATGCTCTGGTTGTTCAGCGCATAGCGCCACAGCCCGGAGTAGCGCAGGTCGCGGTCGAAGCTGGCGCGAAAGTCCGGCACCTCGCTGATGACATCGCGCTGCTCGGGCGTGATCCAGAAATTGTTGGCGTCCAGGTAGATCGCGCCGGTCAGCGCGTAGTAGAAGCTCGGCCGCACCTGCGCGCCGATGACGATGGCCGTCACGCCATTGAACATGCGTTTGAGGTCCTCGCTGGCGCCGGCGGTGTTCAGGAAGTCCTCGAAGTTCTTGCCCATCCAGTCGTGCGAGACGATCACGCGGTCCATGATCTGCGCGACGGTCGGCACGGCGCCGTTGGTGGTCTGGTGCAGGAACGGCAGTGTGGCGAGCGTGCACAGGTTGTTGTTGGACGCGCTGGTGTACTGCAGCTGCGCGTTGTAGGTGCAGCGCACCAGCTCGTTGGCAAACGGGCTGGTGAGCTTGTAGGCGTACACGCGCGACACATGCAGGCCATTGAACGGGTAGGCGCCGCTGTTGGGCGCCTGCGCGTGGTCCTCGACCACCACCAGCGCGTCATCGGTGGCGGTCGTGCCGCCGGTGGTGGTCAGCGTGACGCGAAAGCGCAGCACGGTGTCGCGCGTGACCGCGGGCACGGTGAAGATCGCGCGGTTGGGGTCCGACGTGTCCATCTCCACCGCGGGCCCCTCGATCTGGCTCCAGCGCACGCGCGCGAGGCTGTCGCCGCTGGCCACCGTGGGCCAGGCGCGCAGCGAGGTGCGCGCGCCCTCGCGCACGGCGGCGCTGCCGCGGATCGCCACGCGCGTGGCGGCCTCAGCACCCGTGACGTCGACATTGATCGTCCGGCTGCCGCTGGCGCCTGTGCCGTCGCGGAACGCGACCGAGAACGCATAGGTGCCCGCGGCGGCCGGCTCGAAGGTGATGGCCTGCGTGCGCGCCGCGAGCAGGGCCTGTGCCGGGCCGGCGGTTTGGGTCCAGGTCACATCCGGCAGCGTCGTGGTGCAGCCCGAAAGCGCGACGGTGACGGTGCGGCCGACCGCGTTGGTGCCACTTTCCGCGGTGAGATCGGTCGGCTGGCCCGAGCAATTGGCGGCCGCCGCCGGCGGCGTGAAGACCGTGGCCACCGCGTCGCTGCTGGTGGCGCTGCCGGCGCTGTTGGTCACGACCACGCTGTAGCGGGCGCCATCGTCCCCGGTGGCCAGCGCCGGGGTCGTGTAGGTGGCACTCGTCGCCCCCGCGATCGCCTGGCCGTCGCGCCGCCACTGGTAGGTGAAGGGCCCGGTGCCCACGGCACCGACCGAGAAGGCGACGGTCGCGCCCGCCGCCACCGCGCGGCTCGCCGGCGCCTGGCTCACCTGGGGCGCCGTCGCCGGCGCCGGTGCCGGCGGCGGCGTGCCACCGTCGCCCCCGCCACCGCCGCAGCCGCCCAGCGCGAGGGCGAGCCCGAAAACAAACGCGAGTCCGATCAGGACCAGCGACCGGCTGGGCGTTGCAGCGGAACGGGACGGGACAGTGAGGCGCATGGCGTCGACAGGCAAGGGGACAACGGCGCGATCTTGGCACGCCGGTCAGCGCCGCCAGCGGCGGATGACGCGCCTTTAGGCGAGGGCCGGCGTGCCCCAGCGCCGCCTCGGCGAACCACGGGCACCGCCCTTGCAATCCCGCAGCACGTCAAACGCTTGGAGATGGCCGTGCAACGCAGCAAGCGCATTGCAGCGGTGATGCATTGCAGCGGTGATCGTCAGCGCCGGCCTGGCCGGCTGCTCGGCCTGGGACAACATGTCGCGCGCCGACAAGGGCACGGCCATCGGCGCCGGTGCCGGCGCGGCGGTCGGCAACGCCGTGGGCGGCGGCGCGCTGGGCACCGTGGACGGCGCCGTCGTCGGCGGTGCGGCCGGACGCCACGTCGGCCGCGAGCAGGACGAGGAGGCCCGGCGCGAAGACGCCGAGCGCAAGGCGCGCAGCCGTTAGCGCGCACGTCGGGTGGCAGGCGTGTGTGCCGGGCCCAACGTGGCGCCTGTGTTGGGTCGCGGTGCTCACTGGACTACCCTCGCACTGCGCGTTCAGGAATTCGCCCTTGGGGCGGCAGTGCGAGCTCATGCGTGCAACGCATCAGGGCATGCGAATTGCGTCTGAAGTCGGCGCCGGCCCGGGCGTCCAATGAATCACCCTGATTGAATGTAAAGGAGAGGCCCGGCATGAAGGCAGATTCCATCCTCGAGACCATCGGCAACACGCCGCACATCCGCGTCAACCGCCTGTTCGGCGACTATCACCGCACGCACCAGATCTGGATCAAGAGCGAGCGGGCCAACCCCGCGGGCTCGATCAAGGACCGCATCGCGCTGTCGATGGTCGAGGCGGCCGAGCAGAGCGGCGCGCTCACGCCCGGCGGCACCATCGTCGAGCCCACCTCCGGCAACACCGGCATCGGGCTGGCGATGGTCGCGGCCGTCAAGGGCTACAAGCTGGTGCTGGTGATGCCCGAGAGCATGTCGATCGAGCGGCGTCGCCTGATGAGCGCCTATGGCGCGAGCTTCGTGCTGACCCCGCGCGAGAAAGGCATGCCGGGCGCCATCGAGCGCGCCAAGGCGCTGGTGGAAGACACGCCGGGCAGCTGGATGCCGCAGCAGTTCGACAACCCGGCCAACATCGACGTGCACTTGAAGACCACGGCACAGGAGATCCTGCGCGACTTCACGGGCGAAAACGGTGGCGGCGTGGACGTGCTGATCACCGGCGTGGGCACCGGCGGCCACATCACCGGCTGCGCGCGCGTGCTCAAGCAGGCCTGGCCGCAGCTCAAGGTCTTTGCGGTCGAACCGCAGGCCTCGCCGGTCATCTCCGGCGGCAAGCCCGCGCCGCATCCGATCCAGGGCATCGGCGCCGGCTTCATTCCGCGCAACCTCGATGTCTCGGTGCTCGATGGCGTGATCCAGGTCGACGCCGAGGCCGCCCGCGCGATGGCGCGCCGCGCCGCCCGCGAGGAGGGCATGCTGGTCGGTATCTCCTCCGGCGCCTCGCTCGCGGCCATCGCGCAGAAGCTCCCCGAGATCGAGTCCGGTGCCACCGTGCTCGGCTTCAACTACGACACCGGGGAGCGATATCTGTCGGTCGAGGGATTCTTGCCGTAGCGCTCGCGGTGTACGCGATCGGCTGCGCCGATCGCACGTGCACCGCTCGCGGTTTGGTCAGTGCGGCTTGCTCCGGGGCGGCCGCGCGCAAGCCGCATCGGGTCCCCTCTGCGCTGCGCGCGCCGGGGACGGAACACGTCGAGGCGCCACGACACGAAGCACCGGCGACGCTGAGTTTGTCTTTCCCTGCGCTGTATTCCTCTGTGCTCTCTGTGTCTCTGTGGTGATCAAGCCATTCTCCGTGCTCTCCATGCTCTCCGTGTGATCCATCAGCGCAGCGCGTAAGCTGATCCTTATCCACGGAGACAGCCGTATGAGAGTCATCACCGACGCCGAAGTCGCGTCCGTCATCAACATGCGCGACGCCATTGCGGCCATGACGGCCGCGTTCGAGCAACTGGGCAATGGCGTCGGCGGCATCGCGCCACGCGTGCGCGGGGCGGCCGAGCACAACGGGCAGGCCGCGGCCATTGCGGCGATGGGCGCGGCGCTGCCGGCGTCGGGCGTCGTGGGCGCCAAGGTCTACAGCACGATCAAGGGGCAGTTCAACTTCGTGATCGTGCTGTTCTCGTCGCTGACGGGGCAGCCACTGGCCGCCATCGAGGCCAACGAGATCACCCGGTTCCGCACGGCGGCGGCCAGCGCGGTGGCGCTGCAGGCGCTGGCCGCGCGCGACGCCAAGACGCTGTCGATCTTCGGCAGCGGCGTGCAGGCGCGCGCGCATGCCGAGGCCTTCCTGCTCACGCGCCCGTTCGGGCGCGTGCTCGTGGCCGGGCGCGCCGGCAGCAGCGGCGCGCCGGAGCTCGCCGATTGGATCGGCACCGCCTTTGGCGTGCCAGCGAGCGCGGTGGATGTCGCCACCGCCGCGCGCGAGGGCGATGTGCTCGCCACCTGCACCCGCGCCACCGAGCCGCTGTTCGACGGCGCGCTGGTCAAGCCCGGCGCCTTCGTCGCGGCGGTCGGTTCCAGCAAGCCGCAGGCACGCGAGCTCGACGATGCGCTCTTGCAACGCGCCGACCTCATCGTGGTCGAATGGCTGCCGGCCGCGCAGGCCGAGGCCGGCGAGTTTGTGCGCGCCGCTGCCGGCACGCTCGATGCGACGCGGGTCGTGGAGCTCGGCAAGCTGCTGGTCGGCGGTCACCCGTACCAGCGGCGCGCACACGATGTGGTGGTCTACAAGTCAGTGGGGATCGGGCTCGAGGATGTGGCGCTCGCCAAACTGGTCTGGGATCGCGTGCAGTAGCGGCGTTCGTCGTCGCAGCCGCTGCAAGTGCAGCGCGGTCGCCAAGCCGCTGCTGCTTGCCAGCGTGCTGGCCGCGAGCGCTGTCGCGTTCGACGATGCGCCCGCGCAGTCGCCCAACTCGCCGGGCTATGTGCCGCCGCCGGCCCCGTGGTCGGCGCCACAGCCGAGCCCGCCGCGCGTGGATACGGCGCCAGATCGTTCCAATGCGCGCGGGCGCATCGATCGCATCGAAAGCGAGATCGCCGGCGTGCGCCAGCAGCGGCTGCGCGTCGAGCAGGCGCTGCGCAACACGCCCGACCCACGTGAGCCGACCGCCCCAGGCCAGCAGGCGGCCGAGGCCGCGCGCCTGGCAGCCGAGCAGTCGCGGCTGCAGGCGCGCGAGGACCAGTTGCGGCGCGAACTCACCGCGCTGCAGCCCAGCCGCAAGTAGCACGGTCATGTGCGGCCGCTACGACCTCAGCGACAACCCCGCCGCCATCCGCGCCAAGTTCAGCGTGCCCGCGGTGCCGGACCTCCTCGCCAACCCCGACGTGCGCCCCACCGACCGCGCGCCGATCGTGCGGCTGGCCAGGAGCGGCGCGCGCGAATGCGTGCTGGCGCGCTGGGGCCTGGTGCCGTTCTGGGCCAAGGAGCTGAAGTTCGGCAACCGCTGCATCAACGCGCGCGCCGAGACCGTGGCCACCACCCCCGCCTTCAAGGCCGCGTACAAGGCGCGCCGCTGCCTGGTGCCGGTGAGCGCGTTCTACGAGTGGACCGGTGAGAAAGGCCACAAGGTGAAGTGGCGCATCAGCGTGCCCGACGAGCCGCTGTTCGCGCTCGCCGGACTGTGGGAGTGGTGGCCGGGCTTGCCGAATGCGCGCGGCGCCAAGGATGATCCAGACAAGCAGCCGGGCGTGGAGACCTACACCATCATCACCACCGCCGCCAACGCGCAGCTCACGCCGATCCACGGCCGCATGCCGGTGATCGTGCCGCCCGAGCACTACGCGGCGTGGCTCGATCCGGCTGCCGATGCGAGCGACTTGCTCGCCGGTCACGCCACGGCGCTGACCCTGCAGTCCTAACCCAGTCGTCGCGCGCTTTCGAGCAGCGCCCGATGCACCGGATGTCTATCCCGCAGCGAGGGCTGCAGAGGCGCCGGCAGGCAGGACGCGACCTGCGCCAGCCACTGCGCACCTGCGGCGGTCAGCCGTGCGGCCTCCGCATGTGCTCCGCTGGCCGTTAACGCGGGGACCGTGTGCATGACGAGTTCGGGCCAGGTGAGATCGTCCGTGGAATGTCCGTCGGCCAGAGCGACCGCGCGGCGGGCGAGTCCGGCGGCCGTAGCACGGTCGCCCGCCAGCAGGCGCAGCTGTGCCTGCCGCGCCAGAGCGGCGGCTTGCAAGCCGCGGTAGCCGCAGCGTTCAGACTCGGTCAGAGCCCAAGCGAGGCGCGCGGCTGCCTCATTCCCGGGCAGGCCGCTTTCGAGCAAGGCGCCGGTCACGGCGTGGTAGTGCTGGGTGGCAGGCGGCTGCGCTGGCGTACCACTGCGCAGGCCGAGTGCCGCCAAGCGCAGGTCAAGGAGCCACAGCCCCGCGCTGCGCACGGGGTTCAGGGTAGCAGCGGCCACGCGCTCACGGTCCTGCAATGCGCGTGTCCACTGGCCGAGATCGAGCCACAGGCGGGCGCGATCGGTCAGCACACCGGCCAGCTTGCCGGGCGCGCGCTGTTCCAGGTCCTGCAGCAGTTCATCGAGCAGCGACAGGGCATCACCGTAGCGCCCCAGCAGCTGATAGGCCCACATGCGCATCCATGCATTGGAGTGCCCGGCGCCCAGCAGCGCGTCATGCGCACCGCGCAATTCATCTGAGCGATCGAGACGGTCGAGCGCCGCCTGCGGCTCGTTCAGCTGCAGTCGGACTTGCGCGGCGTTTGCCAGCGCGACCACCGCGACCCGCGGAATCTCGGCGGCCTGCCGCGCGGCCTCGTCAAACAGCTCCGCCGCCTCCACCGAGCGGCCGCTGCGCGCGTAGACGTAGGCCGCCTTGCCAAGCATGTTGCAGCGGTCGGCCGTGCTGGGCGAGCGCCGCGCCGCGGGCAGAAAGGCCTCGACGCTGCGTGCTGCCTCGGCGAGCTGCCGATTCATCATGTGCAGTACCGCCACCGTGCTCTGGGCCTCGGTCAGGCGCTCGACATCGCCGCTCGACTGCGCCAACGCCAGTGCCTCCTGCGCTGCGGCCAGCCCGTCGCCCAGTCGCTCCGAGCGATGCATGAAGAAGTCGGCACGCGCCAGCCGCGCAACGATGCGCTGCGGGTCGGTGGCGGCCATCTGGTCCATGCGGTCGAGCAAGGGCAGCAGCGAGGATTCCTGGTCAGACAGCGGGCGCAGGTGGACGATGCGCGTCAGGGTGCTGAACGCCTGCGACGCCGGCGAGCCCGCGTCGCGCGCCTCGCCAAGGGCCGCCTCGATATCGAACGCGCGCGTGAGGAAGGTGATTGTCTCGCGCGGCCGCAGGGCCTGCAGCGCGCGCTCGGCCGCCCGGTGCAGCCAGGGAAGCGCCTGGGTGGTCTCGCCTGCCGCGTCCCAGTGCGCGGCCACGCGCGCCGGCTCGCCATCGTGCTGCTGCAGCCATGCCGCCACTGACGCGTGCTGCTCGCGCGCGACTGGCTCCGGCACGCTGCGCAACACGGCCTCGGCGACGAGGTCGTGCGCAAACGACGACTCGCGCAGCACTTGCGCGTCCTGCAACTCGGTCCACGCGTCGGCCAGCGCGACCGCGCGCGCACCAAGCGCATGTTCGGCGAGCGCAACGCCGAAGTCGGGCCCTGCAATCGCGGCAAGGCGCGCCAGGCACAGTGCCCTGGGCGACAGCTGCGCCAGGCGCCGCGCGAGCAGCGCTTACACCGAGGCCGGCTGCGGCAGTGTCCCCGCCTGCAGTGCACCGCTCGCCCACCCCTGCTTGAGCGTCTCAAGCACGAACTGCGGGTTGCCACCAGTGTGGCTTGCCAGCGCCGCGGCCAGCGCGGGCGCGTCCAGCGACTCGATTTGCAGCGTGGCCAGCAGCGCCGCCAGATCCGCCGTGTCGAGTGCTGCCAGCGTGATCGTGGTGAGCAGCCCTCCCTCGGCAAGTGCGTCCCGCAAGGACTGCAATGCAGCTGCGCCCTCGCCCGGGCGCTGCGCAAAGACGAAGCGCAGCTGTGCATGCAGCGCCCCGCTCACTGCCTGCAGCATCTCCACGCTTGCAGCGTCTGCGAAGTGCAGATCGTCGACGATCACCCCTTCGAGCGCGTTGCCATTGACCTGCGCGCCGGCCAGCAGGGCTTCGACAGCGGCTTGCAGCAGCAGCGACTGGCCGGCGTGCTGCGGAGCCTCATCGGGCGCAAGCTCGGGCAGCAGCCGCGCCAGCTCCGAGCGGCGCGGCGGTGGCAGGGTGAAGCTGCAGCGCTCGAGAACGGCACGCAGCAGTCGTACCAGTGTGGCGTAGGGCACATCCGCATCGCCCGGACGGCCCTGCGCGTACACCACGTGCCGCTGCTGCGCGAACTCGGCCAGCAGCCGCGACTTGCCCAGCCCGGCCTCGCCGAGAACCAGCACGCTGCGGCCGTCGGCCCACGCCGCGGCCAGGGCCGCCAGCTCTAGCGCGCGGCCGACCATGCGCGGTGGCCGCAGCAACGTCACAGGAACGGCGCGCGCCAGCTGCGTGGCGGTGGCGCTGCGCAGGGCACGCGCCAGCGTCTCGGTCTCCCGCGACGGCGCAGCCGCGTGGCGCTGGCGCAGGGCCTCAGCCAGCTGCCCGTACACCGCTTGCGCGCGCGCCATGTCACCGCGCTCGGCATGCAGTCGCATCAACGCGCGGTGATGCGACTCGTCATCGGGGTCGGCCGCCACCAGCGCCTCTGCAGCCCGCAGCACTGCCTCGCCGTCGCCAGCCATTTCGGCGGCCGCCCGGCGGGCACGCAGCGACGCGATCAACGCGCCGCGCCGCGACCGGCGCTGGCGCATCAACCAGTCGGCAAAAGCGGGGCAGTCCTCATAGGCGAGATCACCGAGGAGTTCGCCACGGTCGTCGAGGTCGTGCAACACGCCATCGGCCAGCGTGAGCGCCTCGGCGCCCTGCACCAGCACGTGGCCGAAGCCGCGCTTGAAGCGCAGCAACTGTTGGCGCAGCGCGCCGCGTGCATCGACGGAGTCGGACCACAGCAGTGCGGCCGCGCGGTCGCGCGCCACGCTGCCCTCGACGACCACCAGCGCGAGCAGCGCGGCAGCGCGCGGCTCGAGCGCGCGCACGCGGCCGTCCGGCGCGTGCAGGCGCGGCGATTCTGCCAGGATCACGCGTACGACGTGGCTGGACATGATGGGGCTTGCGGGCGGGCAGGGTTGTTCGCGAGTTCCGCGACGGTTTCTACACGATCTCCGTTGCCGCGCGCTGTCACATCAGGGTCTGCGCCTAGGCCTCGGAGACGGAGATTCAAGCGCGCACGGCCCGACGCACTGCTCCGGCGCCGCGGGACACTCGGGACAACCCCGAGTTAGTGAAGCGGGGGGCGCGCGCCGGCAGGTCGCCACGCCAGCAGGCGCGCATGTGCCGAATGGCGTTCCATGAACGCGGTGCGGAACTCCGGCGGGACCTGCTCCGCTGCCGTGCGCCGTATCCAGTCGGCCGCCGTCTGGGCGCGGGCCTTGGCAGCGGCGCCGGCGCCTGCCGCATCGAGCAGCCGCACGAGGGCCAGCAGCAACTCACCTCGGTCGACACCGATCGGCTGCAATCCATCGTCCAGCAGTACCTGCGCGCGCGCAGCCTGCAGCAGCGCGTCGCCGGCTTCGCCCCGCGCACACAAGCGCTCGCCCATGCGCAACAGCGCGAGGATCTCGAGGCCGTGCTGGGCGCTGCGTGCACAGTCCGCGCTGTACTCGGCCAGCGCCGCGACGTCGTCGCGGGCTGCTGCCAGTTCGATGCCTGCGAGCAGCTGATGGTTGAACAGTGTGCTGCCGCCCTGCGCGGGCGCCTGCGCCAGCGCCTCGAAGTACGGCAGGGCGTCGCGGCCGGCAGCGCGCGCCAGTGCAGCCTCGAGCAACAGACGCAGCGGCGGCAGCGTGTCCAGCGGCGCGCTGGCATGGCCAAGCACATGCCGCAGTCGCTCGGGCTGGCCGACCCACAGATAAGCCCAGCCGCGCATCAGCAAGACGCGATCGCGCCGCAGCGCCAGTTCAGGCGCGGCCAGTCCGTCGAGTGCACGTCCGTAGTGATCCAGCGCCTCGCCATGGCGTCCCAGGTGCTGCAGCATCAACGCGGAGCCCACGTAGTCCAGCGCGCGCAATCCGCCGGATGCACCGATTCGCTCGTGCAGGCGCAGGCCGCGCTCGGCCGCGTCCAACGCCGCCTGAACACGGCCCTGGCGTGCCAAGGCCGCGCACTCGTGCGTGATGGCCGTGCAGGCGTTGGCCGTGGCGCCCAGCGCGAGAAAGGCATCGGCAGCTGCGCGGGCCGCGCGCTCGGCCTCGTGCAGCGCACCGTTGGCCAGCAGAGCCCAGGCAAGATCGCTCTGCACGGCCGCTGGGTTACTTGGATCCGGTGTCTCGATCGACTCCACCGCCCGCAGCGTGAGCAGCGCATCGGCGGCGCGCTGCGCTGCGAGTTGCCCGGCGGCGAGCGTGCGCGCAGCATTGACACGGCCCAGGGCGTCGTCGCGGGCGCTGGCCAGCGTCAGTGCCTGCGTGGCCCAGTCGATGGTGCGCTCCCGATCGCCGCGGCTGTGCTCGGCAAAGGCGCGGCGCAACTGGTAGTCCTGGCGCAGCGCGTCGTCCAGCGGCAGTTCGGCCAGCCGGTCGAGCACGCCCTGCAGTCGTTGGCCCAGGTCGATATGCACGAGGCTGGACGCGAGGGGCAGCAAGGCGCGCGCCTCGCCAGCGACGTCGCCCAACGCGCGCGCTGCGGCGGCAGCAGACTCGAGAAATCGCGCCTCTTCGTCGCGCCGCGACGCGCGCAACGCGCGCTCGGCCGCCTGCTGCCACGCGCTGGCAGCGCGCGCCAGCTCGCGCGCGGCCTCCCAATGCGCAGCAATGCGTGCAGGCTCCCCACCGTCACGCTGCAGGCGGGCCGCAACGGCCTGGTGCAGATGACGCCCGATCGCATCAGGAATCGAACGCAACGCCGCGTCATACACGAGATCGTGCGCGAACGCGCTCTCGCGCAGCACCTGGGCCGACTCGAGTTCACTCCAGGCGTCGGCCAGCTCGAGGGCACGCACGCCCATCACCTCCTCGGCCAGCGCAATGCTGAAGTCCACCCCGGCGATCGCCGCGACCCGCGCCAGCGCCAGCGCACGCTCGGACAACTGTTTCAGGCGGCGCTCGATCAGCGCACCCACGCTGCCCGGATGGGGCAGCCGTTGCATGTCGAGCCCGCTGCGGCCGACCATTCCCTGCGCCAGCCCCTGCTTGAGCGTCTCGAGCGCGTACAGCGGATTGCCGCCGGTGTGTCGCACGAGCACGGGTGCCAGCGCACGGCCGTCGAGCTCGGGCAGCCCGAGCGAGTCGACCAGGTCCGCCATCTCGTCTTCGGTCAGAGGCGCCAGCGGCACCGGATGGAGCAGCTGCGCCTCGTCCAGCGCGTTGCGCAGCCGTGCGGCCGCCGGGCTGCCCTCCCCCGGACGCTGCGCGAGCAGCCAGCGCGGCCCGAACGCGGCGTCGGCATGGATGACCGACTGCAACATCTCACAACTGGCCTCGTCGGCGAAGTGCAGATCGTCGACGATCACGGCATCGAGGGCAGCGCGGTCCAGCACCGCCTGCACGGCCGCCTGCAGCAGCACGCGCTGGCCGTCGGCCGGCAGCGGCACCGAGGGCGCCAACTCCGGGAGCAGGCGTGCCAGCGCGTTGCGCGGCAGCTCCGTGGCCTGCGTCAAGGCTTCGGGTGCGCGCGCGAGCACGGCGCGCAACAGGCGCACCAGCGTCGAGTACGGCACCCCGGCATCGCCCGGACGGCCCTGCACCTGGATCACGCCGGGCAGGCCGGCCGCGAACTCGGTGAGCAGGCGCGTCTTGCCCAGCCCGGGCTCGCCGAGCACGAGCGCAATGCGCTGCTCCGCATGGGCAGCCTGGAGGGCAGCCAGCTCCATGGTGCGCCCGATCACGCGAGGCGGCCGCAGCACGGTCACCGGCACCGGCCGCGCCGCCGGCAGCGCCGGAGCGGGCGCAGCCAGCGCCGTGCGCAGCGCGCGCGCCAGCGCCTCGGTCTCGGCCGACGGCTGCGCGCCGAAGCGCGACTTCAGCTGCCGCACCAGCCGCTCGTACACGGCCTGCGCCTGCGCGATGTCGCCGCGCAGGTAGTGCAGCCGCATCAGAGTTCGGTAGTGCGCCTCGCTCTCGTCGTCTACCAGCAGCAGCTGCTCGGCCAGGCGCGTGGCCGCGTCCAGATCGCCCTGCGCTTCGGCGGCGGCGATCTGCTGCGCCAGGCCGCTGGCGGCCCCGCTGCGACGCTGCACACGCTGCTGCGCAAGCCAGGCAGAGAAGTCATCGCAGTCCTCGAAGCTCAGGTCACCCAGCAGCGCGCCATCCGGGCTGTGCAGCACGTCGACCGACACGCCGTCCGCAATGACGAGGGCATCGTCACCGCGCACGAGCTCGGCGCCGTAGTTCTTCCTGAACCGCGCGATCTGCTGGCGCAGCGCCTGGCGCGCGTTGTCCGACTCCGGCCACAGCAACGCGGCCGCACGCGCCCGCGTGACGCCGGGCTCGATCGCCACCAGCGCCAGCAGGCCCGCGGCGCGGCGATCGAGCGCCTTGATGCTGCCGTCGGCGCCGACGAGCGCGGGGTCACGGAGCAGGCGGATCCGCGGAGCAGGTGAGTCGGCGCGCATCGCCGGATGATCACGCGGCATAGGGCAGCGGGACAAGCCGGGCGGGACCCGAGCGTGCGCCGGTCATGCCAGCGCCGCCACTGCACTGCGTACGCCGAGCAGCGGCAGCCACGACGGGGCGCGTGGCCGGCGGCGAGGGCAATGGCGCGGCGAGTGCGGTGCGCAGCGCGCGCGCCAGCGCCTCGGTCTCGGACGACGGCTGTGCGCCGAAGCGCTGCTTCAGCTGCTGCACAAGTCGCTGGTAGACGCCCTGCGCCTGGGCTATGTCGCCGCGCAGGTAGTGCAGCCGCATCAGAGTTCGGTAGTGCGCCTCGCTCTCGTCGTCTACCAGCAGCAGCAGCTGCGCGAGCTGCACCGCGGCGTCCAGATCGGCGCCGGCCTCGGCCGCTGCGAGCCGCTGCGCGAGCTGTGCTGTTGCGCCAATGCGCCGCTGCCGGCGCGCGCGCGCCAACCACTCGGCAAACTCGTCGCAGTCATCGAAGCTCAGTTCGCCCAGCAGCACGCCGCCGGCCGACTGCAGGGCGTCGACCGCTACGCCTTCGGCGATGATCAGCGCATCGTCGCCATGCACCAGTTCGACGCCGTAGCTCCTGCGAAAGCGCGCCAGCTGCTGGCGCAGCGCTTGGCGCGCGTTATCCGAGTCGGGCCACAGCAGCGCGGCCGCACGCGCCCGGGTGATGCCCGGTTCGAGCGCAACCAGAGCCAGCAGCCCGGCGGCGCGCCGTTCGAGCGCCTTGATGGCGCCGTCGGCGCCCAGCAGCGCCGGGTCGCCGAGCAGGCGGATCTGCAGTGCGGGGCGGACGGCAGCCATGGGCGGATGATTACGCGGCATCGGGCGCGGCGACAAGCTGGGGACGGCCAAGGTCATGTCGCACGCGTGATTGCATTCAGCGCGCCTTGCCGTCTGCCGCGCCAGCCGGCTTGCGTGCGAACGGCAGCAGCGACTCGCGTTGCGGTCCCGCCCGCGGCGGCGGTGTGGGCGGCAGTGGGTCGGACCGTCGCTGCGCCCGCGGCGGGCGCGTGGACGGTTGCACCGGGCGCAGCAGGGCCGCGGCCCGCGCCTGCTTGCCCACCGCCGCCGGCAGCACGACGCGCTGTGACGGTGCGGTGGCGCGCGGGGCCGCCGCGCCGGCGCTCTGGCCGAAGGCCCCCATGGGCGGCGGCGCTGCCGCCGGCAGGCCGTCGTTGCGGTTGATCAGCAGCGTGCCGCCCTTGCCCCCGGCCAGCACGTTGCTCAGCGTCGGCCAGGCCGCTGCGCGCAACTCTCCCACGTAAGGCAGGTCGACCGGTGCGCCGAAGGTCTGGCAGCCGCTGCCGATCAGCACGCCCACCACGCCCACGGCCACGCAGCGCCCGCCCGCCGGATCCGCCGCCACCGCGGTCATGCTGCCGAAGGCGGTGGAGTCATACACGCGGGTCCAGTTCAGGCCGGCGTCGGTGCTGCGCCACAGGCCGTCGTCGGCGGCGGCGATGGCGGTGCTGGCGTCGATGCGCGCGATCTGGCGCACGACGCCGCCGATGCCCGGGCTGAGCGTCAGCCACGACGTGCCGCCGTTGACGGTGCGCAGGATGCGTCCGTCGTTGCTGCCGACCAGTATCACGGCGGTCGACGCGTCGGCCAGCGGCGCCGGATTCAGCGCGCGCACGCTGCTCGGCGCGAAGCCGGACGGCAGGCCCGGCACCGGCTCCCATAACGCCGCGCCGTTGGTGGTGCGGAACACCTGCGGCTGGCCGCTGCGGGTGCCGATCAGGACGCCCACGCTGTTGTTGGCCATGCTGATGCCGGTGAGCTGGTCGCCGCTCTGGTCGCCCACTTCGTTCCAGTTCTGCCCGCCGTCGCTGCTACGCAGCACGCGCGCGGTGCCGCCGTCCTGCAGCGTGGCAAAGGCGCGATCCGCATCGAGCATCGACAGCGTCCGCGCCGGCTGGCCGAACCCTTGCCACGTCGCGCCGCCGTCGCCGCTGTGGCCGACATAGCCATCGCGCACGAGCAGCGTCACGCCATTGGCGCTCTCCATCGCGGTGATGTCGGCGCCCAGCGCCGAGCCGCCGCTCTCGCCACCGCCGCCGATGCCGTAGAAGGTGAATCCGAAGCCTGAGCGGATCATCGCGCCCCATCCGCCGACAGCCAGCGCCTCGCCGCCGCCGAAGTCGGACAGCGCCAGCCGCCAGCGGTCGGAGTTGCGCTGGGCACTGACGTTCGTGGTCCAGCTCAGGCCGAGATCGTCGCTGATGAACGTCAGCGTCTGGCTGCTGAGCACGACGATCCGGTTGTTCAGATCGATGGCGCCGGCGCGCGCGTTGGCAAACGGCAGCGTGCTGCGCTCGACCCAGCTGGCGCCACCGTCGGTGCTGACCCAGATCTTCGTCGTGTTCTCGGCCACCGCCACCGCGCGCCCGTTGCCGTTGAGCGAGACGTCAACGAGGCGCTCGCTGTTGCCGGGGCGGACCCGGTTCCACGACGCGCCGCCATCGGTGCTGCGCAGGATGTTGCCGGCGTCGCTGACCGCCAGCACCTTGCTGCCGCGCGCGGTCACGCGCAGCAGCGTCTCGGGCGGCGAGTAGGCGCCGGTGCTGACTGCGCTCCAGCTGCTGCCGCCGTCGCTGCTGCGCCACAGGCCCGTGCCCACGGCCACGGCGATGCTGTTGTCGCCGAAGGCCACGTCGTTGACGGTGTTGGTCGCGCTCACGGACAGCACGGTGTTCCACGTGGCGCCCCCATCGCTGCTTGCATACAGGCCGCCGCTCACCGCCTGGGCCGTGTTCGCCGCCACCGGCGCCACCAGCAACGACGCATCGGGCCGCCGCGCCAGGCTGCGGAAGTCCAGCCGCGGCGTGGGGAAGCGCAGCGTCCAGTTGGCGCCGAAGTCGTTCGATTCCAGCACCGTGCCATAGCCGACCGCCACCACCGGCGCATCCGGTGAGAGGTTCGAATCCGGCAGGACCAGCCCGGTGAGGTCGCCGCCCTGTGGCGTCGGGCTGCGGTAGCACCAGCCGTTGGGTGCGCCGAAGCAGGCACCGTTCGCACCGATCTCGTAGGTCTGGCCGAGCGGCGACTGGAGGCTGCTGAAGGTGCAGTTCGGGGCCGCGCCCGTGTCGGGCGGCTGCGGGCCGCTGCACACGCGCACCTGCAGGCCGGCGTTGTTGTAGCGCTGCGTCAGCACCGGCGTGGTGTAGCTGGCCGCATTGGCGCCGGGGATGGTGCGCGCGGTGCTGCCGATGTCGTAGGTCAGCAGCCACTGGTAGGTGAGGTTGGTGCCGGTGGCGGTCACGGTCACCGTCGCCACCTGGCCTTCGTCGCGCGGCGCGTTGCTGCCGGGCCCCGGGAAGGCGGTGATCACCGGTGCCGCACCGCCTTGCAGCGTGAGCGCCACGGTGTTCGACGTCGCGCTGCCGCTGGCATTGGTGGCGGTCGCAAACAGGCTGGCACCGCCGCAGCCGGCCACCAGCGCGCTCAGGGTGAGCGAGCCATTGGCGGTGCTGTAGCTGCCGCTGCAGGTGCCGGCCGTGAACGCGGTCGCGCTGGCCGCGGGGCTCAGCGTCGTGCCGTTGATGCTCCACGCAAAGGTCGGCGCCGGCGTGCCGCTGGCTACCGCCACGAACAGCGCGCCGCCGCCGGCGGTGAAGCTGGCGCTCTGCGGCTGGGTGGTGAAGGCGGGTGCCACGCCAGCGGGGTTGACGGTCAGGCCCGCGCTCGCCGTTGCGTTGGGGTTGATGCCGTTGCTGGCCGTCACCCCGATGGTGGCGCCGTTGCATGCTTGCGCCACCGTGGTCAGCGACAGCGTCGCACCGCCATTGCTGGTGGACGAGCCGCCGGTGCAACTGCCGATGGTGAACGCGCCGCTGCCGACTGCGCTGCCGTTGAGCGTCCAGGTGTAGGTTGGCGCCGGGCTGCCGGTGGCGGTCACCATGTAGGTCGCGCCGCCGCCGGCCGTGATGGTCTGCGCCAGCGGCGGCTGGGTGATCTGCGGTGCTGCATTGACCGTCAACGTGACGAAGTTGGTGTAGATGCAGGCGCCGCTGGGGCCCGGCAGGGTGCAGCCGAGCAGGCGGAAGGGCGCGCCGTTGTCGGCGGTGGTCGTGGTGCCGAGCGTATAGCTCTGCGAGGTCGCCCCCGGGATCGGCGTGCCATTGCGTTCCCACTGCACGTGGGGCGCGTTGGCGAGCGCCGCCGTGAAGGTGGCCGGCTGGCCGGCGGTGACGGTGACGCTCTGCGGCTGCGTGGTCACGCTCGGCGACGGCGCATTGACCGTCAGCGTCGTGCTCGCCGTGGCGTTGGGGTTGACGCCGTTGCTCGCCGTGACACTGATCGTCGCGCCGTTGCACTGGACCGACACGCTGGTGAGCGACAGTTGTGCGCCGCCGTTGCTGGTGGACGCGTTGCCCACACAGGCGCCGATGTTGAAGGCGCCGCTGCCCACCGGGCTGCCGTTGAGGGTCCAGGCGTAGGTCGGTGTCGGCGTGCCGGTGGCGGTCACTGTAAAAGAGGCGCCACCGCCGGCTGTGATGGTCTGACTGATGGGCTGGGTGGTGATCGTCGGCGCCACCGCCACCGGCGCAGGCGCCGGGGCAGGATCGTCGTCGCTGCCACCGCAGGCGGCAAGCAGCCCCGAGCAGACAACGATGGCAAGGATGCGGAGCAGTGTGTTCATCGTCGTTCCTGAAACGGGTCGATGCAATTTGCGGGGCGGATGGCGCTCTTTGCGTGGCGCCTCAGCGGGGCGGTGGCGGCGGCAGGGCTGGCTCGGTGAACGGCTGCGGCGCGTGGATCACCTTGAGCACGGTGTTCTCCTGCACGTTGCCGACCGTGCGGTTCCAAGCCTTTTCGAGCAGCGTCTGGCCGTTCAGAGGCAGATCAGCCTGGCCGAAGTCGAGGATCACGCCCCGCGTCAGGCCTTCGTTCTCGAACTTGTTGGCCTGGTGTGCCTGCAGGAATGCGTCGGTCCACACGGGCTTTGGCCCATAGCGCAGCGAGCCCACCCCGCAGCCGGTCACGGTCCAGGCTTCGCCGGTGTTGCCAAGCGCCAGCGTCAGCCGCGCCTCTTTCGGGCGGCCGCTGGCCCCCGGCTGGAACGCGAACTGCGCGGCCACGCTCGCTCCGCCCCGCGCGATGTTGCTGGCCGCGCCGCAGGCCGGCGGCGTGAGGTTGAACGCATCGTTGACGAGCGGCGCGGTGTCACCCGTGCTCGCACCCCCGCCCGCGCCCAGCGCGGCACTGAGCAACGCGCCGGGGTTGTAGTCGTTCAGCCGCGCACTGACCGTGCTGGTGGCCGTCACCGCGCCGGGGATGCCTGTCACCGTGAGCGTCGAGTCGAACTCGAGCTTGAACCGGTAGCAGGCCTGGATGCGCTCGTCGAACTTGAGGTAGTTCGTGTCGAAGGACGAGCGGATGACGGGGTCCGAGCCGAGCAACTGCGCCTGCCGCTCGAACCCGAGCGCGATGAAGATCAGGTCGAAGAAGCCGCGCTCCGCGCAGCGCTGGGTCGATTCCTTGGTACAGGTGTACATGGCGGCCGCGCCCACATCGCCGAAGGGTACGGTCGTGCGAATCAACTCGTCGACATCGGTGGAGATGTTCAGGCGACCGATCGCATCCTGAAACGAGTTGTCGTCCTGGACGCCGAGCAACTGCCGCTGCCGGCTCAACGACAGTCCGACGCGGATCAGCGTCCTGTAGTCCTCGCAGGTGCGGGCGCGCGCGATCAGCGGCTTGACCACGTTGTCGACCCAGCGGCGATAGAGCGCGCTGCCGCCGAGCAGCCCGTTGATGTCGGCATTGCCGCAGTCCTCGCCGCCCAGCAGCTGGCACTGGCGCACGGCGCTGAGCATGGCGGCGATCTCATGTTCGAGCGCCAGCGCGGCCAGTGTGGGCGAGCGCAGGCGCGCGGCCTCGAGCTGCTCGCGGGTCATGCGCGCGAACCAGTAGTCGGTGAAATGCAGCACGTTGATGCGCGGCATCGCCGTGCGCTCCGGCATCGCGATGAACAGCTCATCGCCTTCGGCCCCCATCATCACCTGTTCGTTGACGGGCACCTGCAGGTCGGCCGGCGGCTCGATCTGCAGCATGGCGTAGCGATAGAACTGCAACCCGGCCGGCGCAAAGCGCACGCCGCGCGCCACGGTCCAGGGGGCCCCGCTGGTGCTGGCGATCGGCGTCATGGTGATCGCCGTGTCCTGCGGCAGCGCATTGGGCGGCACGGTGAAGGTGTACTTGGTGCCGTCGGCTCCGGTGGCGCTGAACGCCCCGCCGGCGCGGCCGATCGTCGCGGTGGCCGCACGCGCCTCGTCCAGCGTGCTGGACACGCGCACCGGATTGGCCGGCCGCGTGAAGGTGTCCGCAGGCAGGGCCGACAGCGGCGGTGGCGCCGGCGGCAGGGGAACGGGCGTCGGTGTGGGCACCGGCACCGGCGTCGGCACGGGGACCGGCACCGGCGTCGTGCTGTCGCTGCCGCCGCAGCCGACCAGCATGCTTCCCGCCGCGATGACAGCGGCGGCACGGAACAGGAGATGGGTGCGCTTCATGGAGCTGTCCTCATGCGGAGTGCGTGTCAGGGGATCGCCAGGCGCGGCAGGCGCGGCGCGGCCTTGGTCCGTACCACCGGATCGCGACTGCTCTGGATCTGGCCGCGTGCACTGAGCTTCAGCCAGAAGGCGTCGCGGTCGCCGAAGCTGCCGCTCAAGCCACTGCCGAAGCCGCCCGTGGTACTGCCGTAGACGAAGACGTTGCCGTAGACATCGAAGTCCACACCGGTGGCGCGCTCGTCACCGGCCGAGCCGAACTGCATGCCCCATTGCTCGCTGCCATCGGCGGAGATCTTCATCACGACGACGTCCCTACCCCCCGCGCTGGCCGAGAAGATCGAGCCGGTCGAGGCAAACGCGGCGAGGAAGCTGCCGTCGGCGGCCTCCGCCAGGCCACGCGCCGCCGGCGAGGTCTGGCCAGTGTTGGGATCGCCGTAGATGCGGGTCCAGCGCGGCTCGCCGGCAGGATTCAGACCGACCAGGAAGTACTGCAGGGCGTTGGTGCCCTGGAGGAACCCCGCCTCGGCACGGCGGATCTGGCCGCCGACGATGGGCAAGCCGTTGCGGTCCAGCGCGAGGGTGTAGGAGAACACGGCCATCTTCGTGTCCGGTGGCAGCGGCCCGGTGCTGACGGTCTTGATGCTCTTCACGCGTGTGAAGCTGCCGCCCGCCGCTCCGATGCGGGTGACACCGAGCATGGGCAGCGCATAGAACCGGTTGTCGTCCGGGTTGCGCCAGTCATTGCTGATGCAGGGGCCGCGGTCGCGGTCGTCAACGCTCGCGTTCTCGATCTCGCAATACGTTTGGCTCACCACGAAGACACTGTCGCCACGCACCGCGATCGATGGCGAGGCCTGCCAGCCTGGCCGGGCGTCGGCCGTGCGCCAGATCACGTCGCCGTCGGCGGTCATGCGGGTGACGACGACGTCGCCGCAGTCGTCCGGGTCGTTGGCCGCGCCCAGGCCGGCCAGGACCGCGCCGCACTGCTGGTCGAACGCCGTGCCGCCGACGTTGCCGCGCTCGCCGGCCAGCGTGCTCACCGCGTAGACCGTGCCGTCGCTGGCGATGTCCAGGCCCCAGGCGAACTCGCTGCGCTCGCCGATCTGGCGGCGCCACACCAGGCGCGGCGCCACACCGCTGACGTCGATCTTGGCGATCCAGGCCGATTGGAACGCATTGACCGGCGCGCCGGTCTGGCTGCCGCCCGCGGAATTTCCGATGGCATAGAGCGCACCACCGGGCCCGCGCTTCATCTGTACCGGCACGTCGTCACCGGGACCGCCGAAGCTCAGCCCACCGGTGGCCGAGCCGAGCGGATTGAAGCGCACGATCTGCGTGTCCCAGCCGCCGAACTGCGGCAGGTTGACCGGCGCGCCGGTGCCTGGGTCGCGGTAGCCGAGGCCGGCCGAGCTGGTGAACGCCACGTACACGCGACCATCGGTATCCCAGCCGAAGCCGCGTGCCTCGTCGCGGTTGTTCGAGCCCGTCTGGCCGATGCCCTGCCAGCCGCGCACTTCACCCAGCAGCAGCGGGAACGACTGCCCCACCAGCGGCACCACGAAGGCGTAGTAGCTGCTGTTGAGCTCACCGTTCTGGTCGGCGGACCAGTCTTTCGAGAATTCCGTGGCGCCGGTCGTGGCGTCTTTGGCGGCAACGAGCGAGGCGCTGCCGCCGGACTCCCGGCGCCAGATCTCCACGCGCTTGACGTTGTACGGCAGGATCTCGCGGCCGAGGAAGCTTGCCTTCACCGTGTCCGGCGCCAACAGCACGCTGAAGTCGACCCGATCGCCCGACTGGAACTTGCGCAGCGATGCGAGGCCGGCCCCGGTGGGCGAGCTGACGAGGGTCGGCTCCCAGCGGATCTCCGGTTCCGGGATGCTGCGGGCCCCGACCGCGGCGCCGATCAGCGCAAGTGCCTGGTTGATGGTGGCGCTGGTGCCGACGCTGGCGCGAAACTTGATGTTGTAGAGCGACGGCTGCGACGGCGTTGCAATCTGCGCTGCTGCGGACTTGAGCCGCGCCACGCTGTTGAAACCGGCAAAGCCCTCGAGCAACGCAAGGTTGGGGTCGATGTCGAGCACCGGCGCCACCCGCGCCAGGAACGGATTGGTCAGCGCGGCATCGGCGAACAGCCCGGCGCGCGCCTCGGCCTCGAAGCTGAACCCTGGTGCGGTGGGATCCGCCGTCAGATCCCAGTTGAAGCTGGTCTCGAGCTGTGTGGTGTCGAGCGACGACAGGTTGTCGAGCGTGCCGTCGGGCTGCAACTCGAAGCCGGCGCGGATCGCCTGTCGCACACTGCTGTCGACCTTGATCTCCAGCCCAGGCGAATTGAGCTGGCCGTTGACCGAGAAGCGAAAGCCCAGCGGCACGACGGGCTGCACGATCAGCGCCACCTGCGGTGGCACCGGGATCGGCACCGACACGAGCGTGGCAGCGCACTTCACCTCGCCGCTGAGCTGTCCGCTCACGCGCAGGCTGCCCTGCAACTGCACGCCGAAGCTGCCTTCGGCCAGCACCTTCGCATAGGCCGCGCCGCCGTCGACGATCAGGGTCGATTCGACGACCCCCAGCGTGCCGACCGGCGTCACGTTGACGGTGGTCCCGCCAAAGTTGGGCGCTACACCACCGCTTGACTTGCAGCGCAGCGGCCCGACCCGGAAGTCGGCCGCAGGACGCACCTGACCGGCAGGCGCACCCGTGCTGCGCGCATCGCTGCGCGTCACCCGCGTGGGCGCCGCTGCCGGCACGCTCAGGCGAAACAGCCGCGCGACCTCACCGTTGGGCTGCACGGTCTCCGAGACCGGCGCACCACTAGGAAACTGCACCGGCAGCGTTGCGCCGTCGAAGCGTGTGACGATCTTCGCCAGATCGAAGATCTCGGCAAGGCCTGCGGTGGCGAAAACGACGTCATGGCCGCCGCCGGCTGCGGGCGCAGTGGAGACCACGCGCCCGGCGATCGTCTTGCCGCCGCTGGCGAGCACCACCTGCCCGACCGTGGGTGCCGTGCCCGAGAGTCGCACCGCAAACCGCGATCCGGGCAGGCCGGTCTGGGTGGCATCGACGGGCGCGGGATCGACCAACACTTCGACATCGGCTACCAGCCGCGTACCGGCGACGGGTTGCGCGACCATCGCCACGATGGGCAGCGAGCGCGTCGCGCCGACCACGGCGGTGATCTGCGCCGAGTCGATGGTCGTGCCGGCGGTGACGCGACCATCCGCGCCCACAGTGACCGTGCCATTGCTGCTGCGCCATTGCACCGTCTGGCCGACCATGGGCTGACCGTTCTGGTCGAACACCTGCGCGGTGAGGGTCGCCGACTCACCGGGCCGCAACACGAGCCCGGCCGGCGACACCACGATGCTGCTGGCCGACGGCGGCAGCGGCGCGGGCAGCGGCACGGGCACGGGCGTGGGCACCGGGACCGGCGTCGGCGT
>JADCGX010000213.1 GCA_020248785.1 Burkholderiales bacterium | reverse complement strand
GCTGAAAAGGAAATGAAAAACCACCAACCGCCCGCTCTGCGCAGGCGGCCCTACACTGCATCCCCAATCAACAAATCGACGCGCTTCGCTACATCCACTGCCGTCCGCTCCAGGCTCATACCTGAATTGGAAAAGACTGCCGGACTGCCGAGCCGGGAGCACCGAACGAGTTCGTGCGAGCGCCGGCGGCATGGAGGTCCGTCAGAGCAGTCCGCGTTCGGCGAACGACACGGCTGAGTTGGCCGTGACGATCAAGTGGTCGAGCACGCGCACCTCGACCAGTGCCAGCGCCTCCTTCAGCACCTTGGTCAGCAGTTCATCCGCCCGGCTTGGCTCGGCCAAGCCAGATGGGTGGTTGTGCGCCAGGATTACCGCGGCGGCGTTGTGCCGCAGCGCCTGCTTGACGACCTCGCGCGGATGAACGGAGGTCTGCGTGAGCGTCCCGCGAAAGAGCTCTTCAGTCTTGAGTAGACGGTTCTGCGCGTCCAGGTAGAGCACGGCAAAGACCTCGTGCTCGCGTTGGCCCAGCCGCAGCTGCAAGTACTGGCGCACCCGGTCCGGCGAGCTGAGCACGGTGTTGCGCCGCAGTTCCTCGTCCAGCGCGCGCCGCGCCAGCTCGATTGCCGCCTGCAACTGCACGTACTTGGCCTCGCCCAGCCCCTTGGTCGCGGTGAACTCCGTCAGGCTTGCGGCAACAAGCGCATTGAGTCCGTCAAAGCGCTGCAGCAGTGCACGCGCCAGATCGAGCGCCGAGGCCCCCGCCACACCGGTGCGCAGGAAAATCGCGAGCAGCTCAGCGTCCGATAGCGTCGCCGGTCCGTGCGACAGGAGGCGCTCGCGCGGGCGCTCGGACTCGGGCCAATCCTTGATGGGCATCGGCTTGTCGCTGGCTAAAATGTCGACTTTACGCGGCGACGCGGCGTCGGGTTTGTCATGTCGATTGTCAGCGCGGGGTCGCACGTCACACTGCATTATCGTCTGGCGGTAATGGATGCGGACGGTGAGCGCGAGGTGGTCAGCACCCTGGGCGGGCGGCCGGCCACGCTGCAAGTCGGCGCCGGCCAGCTGGCGCAGCCGCTGGAACAGCGCCTGCTCGGGTTGGCGGAGGGAAGCGAAGCCCGCTTTGATCTGCCGCCGGATGCGGCCTACGGGTCGCGCAACCCCGCCCTGGTGCAGTCGCTGCCGCGCGCGCTGTTCGATGCCAACGCCGAAGAAGGCGAGCAGTACGCCGCCGGCGACATCGTGCAGTTTCGCTCGCCCGAGGGACAGCAGTTTTCCGGCGTGCTCAAGGAGCACGGTGTCGCGCAGGTGGTGGTGGACTTCAATCATCCCCTGGCCGGCCTGCCATTGCGCTTTGAAGTGCGTGTGATTGGAGTGTTGTGATGGACGTGATGTTGGCGCAGCCACGCGGCTTTTGCGCGGGCGTGGACCGGGCGATCGAAATCGTCGAACGTGCGCTGCAGCTCAAGGGCGCGCCGATTTATGTGCGGCACGAGATCGTGCACAACACGCATGTGGTGGCCGATCTGCGCGCCAAGGGTGCGGTGTTCGTCGATTCGCTCGACGATGTGCCGGCGGGCAGCACGGTCATCTTTTCCGCGCACGGCGTGTCCAAGGCTGTCGAGCGCGAGGCTGCCGAGCGCGGGCTGCAAGTCTTCGACGCCACCTGCCCGCTGGTGACGAAGGTCCACGTGGAGGTTGCCAAGCTGCGCGCCACCGGCCACGAGATCGTGATGGTCGGCCACGAGGGCCATCCCGAGGTCGAGGGCACCATGGGCCAGGCCGAGCAGGGCATGTACCTCGTAGAAACGGTGGCCGATGTCCAGAGGCTAGAGCCGGCCACGCCCGACAGGCTCGCCTACGTGACCCAGACCACGCTGTCGGTGGACGACGCGGCCGAGGTGGTGGCAGCGCTGAAGCGGCGCTTTCCATCGATCGTCGAGCCCAAGAAGGCCGACATCTGCTATGCGACGCAGAACCGCCAGGATGCCGTCAAGTTCATGGCGCCGCGTGTCGATGTGGTGATCGTGATCGGCAGCCAGACGAGCTCCAATTCCAATCGCCTGCGCGAGGTTGCCGAGCGTTTTGGCGTGCCGGCCTATCTCGTCGACCGCGCGGCCGATCTCGACCCGGCGTGGCTCACGGGCAGGGCGCGCGTCGGCGTCACGGCCGGCGCCTCCGCGCCCGAGCTGCTGGTCAACGAACTGGTGCAGCGCCTGCAAGTGCTCGGCGCCAAGAGCGTGCGACCGCTGGATGGCGTCAAGGAAGAAGTCGTTTTCCCGCTGCCCAAGGGCCTGGCCAAGCTGGCGGCCTGAACTTGGCCCGGAACGACAGCGCGCAACGGGTCGGGCGGCGATAAGAGCAATCAACGCGCAGCGGTGTTGACCTGTCAGCAGGATGGCAATGATCGATGTAGAAAGGCAGCGGCGACGACTGCTGGGCGCCGGTGCGGCGCTGGGACTCGGCATGGCGCAGGTCGTTGGACAGGCGCAGGCGCCCGCGTCGGTGCGCGAGATCGAGGGCTTTCGCTTCGACGGCAGCGCCCGCGTGGGTGGCGCGGATCTCGTGCTCAACGGGGTGGGGGGTGCGCAAGCGCTTCTTCATCCCCGTGTACGTGGCCGGACTTTATGTGCCGCAGCGCTCCTCCGACCCGGAGGTGCTGTTGCGCCAGCGTGGGCCGCGCCGCATGGCAATGCGTTTCGTGCGCGAGGTTGAGGCGGAACTGTTCATGACCTCGCTGAACGAGGGCATGCGCAAGAATCACAGTGCGTCGCAACTGGCGGCCTGGCGGCCGCAGATCGAGACGCTGACGACCGTGATCAGCACCATGGTGCTGGCGCGCCGCGCCGACCACATCACCTGAGATTTCACCGAAGAAGGCGGCCGCATCATGCAGAATTCAGTGCCGCGGGAGCCCAGTATTCCCGGCGAGGAGTTCTACAACGCCGCGCTGCGCGTCTGGCTTGGCGAGCAGCCGGCGGACGCGGATCTCAAGCGCGGGCTGCTGAGGACCTGAACGGCTTAGAACACAACACAGGAGACACCATGAACCAGCTCATCCTGCGGCTGCTGGCCGCCGCTGCACTTTCGTTTGCCGCGCTGGCTGTCAGCGCCCAGCCGATCGAACTCGAGGGCGTGAAACTCGAGCCGACTGCCCAGGTAGCCGGTGCGCCGCTGCAGCTTAATGGCGCCGGTGTGCGCACGCGCGCCATTTTCAAGGTCTACGTGGCGGGCCTCTACGTACCGCAGACGGCGAAGGACGCCGCCACGCTGCTGGCGCAGAAAGGACCGCGCCGTATGTCGATCACCATGCTGCGCAACGTCGATGCCGACTCCTTCAGCGGCGCGCTGTTCGAAGGCCTGAAGAACAACCACACCGAGGCCCAGTTTGCCGCCTTCAAGTCGCAGATCGATGCACTGAACGCCAACTTGAAGGCCGTGGGCGAAGCCAAGAAGGGCGATGTCATCAACTTCGAGTTTCTGCCCGACGCCGGCACGCGCATCACGGTCAACGGTCAGCCGCGCGGCACGACTATCCCGGGCGAGGACTTCTTCACCGCCGTGCTGCGCATTTGGCTGGGCGACAAGCCGGCCGATGCAGCGCTGAAAAAGGGCCTGCTAGGCGGCTGATCGGGTCACCGAGCGGCCGGCTGCGCGCACAAGTGATGCGCGGTGGCTCAGGCCATCCAAGGCCGGCTCGGGCCTTTTTCGTATCAGCGCGGCATTGCAGCGTCGCGCGAGTTTCAGCATCCCTCTCGAGGCTTGCAACGACTGCGAACAACCACGGTTCGGTGACTTGAAGCCGGCTCCACTTCTGCTACTACGACGCGTCGCCTTAGGACAGGTGCAACGTGGAGAGCACAGGTCGCTACTCACGTGCAGCCGAGTTGCTTTGCTCAGTACTGGACCTTGGCAAAGTGGAGGGCGCACAATTTTGAAATGGATGCAGCGCTTTCTGGATTCGCGTTGCTTGAGATGTCCGACGCAGCATGATCGCTGCTCAGCGCTCGACCAATGTCGCGCCCACCGTGCAAATCGGACGGTCCACGCGGCAACAGACGGTTGCACAGCCCCCGGCCAGCGCATGCGATCCGCAGCGCGCCGTGGCGCTCGCCGACACGGCCGGCACCCGTTTGCTACACTTGAGTCGTTGCGCCCGTAGCTCAGTTGGATAGAGTACTTGGCTACGAACCAAGGGGTCGTGGGTTCGAATCCTGCCGGGCGCGCCACCTACTGAAGGGGTTGCAGCGATGCAACCCCTTCTTCTTTCGGGCTGGGTCTTCCACCGCCGAGTGCGTCAGCCCCAATATCGCTGTCCTCTCGCAGACGCGGCGTGAACTGGCCCCGAACAGTGAACGCCGCGCGCCTTGGTCGCTCGGCTTCGTGGAGGCGAGCGATGAGGCCAGCCAGCCCGCTAAACCAGCGGCAAAGCCGCTTCTGGCGGCTGCTCAATCACCTTGCACTCCGTGCATGCAGAACAAGGCGCTGCAAGCGCAGCGCCCGCAGCAGCTTCTTGCACCTGATGTGGCTGCATCCCGATTGGGGTAGATCGTGTTGAAAGGGCAGCTTTCATCCAGCCTGTCGCCGGAAGACATTGAGGTGCACTTGCGATCGCCGGCTAGACGTGGCAATCAGCCTATAAACCGCAGTTGACGGCCGCAAGACGCACCAAGTCGCTGTCGCGACTGAACAATTTGAGCGGCGGTCGATCACCGGTTTGGAACTGCTCCGCAGTCGCGAGAATCGCGCGGAAAGCCGCGCCAGCACTCGATCTGCGCTGTTTGGCAGCGATGACAACTGCGGTTTCTAGGATCAGTGCTTGCGGTCCGGTACACGCGCCGACGTTTCGCCGGTGGCGAACAGCTGCGCCACATCGACCGCATCGAACAGTTGCGCCTTGTTGCAGAAGTCGCAGGTGACTTCAACATGGCCTTGCTCGCGCACGATGTCTTCGACCTCCCCGCGCCCGAGCGACAGCAGCATGCGGCCGATGCGCTCGCGTGAGCAACTGCACCGGAAGCTCGGCTGGAAGGCCGCACCGTGCTCCAGGCGTTCCTGCCAGAACAGCTTGCGCACCAGCGCCTCGGGGCCGTTGGCGAGCAGTTCGGCCAGCGTCAGGGTGGAGGCAAGCGTGGTGGTGCGGTCCCAGGCATCGGTGTCGTGCGACTGCGTCGCGCGCCCGCCCTCGGCGGGCAGCTTCTGCAGTAGCACGCCGCTGGCGACCTTGTCGTCGGCGGCAAGCCACAGGCGCGTGTCCAATTGCTCGGACTGGCGCATGTAGGTCTCCAGCGCATGCGCGATGGAGTCGCCCGTCAGTGGCACGATGCCTTGGTAGGGCTGCTGTCCGGGCAGGCGTTCGAGCGGATCGAGCGTGATCGCGCAGCGGCCCTGGCCGTGGGCGTTCACGAGCGCACGCAGGCCGGCACCGGGCGCGATGTGCGCGTCCGCGCGCAGCTTGGCGGTGGCACGCAGGCGAAAGTCGGGCTGGCACTCGACCACCAGCAGCTTCACCGGTCCGTCGCCATGCACCTGCAGCGTCAGGGCGCCGTTGAACTTGATGTTGGCCGCCAGCAGGGTGGCGGCGGCCGTCATCTCGCCGAGCAGCGCCAGGACAGGCGCGGGGTAGTCGTGGTGTTCGATCACCTGCTGCCAGGCGCGCGCCAGTTGCACGACCTCACCGCGCACCGGCGCGTCGTGGAACAAGAACTTCAGGAGACGATCGCTCATCTGCAGGGCCGAGGTCAGCCTGGGCTGGCGGCCCGCTGCTGCTGAAGCTTGAGCTCGTTGGCGTAGTCGCGGTACGTGGTGATCGTGCCTGCCACCAGCGCGCGCTTGCGGTCGTCGAGCGGCGCGAGCCGGCGCGCCGGCTGGCCACCCCAGAGAAAGCCGCTGTCGAGCACCTGGCCGGGCGTTGTCGTTGCGCCAGCGGCAATGAAGACGTCGTTCAGCACGATCGTGCCCGCCGCCAGCTTGGAGCCAATGCCGACGAGGCAGCGATCCCCGATCGTGCAGGCGGGCAGGGTGACGTTGTGCCCGATGGTCGTGTCCACGCCGATGACGATGCGCTCGCCAGCGCTGCAGCTCAGCACCGAGTTGTCCTGCACGTTGCTGCGCAATCCGACGAGGATCTCGCCCTTCATCGCCAGCGGGCCGGCGTCGAGCCGGCAGCCATACCAGATGCTAGCCCCACCTGCCACGGCCACGCGCCCATGAAGCACGGCCGTGTTAGCGATGAACGCACCGGCGTCGACATGAGGGGCGGCCGCGAGCGGCTCCCAGCCATCATCGTCGGCCTCGTTGCATGAGCGCAGCAGCGAGCGGCGTGCGTCGAGCTCGCCGGGGTCGAGCCGACGGGCGGCTTTGGCCGGCTTGCCGCTGTAGATCCAGCCGGCTTCGAGCTTGGTGCGCGGAAAGACGATGCTGCCGGCCTCCAGCAGGATCGCGGGCTCGAGTTCGGCGCCGTCGAGGATGACGCACTCGTCCTCGATCACGCAGCCGCTGCCAACGGTGCAGGCATGCACCACCGCATTGGCCCCGGCGGTCACGTGGTCGCCGATCAGCGTGGGGTAGACATCGTGCGCAATGTGCACCGTTGCACCGCGGCCGAGTTGCAGGTCGTTGCCGATGCGTACAAAGTGGCCATCGGCCCGGATCACGCTGCCTGCGCCCATCCACAAGTCCACACCGCAAGTGATGCGGCCGATGATGGCGTGGCCCGGCGCCGCGAAACGCGGCGGGCGCTGCAGGTCTGGCGTCGTGTCGCCGTACGGAAGGATGTTGAGCTCGTGAGTCGTCATGGAGGCTGGCCCGCGCGAAGGCTGACCGCGGCGGCGAAGAAGAGTTGCAGGGGAGGTTAGCGAAGTAATCGGCCCGAGCCCGCAAATCGCGCCGAAGAAACACTGGGCCATCGGGTTGTGGCACTGTCGGATTCGGAGCCGCGGAAGACCGATGTAGCAATGGTGCGTACTGCCCGCGGGTTAGCGTGGTCCTGG
>JADCGX010000212.1 GCA_020248785.1 Burkholderiales bacterium | reverse complement strand
ACCCTGCGTGCCGGCGACGTGGTCATTGCCGACAACCTGTCCAGCCATCAGGTTGCCGGTGTGCGCGAAGCCATCGAGGCCGCCGGCGCGACCATTCGCCACCTGCCGCCGTACTCGCCCGACCTGAATCCAATCGAGAAGAAGCTCTTCGCCAAACTCAATGCGCTCCTGCGCCGCGCCGCGCTGCGCAACGTACAAGCCCTCTGGGACCACATCGCCACCCTTCTCGACAGCGTCCCGCCAATCGAGTGCAGCAACTATTTCCGATCCTGCGGCTACGTAAGAAAACAAATCGAAAATGCTCTAAAGCGTGCGCTCCACCGCGCCGATGCGCAGCCCGCCGTCAGGCATGTCTTGCCGCCGGATCGAGACGGCCACAAAGGCGCGGTCGGCGCCCACGCCCTGGGCAGTCTCGAAGGAGACGAGCTGGCCACGGGGGTCATCCTGAGGCAGCACGCGATTCATGCTGTCAAGTCGAAGCTGCTGCCGCTCGATGTGCAACACCTCGCGCGCATGCAGCAGCGCATTTCGCGCAATCTCTAGCTGGCGTTCGAGCGCGTCTGCTCCCGTACCTGTGGCGGCGATACTGTCGCTTAGGCTGACCAGCTGTAGTTCGATTTCAGTGCGCTGCGCCTGTAGGTCGGCGATGCCGTCGTTGGCGACGTCTGGCTCGTCGCTAAACAGACTGCCCTCGTCGCGCTCGAGCATGCGCAGGCGGGCCTGCAGCATTGCGCGCACGACCGACAAGTCCTTGCCGCGCGCGGCGGCCTCCGCGAGCCGCCGCGCGGCGGCCAGCATCAGATCGTTGAAGACCCGTGCGCCCGCGGCCTGACGCAGCGCTTCAGGATCTGCCGCCACCACTTTCAGCTGATGCGCCTGGAAGCTCGCCCTCTCCAACTGCACGTCCTCCACCACCTGGCCGTCGACCAGATCGCGGTCGAACTGGCGCACGCGCTTGAACTGCATGCCAAGCACGGCGCAGACCTGCGCCGCGTCGGCGTGGGTGCGGAAGAACCGCTGCACCTCGCGCGCGGTGCGCAGCGTCTCGTCGACGGCCTCGGGCGTGGCAAACGCTGCGCGCAGCAGAGCGCTGTCCGACCAGGCTGCCCTAGACAACGGCAGCACGGGCTCAAGGCGCCCTGCAACATCGCGCGCGCAGGAGATTGCAGCCTCGACTCCGGGAGTCAGGGACGACTGCCAGTCACGCGCGAGCGCAAGCTTGGGCTCGATCAGTTCGACGGCTCGCTGCAGCGCCGCCTGCAACAGCGGGGCCCGCGTCGGCGCCGCCGCGCGACCAAACAGACGGTCGAGCAGGCCCACGGTCAGCGCGGCTCAGGGCGCTGCGGCGGAGCGACCAGGACGCGGATCGTCTGGCCGTCGACGTACAGGTCGTTGACGCGCGGCTGCAGACGTTGCAGCAGTTCCTCATCGATCTCGTCGAAGCTCAGCACCGCGGCACGACCCTGGGCGTTCTCGGGCATCTGCTCCAGGTGGTCGAACGGCGGAAAGCCGTACTTTTCCAGCAAGGCGGCAATGTCGTCCTCGCCAAAGTTCGGCGGCAGGTTGTTCAGCCAAAGTCGTGCCATGCAATCTCCTGAGGGTCGCGCGCCTGCGCGTCAGTCGCGAGACGATACAAAGGGCGCGCCACTTGCGGCACGCTGTGCTGCCATCTTCGCCCAATTTGGGCCGCGCAAGTTAGCAACCGGTGACTCCCGATCGGCTGCCCGAATTTAACTGCAACCCTGCGCTGGGCAGCAAGCGCGTCGGCCAGCGCCGGCATGCATGGATGCGTCATGCCGACAACGACCCCGGCGCCGTGCGTCGACAAGGGCGCGGCGCTCGGCCGCTGCGCATCGGGGGCGCGCGCCGCGGTCGACAGCCTACCGTCAGCAACGATATGCAACGGCCGTGGCGTTACTGCGGCGTCCACGCGTGACTCGTCTTCAGCCCGACAAGGCGCGTCGCATGTCGACATGCGGGATGCCGGCGTCGTCGTAAACGGGGCCCTCGCAGCGAAAGCCCTCGCGCGCGTAAAACGGCACGGCGTGGGTTTGCGCGCTTAGAACGACCTCGCGATGGCCGCGACGCGCGGCTTCCTGCATCAGCGCACGCAGCAGCGCCGTTCCCACGCCCTGCCCGCGTGCGCTCTTGCGCACCGCCATGCGTCCAATGTGACCATCCGGCAGCAATCGGCCGGTGCCCAGCGCCGTGCCGTCGGCATCGAACGCCAGCGCGTGCACGCATTGCGGGTCCCAGGCATCGATCTCGATCTCGGCGGGCACCTTCTGCTCGTTGACGAAGACCTCGGTACGCAGCGGCTCGGCATGCGCCCGCATGGCGTCCCAGGCGCCAAGACGCACTGTGACCTCAGCCATGCGCCTGCTCTGGCTTCACCGTCTCGAAGTCGTGCAGGATCGTGCGCAGATCCTCGGGCCAAGGGAGTGCTGTCTTGCTCACCGGATCGGCGTTGACATAGACGAGTTCGGCATCGACCAGCGGTTCGGCGTGCTGGCCGCGCCGGAACATCTCGATCACGAAGCGCAGACTGCTGCGGCCGATGCGCGCGGTGCGACCGCAGATCTCCAGTTCGTCGTCGTACACCGCCGCCGCGTCGTACCGCAGGCTCGCCTTGCGGACGAACAGATCGCTGCCGCGCGCCAGAAAGTCGTCCGGGTAGCGCAGGCCGGTCGCGCGCCAGTACTCCGTGATGCAGACATCGCAATACGTCAGGTAGTGGCCGTTGAAGACCACGCCCTGCATGTCGACCTCGGCCCAGCGCACGCGCAGGCTCAGGCGGTGGCGGTAATCGGCGTAGGCCATCGGCGCCTACTTGATCCCGCGCGCCGGATCGCCGCCGATGACCACCGTGAACTTGGCCGGATCGATGTGGCGGCGCCACGCGGCATTGACCTCGGCCGGCGTCAGCGCGCGGATGCGCTGCTCGATCTCCTTGCTGAACTGGAAGCTACGGCCGAGGTCCAGGTTGCCCACCCAGGCGCCCGCCAGCGTGGCGTCCTCCGAACGATTGACCAGGCGCTCCTGCAGGATGCCGTTGATCGCGTCCTTGACTTCGGTCTCGCTGAAGCCGTCACGCGCGGCGCGGTCGAGTTCCTCGCGCACCGCGGCTTCGACCTTGGGCATGTTCTGCGGCGCGGCGATCGCAAAGATGCTGAAGCTGCCGGCCCGATCGAAGCCCCCCACCGACAGCCCCGAGCCGATGCCATACGACAGTCCGTCACGCTGCCGCACCCGGTTGACCAGGCGATTGGCCAGTCCCGAGCCGCCGCCGAAGATGTAGTTGGCCACCAGCATGGCCGGCATGTCGGGATCGTCGTCACGCAGCGCGACCACGGTGCGCGAGCGGAAAGTGGCGCTCTCTTTGTCCGGTGTGGGCGCGATCACGCGCTGCGGCGGCGTCGGCCGCGGCTCGCTCAGGATGCGCGCATACGGCGCGGGCGAGGCCCAGCCGGCAAAGAGCTCGCGCAGCAGCGGCTCGATCGCCTTGTCGTCGAAGTCGCCGACGATCGCGATCTCGCCCCGCGCCGTGCCAAAAAAGTCGCGATGGAAGGCGACCAGATCGTCACGCGTGATCTTCGGGATCGCATCGAGCCGCTCGTCGATGGTCACGTAGCGCCGCGGATCGCCCACCGGATAGGTGTTCACCGTCGCCGCCAGCAAATCATTGGCCGCCGCGCTCGGGTCGGAGCGTTGCGCCTGCAGGCCGGTCAGCACTTCGCGCTTGAGCAGATCGACCTCGGCCTGCGGAAAACTGGCGTCGCGCATCACATGCGCCACCAGGCGCAAGGCCTGGGGCAACTGGGCCCGCTCGGTCTGGAACTGGCGCAGGCCGCCCTGCAACTTCAGGCGCGTGAACTCGTCGGCAATCTGCTGACGCGTGAGCTTGCTGGTGCCGCGCGCCAGCATGGCATCGGTGAGCTGCCGCAAGACGGTCTTGCCCTGCAGCGACTTCTCGTCGCCGAAGCGGAACGCCATCGACACGTTGACCGTGTTGCCGCGCGTCTGCTTGGGCAGCAGCGCCACCTGCAGATCGCCGAAGCGCACGATCCGCGTGCGCTTGTCGATGTTGTCCTGGCTCGCGTCGAACACCTCGCCGGCTGCCACGGTGGCGCGCGGCTTGAAGTCCTTGAGCACATCGGCCGCCGCGAGCGGCGCCGGGATCACGGCGCGCAAGGGCTTGTCCTCCGGAATGAACTTGCCCACCCCACGGTTATCGCGCAGGAAGTAGCGGCCGGCGGCCGCCGCGATCTCCGGCGCCGTGACCTGCGCAATGCGGTCGCGCGCGACGAAGAACAGGCGCCAGTCGCCAAGCGACAGGTACTCCGACAGCGAAATGCCGAACTGCTGCGGATCGGCCAGGGCCCGGTCGTACTGCGTGGCCGCGTCCTGCCTGATGCGGTTCAGTTCGTCGGGCGTTGGCGGCTGCTGCGCCAGACCCTCGACGATCTGGATCATGCGCTCGCGCACCGGATCGAGCGGCTCGCCTTTCTTGACCACCGCCCCGAACATCACCAGTCCGGGGTCGCGCAGGAACACCGGGAAGGCGAACACCTGCGCGGCCAGCCCTTTCTCGACGAGTTCCCGATGCAGTCGCCCGTTCGGCGTGTCGCCAAGCACCTCGGCCGCGGCCGCCAGAGCGGTGCTGTCGCGCGACAGCGCGGCCGGGATGCGATAGGCCAGCAGCACGATTTGGACATCGCCAGCGCGGCGGACCGTGAAGCTGCGCTCGCCGTCGTGCGTGGGCTCCACCGTCCACAGCGTGGGCAGCGTGCGCTGCGGGCGCGGGATCTTGCCGAACGCCTCGACGGCCCAGCGCAGGGTCTGCGCCTCGTCGAAGCGGCCGGCGATGCTCAGCACGGCGTTGTCGGGCTGGTAGTAGCGACGATAGAACCCCTGCAGGTTCTCGATCGCGACGTTCTCGATGTCGCTGCGGTTGCCGATGGGCAGGTTGGAGTAGTTGTGCCAGTCGAACATGACCGCGAACATGCGCTTGAACAGCACCTGGTCCGGCTGGTTCTCGCCCATTTCGTACTCGTTGCGCACCACGGTCATCTCGGAGTCGAGGTCGGACTTCGCGATGAACGAGTTCACCATCGCATCGGCGGCCCAGCCGATGGCCCAGCGCAGGTTGTCGTCGCTCGCCTGAAACGTCGAGAAGTAATTGGTGCGGTCGAAGCTCGTGGTGCCGTTGTTGCGAAAGCCGCGCCGGTTGAACTCGGCATCCGGCTTCGGGTAGTTCTTCGAGCCCTTGAAGATCAGGTGCTCGAGCAGGTGCGCCATCCCGGTCTCGCCATAGTTCTCGTGGCGCGAGCCGACAAGGTAGGTGATGTTCACCGTCACCGTCGGCTTGGATTGGTCCGGGTAAAGCAGGACGCGTAGGCCGTTGGGCAGCACGAATTCGGTGATGCCTTCGACCGAGGTCACCAGCTTGACGCCGGGCGGCAAGGCCACCGGCGCGGCAGGTGCGGCCGCAGCGGCCGGCTGGGCGACGCTCCACACAGTCGTGATGAGAATGACGGCAGCGGCAAAGGCAAGCGCACGGAAAGACACGTGGATCACTCCTCGGGCGGTATGGGGCTCAGATGGCGGCGCGCAGGCCGCGCTGCCCGCAGTGTTGCAGATCGTCGGGCAGGTCCGCCAGCATGGCGGCGGAATCGCTTATCCAGGATTGAGCTGCGGCCTCAGCTGGGGCTTCGTTCTGAACGGGTCGGTCGGATTGCGCTGTTGGAGAACATCGGCAAAGCGAAGTTCAACGGTCGGCATGATCCGCGGATGCGTGAAGACGTAAAAACGCTCGGCCTCGATCGCCGCGAAGGTGGCGCGGGCCACGTCCGCGGCACTCATGCGCCCGCCCTGCACCGCCTTGCTGACGGCCGCCTGCGCGGCCCGCTGCGAGGCGGTGGGCGCCGCGTCGTCGCGCAACTCGTCCGGGCGATTGCGGTGTGACTGTGCGATACCAGTGGGCACATAGGCCGGACACAGCACCGAGGCGCCGATGTTCGCCTGCACGAGCTTCAGGTCGTGGTACAGCGACTCGGTCAGCGACACCACCGCGTGCTTGCTCACGTTGTACACGCCCATGTTCGGCGCGTTGAGCAGCCCGGCCACCGAGGCTGTGTTGACAACGTGACCAGGCTCGCCGCTGGCCAGCATGCGCGGCACGAACTGGCGCACGCCATGGATCACTCCCCACAGGTTGACGCCCAGCACCCACTGCCAGTCGCGCTCGGTGTTCTCCCAGATGAGACCGCCGCTACCGACCCCCGCGTTGTTGAACAGCAGGTGCACTGCACCGTAGGCCGCGTAGGCGCGCTCGGCCAGCCGGGTGACATCGTCGGCACACGACACGTCCACCCGCACGCCAACGACCTCGGCACCGGCAGCCCGCAGCTCGGCCTCGGTGGCGGCCAGCGCGTCGGCCTGCACATCGGCCAGCACCAGCTTCATGCCGCGCGCCGCGCCCAGGCGCGCAAACTCGCGGCCGAAGCCGCTGGCGGCACCGGTGATGACGGCAACGCGTCCTTCGAAGTCCTGCATGGCGGTCCTTATTTGGAGAGTCGGTCACACGGAGAGCAACCGGCGGACGCAGAAGCACCCCGCGGGGCTGCCGAGCCGTCGCCCTGGCATCGTCCGTGGTGCAGGTTCGATTCTCAGGGCTTGCGTCTCGACATTGGGCCAAGACTGAGCGAAGGCGACGTGCTCATCGCGCTTTGCCCCCGCTCTCCGTGTCATCCGCTTGACCCGAGTGGCCCGACGTGCGCTTCGCTTCGCCAGGCGAATGACGCCTAGACCAGCTTGACCAGCTGCTTGCCGAAATTCTGGCCCTTGAGCAGCCCGATGAAGGCGGCCGGTGCGTTCTCGATGCCCTGCGCGACCGACTCGCGGTACTTGATCTTGCCGGTGGCCACGTGCATGCCGAGCTCCTTGAGCGCACCGGGCCACAGGTCCAGGTGCTCGCTGACGATGAAGCCCTGCAGCTTGAGGCGGCTGATCAGGAACCAGGTCGGGTTGCGGATCGGGATGGGCTCGGCGTTGTAGCCGGCGATAAGCCCGCACAGGGCAATCCGCCCAAAGGCATTCATGCGCGGCAGCACGGCGTCCAGGATCTCGCCGCCGACATTCTCGAAGTAGCCGTCGACGCCCTGCGGCGCGGCCTGCTTCAACGCCTTGCCGACGTCCTGGCTCTTGTAGTCGATGCAGGCATCGAAGCCGAGTTCCCGGACCACGTAATCGCACTTGTCGCGGCCGCCGGCGATGCCGACCGCGCGGCAGCCGGCGATCCGCGCCAGTTGGCCCACTGCGCTGCCAACCGCGCCGGCAGCGGCCGAGACGAGCACGGTCTCCCCCGGCTTCGGCTCTATGATGCGGTTCAGGCCGTACCAGCCGGTCACGCCCGGCATCCCGACCGCACCGAGGTAGGCCGACAGCGGCACCTGTGTCGTGTCCACCTTGTACAGGCCGCTGCCGTCGCTCACGCCATGCGTCTGCCAGCCGAGGTAGCCCACCACGAGGTCGCCGGGATGGAACCGCGCATGGCGCGACTCGATCACCTCGCCCGCGGTGCCTCCGACCATGGTCTCGCCGAGCGCCTGCGCGGCGGCATACGAGCGGCCCTCGTTCATGCGGCCGCGCATGTACGGGTCGAGCGACAGCCAGTGGTTTCGCACCAGGACCTGACCGTCGGTCAGGGGCGGCGTCTCGACGGTCTCAAGGCGAAAGTTTTCGGGCACCACCCAGCCGGTCGGCCGGCTGGCTAGGACGATGCGGGTATTGGTCGGCATGCTGGGTTGTCTCCCTAGTCTTACTGTGTCGCAAAAGTAGTTTTCTGCTTTGCTGGCCGCAATGTGGACAGCGGCCGAGGCGATGGATGAGCTGGACGCCGAGCAGGTGGCGGATCGTCGCGATCGAGTTGGGCACGTGCCGCTGAGCGCGCCGGGCTGCCGCGCGGGATGT
>JADCGX010000211.1 GCA_020248785.1 Burkholderiales bacterium | reverse complement strand
GTCGCATCGTGATGGTACTCGACGGCGCCGACTGGCATCGCGGCCAGGGCCTGAAGTTGCCTGCCAACCTGCGCCTGCTGTCCCTGCCGCCGTACGCGCCCGAACTGAACCCGGTCGCGCATGTCTGGGACGAATTGCGCGAGAAGTTCTTCCACAACCTCGTCTTCGACAGCCTGGAGGCGCTGGAGAACCAACTCGAATGCGGGCTTCGCGACCTCGAAAGCGATCTTCCTCGGGTGCATTCCATCGTTTCTTGGCCGTGGCTAAATATTAGCCTTTTGAATTAGAAATGGAATCAGGTCCCGATCACGCCGCCGTCGTTCTTGCGGATCGCCACGGTGGCTGAGCGTGGCCGACCCGCTGGATGAAAATCCGGCCAGTTGGAATGGCGACGCGGCGCGGCAGAATCGCTGCGCTCGCTCGGGCTCTCGCCGGGGTGCTGGATGTTGACGAACATCGTGCAGCCGTCGGGCGTGGCCGTCGCCCCTGTGATCTCGCAGCCCACCGGGCCCACCAGAAAGCGGCGGATCTCGCCGCTGCGCGGGTCCGCCGCGAGCATGATGTTGTTGCCGAGCGCCTTGAGCTCGCCCCGCCCTATCGCGGAGGTACTCATGTCGGTCTGGATCCACAGCACGCCGCGCGCATCGACCCACAGGCCATCCGGGCAGGCAAACGCATCGCCTTTCACGTTGCCTTGCGCCTCGGCACGCGCGTTGGCCGGTTCTCCGGCGAGCACAAAGTGGTTCCAGCTGAAACCGGTGCCAGTGAAGTCCCCATCGTCTTTCCACCGGATGATGTGGCCCATGGTGTTGTTGGCGCGTGGGTTGGCGGCGTCGACCGGGGCCATGCGTTCCGCGCCGCGGTTGCTGTTGTTGGTGAGCGTGCAGTAAACCCAGCCCCGTGGATCGACATCGATCCACTCGGGCCGATCCATCTTGGTGGCGCCCAGCACATCGCTCGCCTGGCGTGACTTGATGAGCACCTCGCCCTGGTCGGCAAAATCGTTGGCCGCATTCAGCGGCCCCTGGCCGTGCACCAGCGGCAGCCAGCGCCCCCGGCCGTCGGCATCGAAGCGGGCGACGTACAGCGTGCCGTGATCGAGCAACTCGGCGTTGGCGCGCAAGCCGCCGGGCCGGATCGCGTCGCGGCTGACGAACTTGTAGATGTACTCGAAGCGCGCATCCTCGCCCATGTACACCACTACGCGGCCGTCCTTCGCCACGACGGTGGTCGCGCCTTCGTGCGCAGCGCGGCCCAGCGCCGTGCGCTTGACCGGCGTGTGGCTGGGGTTGAAGGGGTCGATCTCCACCACCCAGCCGAAGCGATTGGGCTCGTTGGCGTGCCTGGCGGCGTCGAAGCGCGCATCGAACTCATGCCAGCGGCCGCCCGCGGGGTTGCCGGGCCGCAGACCCCAGCGCCGCTCATGCGCGCTCGGCTCCCTGGGACCGTTGAAGTAGAAGATGAAGTTCTCTTCGCAGGTGAGATACGTGCCCCACGGCGTCTTGCCGCTGGCGCAATTGTTCAGCGTGCCAAGCACGCGGCGCCCTGTCGGATCGGCGGCCGTGCGCAGAAGCGCGTGGCCGGCCGCCGGGCCGCTGATGCCGCACGGCGTGTTGGCGGTTATGCGACGCGCCCACGGCGAAGGCCGGACGATCTCCCAGCGCCCGTCCTTGAACTGCACCTCGATCACGCTCACGCCATGCGCGGCCTGCGCCTTGCGCACTTTTTCGCTCGACCAGTTGGCAAACCCGTCGGCGAACAGCAGGCCCTCATCCACGTACTCGTGGTTCATCACGAGCAGGCCGGCGGTGCTCCCGCTATGCGGGTAGAAGTGGATGCCGTCATGATGCATCCCAAGCTGCGCCTCCTGTTCGGCCGCCGTGTTGGAGGCATCCCACTTGAAGGCGGCGTTCTCGCCCGATACGCCGGCCGGCTCGCCCCACTGCGCGATCACCTGCGCGCTGTAGCCATCTGGCACGGTCACGGTGTCGGCGGTCGAAACGGGCACGCTCTTGAAGCCCAACAGCGGGCTGCCGCCGGCGGCCGCGCTGGCGCAGCCGCCCAGGCTGACCACACCAGCCAGCGGCGCGAGCAAGCCGTTGGCGGCCGCTCCGACGCCGCCGCGCAACAGCGTGCGGCGCGCCGGGTCCGACACGTCGTGGATCGACGCATTGCCCGAGCGGTTGCTGTCTTCCATCGCGTTGAAGTCCTTGGCCATCGGCGATTCCTGGAGTGCTGCCTCGAGAACCACGGAAGACGGTCGGCCGTCACGATGCCACAGGTGTAGCGCGCGCGACGCCGCCGCGGCAACTTGCCGTGCGCGTTCAGGTTGGTCGGCGCGGGGGCTTGCACGGCTGCGGCGTAGGTTGATTGCATCGCCTCACGCCATCCAATATCGCGCGGCTGGCGCAACGCGACGCGCTGTGTGCCGGTGCCGCGCGAGCTTGACGACCCCGCCCGGCCACGCCGCAGCAACCGCGACGTCTTTCACGCGCGGCTGGGCCGCCAGCACACCAGCGTGCGGCCCACGCGGCGTGCCGGCCGCACGTTAGCGCGCGAACGGGTTGCCGGTGGTAAACCACAGCGCCATGCCGGGTGGCGATGATGAAGGCGCTATCGATCACGCCCACGCCGACGAAGAACTTGGTTTGTAGCGCCGGCATCAGTTCGGGCTGGCGTGCGCTTGCCTCCAAGAACTTGCTGGTTGCCAACCCGACGACAATGCACGCGCCCAGGGCCCGAATGCAAATCATCAGCGCGACGGCGAGCGGGAGCAGGGTGATGCTGTCCATGGTGATCTCCTTCAGGCCAGCCGCATGCGGGTCGAGTCGGCCGGCCGCGACTGCGCCAGCCCGCGCGCCTGCAGCACGACCAATCCCGTGACCGCGAGCGCCTGCAGCACGAGGTGCGCGACCGAATACACGTTCAGGTTCGGCACCAGCAGGGCCAGCAGCAGGCAGCCCGCCACGTAGGCGCTGTTGCCGACGACGATGAAACGCACCAGCCCGCGCGGCAGCGTGGTGCTGCGCGCGAGGACCACCAGCGTGGCCGCGTAAGTGAGCATGAAGAGGCCGCTGCCAAGGATCAGTGCCGTCGGCACCGCCATGAGCTGCGCGAGCGCGCCCGTGACCGCGACATGCGCGAGTCCAACGGCGCCGCTGCCGGCCGCGTCGATGGCCAGGCCGACCCGCAGCAGGGGGGCCGGGGCAATGTGGTGGGTCGTGCGTTGCATTGGAGACCTCCTGAGGCTGAAGTGAGGTTTGCGTCAGGACCGACTCTCCGCCAATGGCAGCCGCTGGGCGATGACCTCGGAGGTCATGGCGGTCCGCCACCGGTGGCAGACAATGGCGCCATCACCGTGGAACCACCATGTCGACTGCAAAGCACGCCTCCGTCCCCCCCGGCGCACGCCCAGGGGTCGGCCCACTCCTGCGCGACTGGCGCATGCGCCGCCGCCGCAGCCAGATGGATCTCGCGCTCGATGCCGGCGTCTCGCCACGTCACCTGAGCTACATCGAGACCGGCCGTGCACGGCCGAGCCCCGCGACCCTGCTCGCACTGGCGCAGTGCCTCGAGGTGCCGCTGCGCGAGCGCAACGATCTGCTGCTGGCCGCGGGCTTCGCGCCGCGCTATGCCGAGCGCACGCTCGATGCGACCGAGATGGCGAGCGCGCGCGCCGCGCTCGAGCGCATCCTCGCCGCGCACGATCCGCTGCCCGGCCTCGTGGTCGATCGGCTTTGGAACGTGGTGCTGGCCAATCAGGGCGCGAGCATGCTGGCGCAGCTGCTGCCGCCCGCGCTGCGCGAGCCCACCATCAACGTGTTCCGCGCCAGCCTGCACCCGGACGGGCTCGCGCGCTACACGCGCAACTTGGCAGAGTGGACGCCCATCGCGCTAGGCGCGCTGCGTCGGCAGGCGCAGCGGTTTGGCGATGCGCGGCTACAGGCCTTGCTCACCGAGGTCCAGAGCTATCCAAACGTGCAGGCCGCGCTGGCCGACCGCGCGCTGCCGGCCGCCGGCGCACCGATGCCCCTGATCGTCCCGTATGAGCTCGACCTGCCCGACCTCGGGGCGGTGCGCTTCTTCACCACGCTCACGACCTTTGGCACGCCGCGCGACATCACGCTCGAGGAGCTGTGCGTGGAGCTGTTCTACCCCGCGGACGACGCCTCCGCGTCGCAGCTGCGGGCAGCGGTGCGCGGCACCTGAGGCGTTCAGCGCGCCTTGGGCGAGCCGTCCTCGAAGAACGCGTCGTCGCTTGTCGGCGCGATGGTGCGCGTGACGAGTGATCCATCGTCGTGACTCACCACCGCGCGCACGGTCCGCGCCCGGCGTCCGTTGACGACGGCGTGATCGACACGCCGCAACGCGCCCGCAGGCGCAGCGGACTATGGGTGTCGGAATCGGGGGCGCTGCGCCGTAACGTGCGGCGGTGCACAGGCGGCGGTCGCGGCGGGCAGACGCGCCGCGCCGTGCGTTTGTTTGTTTTCTTACGAGGCGATGGCCTTGTCCGCGCTGGCTTGCGCCGCAGCGGCCGTTGCGTCCTTGGCGTCCTTGGCCATGCGCTTGCGCAGCTCGCTGCCCTTGCGGCCGGTCACCAGCGGCGCGATGCGCTGCTCGAGCGCATGCGCGTCGGCATCCTTCAGCCGGCCGATCTCGCGCTGATGACCCAGGTTGTGCAGCAGGTTGAGCAGTTGCGCCTGGTCGAGCTGCCGCAGCTTCTCATCGGTCCACTGCAGCAGGATCGGTGCCTGGAACACGGGTTGGTGCGGACGGGATGACGCTTTGGCCATGCTGGACTCCAGAAGGCGCGCCGATACGCAGGCGCGAACGTGGCGAATGATGTGGCAGAGCGAGGCAAGGCCTCGCCGTGGCAGACCTAGACCGCCGGGACCGCCGTTGAAGCCGCGGCCACGGTGCCATGAGACGACACCATACGCTCTGCGCGCTCTTTCAGGGCGCGCGCCATGGCGGCCACACCCGGCTGCAGCCGGGCAACGCCGGCCGAGGACAGCAGCGCCCACAGGCCGCCGCGCTTCTCGATGTAGTGAAAGCGCACCCCGCGCGAGCGCAGCTCGATGCGAAAGCGCCGCTCGGCCGAGAACATGCCCGGCAGGCGCCAGCGCTCGACCCATTGCATCTCGCGGTTCTCGCGCAGCCGCACGATGGTGGGCCGGGCACTTTGGCGCCGCCCGTTGGCGCCGGCCGCGGTGATCTCGATCCTGCGGCCTTCGCCCGCGCGCCCCAGCACGCCGGGGATCAGGGGGTTCCAGCGGCCGTAGGCGGCGAAGTCGGCCAGGATCGACCACACGACCGCCGCCGGCGCGTCGATGTCGATCTGCGTCTTGATCTCATGCATCCCGACAGTATGGGCGCCAAGCGCCTGTGCGCAGCGCCAGCCCGACGCATGGCGCACCAGCGGACTCAAATGCGGGATGCGGCCACCACATCGACCACTGCCGCGTTCACCCTGCACATCCCCCTGCGCGTCCAGCCTGCGTGTTCAACCTGCGCCTCCAACGCGGCGGGCCGCTTCGTCCTGAACAAAGCCCTGTCGATGGCCGCTTGTTCACGGCCGTCTAGAACGAACGCTCTGCTTGCACAAGATTTCGTTCGACAGACTGGAATAAAGCGAGTAACATGTATCCGCTCGCGTTCGGTTCGTCTCTCCTTCGGTTCTTTTCTGCCCGCTGCGCTGTTGTTTGTTTCAGCAAGCATCGGCCGGCGCCTCTGAAGTCCCCCAGGTCAACGCTGCTTGTACGTCGGCTCGTCCGGGAAGGTCCCGCGACGATCAATCTCTTTGACTTTTTTGGGAATACAGACATGGCACAAGGTACCGTCAAGTGGTTCAACGAATCCAAAGGCTTCGGCTTCATCACCCCCGAAGACGGCGGCAAGGACCTCTTTGCGCACTTCTCGGAAATCCAGGGCACGGGCTTCAAGACGCTGGCTGAAGGTCAGCGCGTGGAGTTCAACGTGACCCAAGGGCAAAAAGGCCCGCAGGCCTCGCAGATCCGCCCGATCTAATGCGATGCCCGGCGCGCGGGGCTTGCCTCGCGTGCCAAGCTTGACAGCGCGGTGCCCACAAAGCACCGCGCTTTGTTCATCTGCTCAAGGAGCGCCATTGGCTAAGGAAGAGCAACTGGAAATGCAAGGCGTCGTGAACGAGGTCCTGCCGGACTGCCGGTTCCGCGTCACGCTCGAAAATGGTCATGAACTGATCGCCTACTCGGCGGGCAAGATGCGCAAGCACCATATCCGCATCCTGGCCGGCGACAAGGTCTCGCTGGAACTGTCGCCCTACGACCTCACCAAGGGCCGCATCACCTTCCGGCACATCGAACAACGCAGCGGCGGCGCCCCGCGCCCGCGGCAGCAGTTCAACCGGCGCTAAGCGCCGACTGCAGCCGGCGCCGCTGCCGGTTCGCACTCAAGAACAACAGTTTCGGCTTCTCGCGCCGCGCCGCTGCATCGAAGTGCGCGGCACGTGCCTTTGCTCGCCCTCGCGTTCCGGACTAGTCGCCAATCGCTTTGCGCCGCTGAACCCGGTGTGCTTCACCACGCGCGCCGCTGCAGTCACCGCCCAATCATTGAGGCGGCCGCGAGCCGGCCCGCCAGTGCCGTTCACCCGCCGAGCACCTCCCGGCAAAACACTTCGACGCTCAGTACCCTGCATGGCTCTCGCTGGCCCGCAAGCGCCAGAAGGTCCGCATCGCCGGTGACCAGGCAGGCGGCACGGCCGGCGGCCGCCATGTGAAGGAACATGGCGTCTGCGGGATCGCGGCAGGTGGGCACGCGCGGCGCAGGCTCCGGTACACGCACCGCTTGGATCCAAGGCAGGTAATCAGCCAGCAGTTCGTCTCGGTCGTCAGCTGAAAGCCTGAATTTCGGATAGGCCAAGACCCGCACGAGTTCGTTGATCGTCTGCGCGCTCGCCAGCGGCACGAACGCGCCGCGCTGCCAGGCCGCGCGCAGTTGCCCAGGCCGACCGCCCGGAAACAGCAACGCGGAAACGACCACATTCGTGTCGAGTACCGCGCGCAGGCTCATTTGCTGCGGACAGTCCGCTTGCGAGCGACCTTTGCCGTGGCGTGTTTGCGCGGCTTCTCGCTGCGATACGGGGCGGCTGGCTCGGACACGGCTTGCGCAGGAATCGCCTTGCGCGCCCAGCGGATGGCGTCCGCGATGTCTGCCTGGCCCAACCCCAGCTCGGCGAGCTTCGCGCGGACTGCGTCACCGCGCTGCATGCGAACCGGCGTGAGGACGATCTGCCCGCCCCGCACCTCGACATCGAAGTACTCGCTCGGGCCAACAGCCTCGACCGCGGCCTTGGGCAGCGTCAGCTGATTCTTTGAAGTGATCTTGGCAAGCATCAAGGACTCCGGTAAGGAATCCTTACTTTACGCCTTCCTTCGCCGGTTGAAAATGGAACGCGCCGTGTTCGATCTTCGAGCAGGCGCAGGTTCAAGTGACGCGTTGATCGCCCCGCCGCGGGCACCGACGTGATCGATTGTCTTTGCCTATGCGAACAACGGGTACGTCAGCTTGCTGCCGTCCAGTCGCAGCGTGCCGTCGGCCTGCAGGGCGGCGATCACGCCGTCGACCTCGCCTTCCGGAACCCTGCGCGCCTGTAGCCACGCCTTGAGGGCGCCCAGGCGCACGGGCCGGCTCCTTGGGTGCGCCATGAGCGCCGTGCGTGCACGACCCAGATGATCGGCGGGCGCCTTGGCACTGGCGACCGGCGCTGCCTTGGCCGCTTTCTTGGCGGGCTGCCGCGCTGCGACCGGCGCGCTTTGCTTGAGGGCCTGCTCCGCTGCCGGCTTTGCCTCTTGCTTGCTGGCGCGCTTGGTTGATTGCTTGCTGGTCTGCCTGGCGGGCTGCTGGGCCGGCTGCTTGTCTGGCTGCTTGTTTGCCTGCCTGTTCGGCGGGTTGGCCGCCTTGCGCGCCGGCGCGCTTTGCTTGGCCGCCACCCTGGGCTCCTTGGCAGCCTTGGCTCTTGCCCCACCGACCGGCGCACCAATGGCCGCCGTCAGCGTCTTCTCGCGCCGCGCGCTGTAGCCCAGCTTGCGCAGGTACTGCAGCAGCGGCTCGTAGTCGGTGTCCTTGGACACGACGATGAACTCGACCGCCGTGGCACCCGCGTCACCGGCGGCCAGCCGCCCGAGCTCGAACGCGATGTGCATGTCCAGCGCATTGGCGCCCGACTTCTCACAGCGCACCACGCGCGCCACGTCCTTGCCCAGCAGCAGCAGCGCCTCGGAAAACTCCGCCTCGTACTTCTTCTGGCCCGGACCGCGGAAGATCCACAGCCGCTGCGACTCGGTGCGGACCAGCGCCACCTCGTCTGCCTTGGGCTGCGTGTTCTCGTAGTCGACGAGGATGTATTCGATCGCCATGGCCGCTCCCTGGTGTGGCCGCCCGTCGCAGGCGGCTGCCTCCTTTGGTCAAGCTTAGGCCGGGTTACGGCAGCGTGCCCAGCGTCTCCGCAAGCTTCGGCGCCTGCAGCGCCCCGCCGGACCGCTCCGCCGCCTGCGCCTTGATGGCGCGGATCTCGTTCACCAGCTCCAGCGCGGTCTTGGTGAGCGGGGGCAACTCGGCGGGGCTCGAGCCAAGCGGCGTCACACGATCGCCCCAGCGCACCAGGTGCGCGCACAGCGTGAGGCCGGCGCCGAAGCCCGGCATCAGGATCAGCGCGCCGGGCTTCACGCGGCCTTCTTCCAGCGCCTCCACCAGCGCCACCGGCACGGTGGCGGCACTCATGTTGCCGTAGCGCTGCACGGTGAGCATGACCTTGTCCATCGGAATGTGAGCGCGCTTGACCACCGCCTCGATGATGCGCAAATTGGCCTGGTGCGGCACCACGAGGTCGATCTGCTCGGGCGTCACGCCGCACTTGGCCATCACCGCGGCCGCAGCCTCGCCCATGCCGTGCACCGCGCGCTTGAAGATCTCCTGCCCGTCGAAGTCCCACTGCGTGTCGCCCAGCGTGAGACCGCGGTTGGCATAGGTGCAGCCCATGCCGCGCACGCGCAGCGTCTGCCGCGCATCGGCATAGCAGCCAAGCTGCTCGCCCAGCAGGCCCACGCCGGGCTCATCCGTGGCTTGCAGCACTACCGCGGCGCAGCCGTCGCCGAACAGCACCGCCACGCCGCGGTTGGTCCAGTCCATGTACGGCGAGATGAGCTCCACGCCAATGACCACCGCGTTGCGCACCGCGCCCGTGCGCACCATGGCCGCCGCCGACGACAGGCCGTACAGAAAGCTGGTGCAGGCGGTGTTGATGTCCATCGCCGCCGCGCGCTGCGCGCCCAGGCGCATCTGCACACCCGAGGCCGAGTTGGGCACCTGCTCGTCGTTGCTGCAGCTGCCGTAGACGATCATCTCCACGTCCTGCGCGGCCAGCCCTGCGCAGGCCAGCGCGCGTGCCGCGGCCACCGAGGCCATCTCGATCGCCGGCACGTTCGAGATGCGTCGCTCGCGCATGCCGGTGCGGCTGACGATCCACTCGTCATCGGTCTCGAGAAAGGTCGAAAGGTCCGCGTTGGACAGGACGGCCGGAGGCATGCATTTGCCCCAGCCGGTGATGGCCGCGTTCTTCATGGGTGTCGCCCCTTGTCTAGTTATGTCGGGGGCCGGCGCCGGACTTGATGTCCTGCGCGTTGCGCTCGAGCAGGCCCTCGTAGGCGTCGCCCTTCACGTCGGCGCCCATGGCCGACCAGTCTTCTGCGCCGATCAGGTCAACGATTACGCGGCGC
>JADCGX010000210.1 GCA_020248785.1 Burkholderiales bacterium | reverse complement strand
GCGCGCCAACCGCGGCACGCTGTTGCTCGACGAAATCTCGGAAATGCGACTCGACCTGCAGGCGAAGCTGCTGCGTGTGCTGCAGGAGCAGGAATTCGAACGTGTCGGCGGCACGACCCCCATCAAAGTGGATGTGCGCATCGTGGCCACCACCAACCGGGATCTGGCCATGGAGGCCGACCACGGGACGTTCCGACAGGACCTCTATTACAGATTGAGTACCATCCCGGTGCTCATCCCGCCCCTGCGGGAACGGCCGGAGGACATCCCGGTGCTGGCCCTGCGTTTCGCGATGCGCGTGGCCGCCGAACTGGGCAAGAAGATCGAGGGACTTTCCCCCGACGCGCTCGAAGCGCTCCAGTCCTATCCGTGGCCGGGCAACGTGCGCGAACTGCAGCACGTGATCGAGCGGGCCGTCATCCTCACCCCCGACCCGATCATTCAGCCCCACTGCCTCGAGGGAACGCGCTTCGGGCTGGCCCACTCCCTCGGGTCCCCCAACATGCGCCCGCGTGCCTTCGCCACGCCGGGGCTGGGCGGCACGCCCATGCTGGCCGTGTCCGGGGCCGCCGCGGCGCCAGGGGCCGTCGGGGTGGCCCTGCCCACCCCCGCCGGCGGCGCCGGCAGCATCGCCCTGCAATCCCTCAATGTGGCCGATGCGGAACGCGTGCTGATTCAGCACGCGCTGCATGCAGCCGATAATAACCGTACGAAGGCGGCCGAACTCCTGGGGATCAGCGTGCGCACGTTGCGCAACAAGCTGAACGGCCCCGGCAAGGACGACGGCGAGGACTGACGGACTCCGAACCTGGCCCGGGTGGCCGGGCACGCCGTCGTCACCGACTCGGCAACTTGGATCACCCTCGGACCGGCAAAACCTTCCGTATTGCCGTCGATTTTCGTGGGCGGCAGTTTCTGCCCTCCCCACGGCGATTACCATTCAAGTCGTTGAATTGAAATGCGTTACGGACCAATTCCGCCGACCACGGCGGTTTGGCCCGCACATTGCTTTGCTCGGTACCGGATTCGTTCGCCCTTTCACTCCGGTACGTCAGATGCTCTTCGGACTCATCGATCGCGTCACTTCGGCGCCGCAGCTCAAATCGTCGCTCGATCGCAGCGTCGAACGCTCGCGCGGCATTGCCGATCGTGTTTCCAAGGCCACCCTGCAGAACGGGGACGGCTTTGCCCTCGAGGCCAAGGCCGGCACGCCCCAGGCCCAGCTGAACCCGGTGAACGTGGAAGACGAAATGGTGGCACTCGCCGACGAGCAGCTTCGCTTCCTCGCGACGTCGCGCCTCCTCGAAAAGACCTACGCCAGTCTCCGCACCGCCATCAAGGGAGGTAACGGCTGATGCCGATCAATCCGATCCGCCAGCCAGCCCTCCTGCCCGTCCCCGGGCAGCAGGTGGTGCGCCCCATGTTCAAGTCCATGGGCATCGCTGCCAGCGGCATCGCCGCCCAGCGCCAGCGCATGGAAGTCATCGCGCAGAACATCGCCAACGCCGACGTCACGCGCGGCCCGGACGGCCAGCCGTATCGGCGCCGCGACGTCGTGCTCGAGGCGGCCGCGTCGCAGACCGCCGTCTACAACCCGGGGACGCCGGCGGCCCAGGCCATGGGCTCGAGCGTCGCCAGCAATGGCGTCTTCGGCTCGCCGGCCTTCGACGTACCGGTGACGGCCGACGGGCCCAAACCCATCGAAGTACCCGTGCTGAGTGCTGCCGGTGGCGTGAACGGCCCCCTCGGCGGCGAGTACGGTGTCCGTGTTGCCGGCATCGCCGAAGACCAGGGACAGGGCCGACTCGTGTACGAGCCCGGTCATCCCGACGCGAACGAGGCCGGATACGTGCGCTACCCCGACATCGATACCACGCAGGAACTCGTGAAGCTCATGGACGCGAAACGCATCTACGAAGCCAACGCCGCGGTGTTCAGCACCGCGAAGTCCATGCTCCGCGCCGCGCTGGATATCTGAACCCACCTGATCGCCGCCTCTGTTGCGGCGGGTCCGGGATGCGGTCCGAGGTCACCTCCTCCGCTTCCTCCTCTCCGACCGCGTCTCGCGTCCCGGCCCGCCGCTCTCCTCTTCCGCAGTAAGTCCGATCCATGAGCATCAACGGCATCAACACCACCCCGCTGCTTCCCAACCTCGGCGCCACCCGCGCCGACGCGGCGCGCACGTCCAACGCCGGCCAGCACGGCGTCGTGTCGCAGCCGGGGCTGCCGCCGGCCCGCACGCCCGCTCCCGCGAATGCACTCAAGCCGCAGACGCCAATCGCCGGACAGGGCGCCGCGCAGTCGGCGGTGCCGGCGGAGGCGCCCGCAGGTACCGACCCGGCGTTCTGGAGCGTGCTCACCGCCGAGGAGCGGAACTTCTTCGCGCGGACGGCGAGCCTCGGTCCTCTTACGTACAGCCGCTTCAAGGATGCCACGGCCGCGCAGACGCCTCCGGCGGCGCGCGGCGTACGCCTCGATGTGCGCGCCTGATTGACGCGCCGCTCTCCGGACCTCCTCATGCAGACCCGCCTCGATCTCTACACCCGCAACCTCACCCTCGGACAG
>JADCGX010000021.1 GCA_020248785.1 Burkholderiales bacterium | reverse complement strand
GTCGATCACCATGCCTTCGATGATCGACGCGCCCGGCCGCCGGACTGCCCGTCAGCCCCTTACCCGCTCACCCCCTCCAGGCTCAGACCTCGTTGGAATCACGAGCCCGGCTCCAGGCTCATACCTCGTTGGAAAAGACTTCACGGAGACATCCTCCGCGCACTGGAGTTGCAATACGACATGGGCCTGATGTCCGCCCAAGCGGTCGCTGCGACGGAAGCCCCTTACTTCAGCGGCAGATCGCGCGAGAACATCACCTCGATCATGCGCGACGTTCCGCTCATCGAGGGCATCCGCGAAACCTTGCAGGAACTGCACAGACGCAGCGTCTTCACCGTCCTCAACACGTGGGCGTGGCGATTCATGGCCAGCGCGGTCGGCGATCGATTCGGCTTCGACGAGTGGACCGGCGCCCGGATGAATTGCGGCCCGGGCGGCCTGCTGACCGGAGCGGTCGCCCGGCACTTCGACGAGCGCGACAAGGTGCGAGCGGTCGCGCGGCTCGCACATCGCTTCGGCGTGCCGATGTCGCGGATTGCGGCGGTGGGCGATGCGCGCTCGGACATCCCGTTGTTTCGGGCGGTGGGCTTCTCGATCGCCCTGAACGGATCGGCGCAAGCCCGGGCGGCGGCTAGTGTTGCGGTCGCAACGCCGTGGCTACCCGACATTCTGCGGGCGCTGCGGCCCCACTTTCTGCCCGCTGAGGATTGACAGCGCATGGCTCACGACATCGCTGCCGTGCTGTTCGATATCGGCGGGGTGCTGGTGGCGCTCGACGGCGTCCCTACCCTGTCGAGGTTACTGGGCGTGGCGCCCGATCACGATGCCTTGCATGCACGGTGGTTGGCCTCGCCCGCCGTGGTCGCGCACGAGACCGGCGTCATCGATGCGCCGACGTTTGCGGCCAGAGTCGTATCGGACCTGCGCCTGCCGGTCGCGGCCGAGGCTTTCTTGCAGGACTTCTGCAACTGGCCAACCGGGCTGTTGCCGGGCGCGATCGAGTTGCTGGACGACATCCCGAATCGCTATCGAGTGGCCGCCCTGAGCAACTCGTGCGCCGTGCACTGGGAAAAGATTCGGTCGATGGGACTGACGGATCGTCTCGACAAGACTTTCCTGTCGCATGAGATCGACGCATTGAAGCCGTCGGTCAAGGCCTTCCGGACCGCTCTCGAAGGCCTCGGGCTGTCACCCTCCCGAGTGCTGTTCCTGGACGATGGCGCGCGCAACGTCGAGGCCGCGGCGCAACTCGGCATGCACGCTTTCGTCGTGCGTGGGCCGGCGCAGGCCCGGTGCGTCCTGTCGCGTTACGGCATCGTCGCGCCGTCTGCGCCGCCGCGGTGAGCTTTGGGGTTCGCTGGCCTGCCTCCCACGGCGACCAACAGGCGACCAGAACCGTCGTCGAAGCGCCCTGGGCCGGATCGGCAGTGCGCCAAGCCGACCGAAGGTGAGAGCACACGCGGCACCGTACCCCCCAAGATAGCCGGCAAGCGGCGTCCGCGCTGGCGCGGGGGCAGCAGGCGCTCGAACGCGAGCAGGCCGGCGGGATGACGCATGCGATGGATGGGCAGCGACTGCCTGCCCGGCCTGGCTAGCTAGGCCAGCGTGTCGCCTGGTAGTCCAGCGCTCCCGGCGAGCAGCCCGGGCCCGGCGCGCGTCAGCGCATCGACCCACCACGCCACGGCCTTGTCCCCGGCGCTGCGCCGCCAGACGATCGCAAAGCGGCCAACCGGCGCCGGCTGCGCCACCGGCAACGGGACAAGGCGGCCGGCGCCGATCCAATCACGCGCCCGCATCGCCGGGACGAAGCCGACCCCCAGGCCATCGGCGATCGCCGCCAGCTTGGCCGCCAGATTCGGAACGACGAGCGTCGGCTGCGCGCCGATCAGACCGACCGAGCGTTTGGGCAGCCGTCGCGAGGAGTCCGAGATCACGACGACTCGATGGCTGCGCACGAGCGCGTCGCCGAGCGCACGGCCGCGGTCTTGCGCCGCTTGCTGCGCCAGCGCATGGCCCGGCGCTGCGACGAACACGAACGGCACGTCGCCAAGCGCCCTGCAGTCCCAACCGCCGCCGGCCGGCAGGCCACCCGAGGCCAGGCCGGCAATCGCCAGGTCGGCGCGGCCGGTGGTCAGCGCATCCCACGGTCCGCCGAGGACCTCTTCGAGCAGGCGGACCGTGGTGCCGGCGCCCAGCGTGTCGAACTCGCGGACGAGCCGGGCCACGCTGCGCAGGTCGAACACGGTATCGATGGCGATCCGCAGCTCCATCGCACGGCCGTGCCGCAGGGCCTCGAATCGGCGTTCAACATGGTCCGCCTCCGCCAGCATCCTCAGCCCGACCGCGTGCAGTTCGGCGCCGACCTCGGTGAGCGCCATGACCCCGCCCTGGCGACGGACCAGCTTCTGACCCAGCGCGCGCTGCATCTGGTCGACCGCGTAGCTGACGGCCGAAGGCACGCGATCCAGTTCGCGCGCCGCGGCCGAGATCGACCCGGTGCGGGCCACCGTGTCGAGCACGCGCAGAAAGTCGAGGGACAGGCGGGTGCGTTTCGCGGCCACGGTGTCGGGTATTCAGAAAGTTCGTCGCACTAGACAGCGGAATCGAAAGCGGCGCCGCGCCGCCTCTTCTAGAGTCGCCGCTCGCAACAGCCGGAGAAACACGTGGACGACGGGGACAAGATCGTACGGGTACGCCTGGATGTCAATGGCGCACCGCGCGACTACGCCGGGCCGGCAGCGCGACCGCTGCTGTGGTTCCTGCGCGACCAACTGGGCCTCACTGGCACCAAGTACGGCTGCGGCATCGGGCAGTGTGGTGCCTGCACCGTGCATCTGGATGGCGCGGCCGTCAGAAGCTGTGTCGTTCCGATGAGCGCCACGTCGAAACGCAAGGTTCGGACGATCGAAGGCCTCGGCACCCCAGACCGGCCTCACCCCGTTCAGCAGGCCTGGCTGGAGATCGGCGTATCCGAGTGCGGCTATTGCCAGCCCGGCCAGATCATGGCGGCGGCCGCCGCGCTGGCTGGCCCGACGCCGCCGCCCGCGCAGACGCTGGAGGACATCGGCAACATCTGCCGCTGCGGCACCTACGCCCGCATCGGCGCGGCGATCGCGCTGGCGCGCGCACGGGGAGCATCGGCGTGAAGCTCGGTCGACGCGCTTTCGTCTGTGCGGTCACGGCGACGGGGATTGCCTGCCTGGCGGGTCCGGCGCGGGTCCTCGGCGGTGCTGCCGCTTCCACGTCGGCGCAGCCGCCGGTCAACGACTGGTCGGTGTGGCTGGTGATCGACGCGGCGGGCGCAATCACGCTGTTCCACAAGGTCACGGACCTCGGCCAGGGCACGCCCTCGTCCTTCGCGGCCATCGTTGCGCACCAGCTCGACGTGGCGCCGGAGCGGATTGCGCTCAAGCAGGCGCCCGTGCGCGCGCCCTATCTGGGACCGGACGACGACTACGTCACCTCGGGCAGCGCCGGCATCCGGGCCCACTACGCCTCGTTGCGGCAACTGGGCGCGACCGCGCGCGCGGTGCTGGTGCAGGCCGCCGCTGCGCGCTGGCAGGTGGCGGCGGCCGAGTGCGCTGTGCAAGCCGGGGCGGTCGTGCACCGACCCTCGGCGCGCATCGCGCGCTTTGCCGACCTGGCGGACGCGGCGGCCCGTCTTCCGGTGCCGTCCGAGGTGCAGGTGGACGAGCGCAGGATGCCCCGCGCCGTATTCGCGGGCCGGGCGCACGCCGACGAGTTCGGCTTCCTCGACGGCTCGGCGGTGTTCGGGGTCGATGTTCGACTGCCGAACCTGAGCACTGCGGCGATCGTTCACAGCCCGATCGCGGGCGGTGCCGTGCGCTCGGTGGATGCAACCGCGGCCTTGCGCAGCGCGGGGGTGGTGGACGTGGTCCGCCTCGACGACGCGGTGGCGGTCGTGGCCAGCGACTTCTGGACGGCAAGCCAGGCGCTGCGCAAGCTGCGCATCGAATGGACGCCGCCGCCGACCCTGCCCGATACCGATCGGCATCGGCAGGCGCTGCTGGCGGCGGTGGCGGCAGGCCAGGGCATGCCGGTTCGCGTTGAGCGCGAGGGCAGCGCGGCCGAGCAGCGCCGTGCCAGCGAGCGGGTGATGGACGCGGCGCACCGCCGGGTGGAGGCGGTGTTCTACGTGCCGTGGGCCGCCCACGTGACGATGGAGCCACAGACTGCGACCGCGCACGTGGCCGAAGGGCGGGCCGAGTTATGGCTGCCGACCCAGAGTCAGGCGCAGGTGCGCTCGACCGTCGCCGCGCTGCTGAAGCTGCCGGAGCGCGCGGTCACGGTCAACACCACCCGCGTCGGCGGCGGCTTCGGCCGGCGTCTCGAAACCGACGTTGCGCGCGAGGCGACGCTGATCGCCCAGCGCGTCAAGCGCCCGGTCAAGCTCATCTGGTCGCGCGAGCAGGACCTGCACAACGACTACTTTCGACCGGCGGCCGCCGCCCGGTTGCGCGCCGGTCTGGACGCCAACGGCGATGTGTCCAGCCTCGTCTTCGACGTGGCCGCGCCGTCGATTCTCGCCAGCAGCAGCAACACGCACACCCTGCCGGCGGACGAACCGGACTTCACGGCGATCATGGGCCTGGCCGGTGGCTACCGGCTGCCCGAGCCCAGCATCGGCTGGACTCGGGTCGAGGCAGGTCTGCGCAGCGGCTGGTGGCGGTCGGTCGGTTGCTCGGCCAACACGTTCTTCCTCGAGTCGTTCATCGACGAGCTGGCTGCCGTCAAGGGGGCGCGGCCGCTCGCCTATCGTCGGGCGCTGCTGGCACAGGATGCGCGCGCCTTGCGCGTGCTGCAGGCGCTGGAAGAGCAGGTCGGCGCCAGCGCCCCGGTCGGGCAAGACTGGTTCTGGGGCTTCTCGTGGCTGCGCTACAGCGGCTCGCGCGTCGCCCACGCGGTGGCGGTGTCGCGGGAAGCAGAGCGGTCGATCAAGCTGCGGCGCATTGTGGTCGCGGTCGATTGCGGCGTCGTCGTCAATCCGCACTTCGCGCGCTCGCAGGTTGTGGGCGGCGTCGTCTGGGGCCTGAGCGCGTGCCGCTTCGGCGCCATCGGCTTCGCGCTAGGTCGGCCGCAACAGTCGAACTTTCATGACTACCCGGTGGCGCGCGCGCGTCATGTGCCGCCGATCGACGTGGTCTTTGTCGACAGCGAAGCCGATCCCGGCGGGCTGGGCGAGGAATCGGTTCCCGGGACCGCGCCCGCTCTGGCGAACGCGATCTTTGCCGCGACCGGCCGGCGGCTGCGCGAGCTGCCGTTCTCGTCGGAGGCGATCACGTTCGTGGACTGATCGCCGGGCGCGGCGCAAAGACCGCCCGATCCCGCCTGCAGGCCGTTTTCGGTGGAGGGGTGCCCGTGCATCGGCGGGGCGACCGCCGGGACGAGCCTGTTCAGTGCCGACTGCGCCGCTGAAAGACGAGGTGACGTGGCGTCGCCGGCTGTCCGCGCGCAGGCGGTCCGACACCAGCCGGTGCAACGCCTGACCGTGTTCCGTCGCGCGGCGCACGGCCTGGAGTGCGCGTTGCCGCGAAGCAGGCCCCGGCCGGGCGGCGATCAATTCACGATCAGACGGCGGTCCGACGACGGTCAGACACCGGTCGGACAGCGGTTAGATAGACGGAGCGCCCACTGAGGAAGAACTGCACGCGCTGCTGCAGACCGTCATCGCGACGGTGCCATTGGCCGCCGGGGCGAAAGCCGACAGCACGGTGTGCGTGGTCAGCCGGTCGATGGCGTCGTACTGGAAAGTCTCGGTGCGCGCGGCGCGGGCGTCTTGCCGGTGGGTGAGGTTGCCGGCGGCGTCGCGGGCCGAGGTGGCGAAGGCCTGCTCCTGCACTGCGTAGGTGGTGTTCGCGCTGGCGCGCAGCTTCAGCGCCCGGCCGCTGGCGCGGTCGTGCTCGTTCCAGGTCTGCACGCCGTTGCCGAACTGCTGGCGCACGAGCTTGCCGCTGGGGTCGAACGGGTAGTCGCCCAGACCGTCGATGGTCCAGTAGAGCGCGCCGGTGGCGTCTCAAGAGGGTTGGAGCAAGAAACAACTCCGTTGCAGCGCACTCTGCATCGGAGTATCGCTGAGCGGTTTTCGAGTAGCCGGCCCTATCCCACAGCGCCCCACCTCTTCGCTGATCGCCGCCGTGAACACCAAGGACGAGTCTTTCTTCAAGGAACTGGGTGCGCGTCTGGCGCAGGCGCGCAAGAAACGCGGCTTGACCCAAGTGCAACTGGCGGCGACGCTGGGCATCGCGCAGCAGACGCTGGCGCACTACGAGGGCGGGCGGCTGCGGCTGCCCGCTTCCCTGCTGCCGCTGCTGGCGCAGGCGCTGAAAGTTGCAGTTGAAGAACTGCTGGGACCGTCGCGCCCGGCCCGGGCGGTCGCGGGCAAGCGCGGGCCGGCTTCTCGCCTGGAGTGGCAGATCGCACAGATCACGCAACTGCCGCGCGCCAAGCAGCGATTCGTGATCGAGATGCTCGATACGGTGCTGGCGCAGGCGAGCCGCTAAGGCGCACGACAGAAACAAACGGAGCAAAAGATGACGACGCTGGAAGGGACCCTGAACCTGCCCGATGCGATGGCCAAGGAGGCGGCGCGCATGGGCCTGCTCGCCCCCGATGCGCTGCAGTCGCTGTTGCGCGCGGCCATCCGCGAGCGGCGCATCCAGCGCATGTTTGCGGCGATGGATGCCTTGCAGGAAGCGAAGCTGCCGCCACTGACGATGGACGAGATCCAGGCCGAGGTCGAGCGCGTGCGCGAAGAGCAGCGTGCGGCTGGTCATTGATACGAACGTGGTGGTCTCCGCCCAGGTCTGGGGCGGCACGCCGCGCAAACTGCTGGAACTAGTGTAGTGCGCTCAAAGTCATGGAACCTACGGACGCCGGCACGCTGCAATGGCCCAGGAGGCTGGAGCGATGCGGGTTGCCAAGCAGATCGAACTCGAAGCGCAGGTGGAGCGGCAGCTTCGGATCCTGTCCCGGCGCCGACGCATCGAGGCGCGGCCGCAGCAGCGGGCCCGCATCGTGCTGCTGGCGGCCAAGGGCC
>JADCGX010000209.1 GCA_020248785.1 Burkholderiales bacterium | reverse complement strand
TCGATGAACTCGATCAGGCCCTCGAACATCTGCGCCTTGCTGGCAAAGTGGCGGTACAACGCCGCCTCGGACACACTCAGCTGGGCCGCCAGGGCGGCCGTGGTGACCTTCTCGCCCTTCGGGTCTTCCAGCATGGTGGCCAGGGTCTGCAGGATCTGCAGCCGCCGCGCACCGGGCTTGCGCCGGCGGCCGCTGGAAGCTTCGTCCTGGGGAAGGCTGATGGCGGCGGCGCCGGGCTGCATGACGACCTCGAAACAGAACCGGCAATCTACCGGAATCGCGCGCGACGTAGGGAGTTACTCACGCGCAGAAGCCTGCCAATTCTGGCGCTCCGGGATGCCGCCCCCGCCGCCTCTGGAGCGCCGATCGCAGGCTTCGAGCCGGCCGCCTCACCGCACGCCGGCACAGAAGCAGAACGCGTAGGTGCGCAGTGGATCGTCGCGCGCACCCTCGAACACACGCAGCGCCGGCGCGGCCGCCGCCCGCTGCGCCAGAACGTCACGCAGGAACGGCACTTCGGGGCCGACGTGTTGCACCACACCAGCGGCCACCCGGCCGAAGAACAGGGACAGCCAGCGCTCCAGGCCCCGCGGTCCGCGCTCGATGTAGACCGGCTTGACCTCACCGCTGAGCTGGGCACGCGCGGCGGCCCGGGCGATGGCCTCATGCAGCCCGCCAATGCCGTCGATCAGCCCGGCTGCCCTGGCCTGCTGGCCCGTCCACACCCGGCCCTGCGCGACCTCGTTGATCTTCTCCGGCGTGCTGCCGCGCGCCTGCGCCGCCAGCGTGATGAACTGCTGGTAGATCTGTCCCACCGACAACTGCACCATCTCGGCCAGCCGCTTGTCCATCGGCGTGAGCGGACTGCTCGCCGCCGCCAGCCAGCTGGTGCTGGCCCCGCCGACGCCGACGCCGACCTTGTCCAGCGTTTTCTCGAAGGTGGGCAGCACGCCGAACACGCCAATGGAGCCGGTGATGGTGCCGGCATCGGCCAGCACCTCGTCCGCACCCATCGTGATCCAGTAGCCGCCCGAGGCGGCCAGGTCGCCCATCGAAGCCACCACCGGCTTGCCGGCCTTGCGCGTGAGCTCGACCTCGCGCCGGATGAGCTCCGACCCGAAGGCGCTGCCGCCCGGTGAGTCGATGCGCAGCACGACGGCCTTGATGTCCTCGTCCTCGCGCGCCTTGCGGATCAGCTCCGCCGTGGCACGGCCGCCGATCAGGCCCTGCGGGGCGTCGTTGTCGAGGATCTCGCCCTGCGCCACCACCACCGCGACCTGCGCGCCCTGCTGCTGCGGCAACTGCGCCACGTAGGCAAGCAGCGAAACCTGCCGGAACGTGCCCTTGTCGCCCTCGTCGGGCGCGCCACGGCCGATGAGCAGGGCGCGGAACTCGTCGCGGGTCTTCAAGCCATCGACCAGTTTCTCCTCGAGCGCCAGCCGCGCTCCATCGCCCTGCGTCGCCGCCAGCCGCTGCGGCAGCGCGTCGATCATGCCCACGATGCTGCCGGCCGGCAGCTTGCGGGCGCGCTCCACGTCGGCAGTCCAACCGTTCCAATAGTCGTTCATCCAGGCCTGGTCGGCCTCCAGCGCCTCGCGCGAGGGCTGGTTGCGCACCAGGGGCTCGATCGCGCTCTTGAACTTGCCGGCCTGGAAGGCGTGCATGGTGACGCCCAGTTTGTCGAGCGCGTCCTTGAAGTACAGGCCGTTGCCGCCGATACCGGTGATGACCACGCGGCCCATCGGATGCAGGTAGACCTGGTCGGCCTGCGCGGCCAGGTAGTACTGGCGCTGCGCGAACGACGAGCCCCAGGCCACCACCTCCTTGCCGCTCTGGCGGAAGCGCTGCAGCGCGGCGGCCACTTCGCGCAGGCTGGCCAGGCCGCCCCCGGACAGGTCGTCGAGGATCAGCACCACGCGCGCGATCTGCGGGTCGGCGGCAGCCGCGTCCAGCGCCCGCAGCACATCGCGCAGTTGGGTCTCGCGCGGTCGCTCGCCCAGCGCATCGGCCAGCATCGCCTCGCTCGAACTGCCGCTGTACTGCTCGACCAGCTCGCCGCTGAGATTGAGCACCAGCGCGGTCTTCTCCTGCAGGTGGGCCGGCCGGCTGCCGACCCACCAGGCCACCCCCAGCAGCACCAGCAGGGCCAGGAACAGCAGGTTGAGCACGAGGCGGCGCGAGAAGTCGAGCAGCCACCACAGGCCGCCGAAAAACCGGCGCACGATTCCAGGACGCGAAGCCATCCGATCCATCTCCAGTCTGCCATCCAGACAACAGGCGCGAGCTTACCGATTGCTGCCCCCGCCCCGACGCAGCGCACTCAGGCGGCGCGGCAGGTCCAGCACCGAGCGCAGCCGCAGGTCGACGTAGCCGGGGCGGGCACGGCGGCGGCCCGCACTGCGGCTGCCATGCGTGACGAGGACGGTACGCAGGCCCACCGCACGCGCGGCCTTGAGGTTGACCGCCGTGTCTTCCACCAGCACGGCCCGCCAGGCCGGCACGCGCTCGCGCGCCAGCAGATGGCGCAGCATCGCCCGCGACGGCTTGGGGCGGTAGCTGCCATGCACGCGCATCGACTCGATCGTGTACCGGCGCGCCAGGTGCGCGTGCAGGCCGAGGTGCCGCACCACCGCTGCGGCGTATCCATCGGGCGCATTGGTCACCAGCACCTTGCGGCCCGGCAGCCGGGCAAACAGCCGCGTGAGCCCGCGCTCGGCCTGCACCAGCGCCGGCAGGTCCATGTCGTGGGTCGTGCGCAGAAAGTGGTCGGCGCGCACGCCGTGATGGCGGACCAGCCCCATCAGCGTGGCGCCGTAGCGCTGCCAGTAGCGCACCCGCAGCGCGTCGGCCTGCGCCGGGTCGAGCCCCAGGTGCTCGCGCACGTACGCCGTCATCCGCTGGTTGATCTGGCCGAAGATCGCGTGCGAGGCGTCGTGCAGCGTGTTGTCGAGGTCGAAGAGAAAGACCGGCTTCACGGGGTCCCGCATGGGATTCGGCAAACCGCAGACACGCGCGCTCTCGCCGCGCCGGAGCTTCGCTGCCGGAGCCATCCCACGGCCGGCCGCGGAGGCTCCGACCCAGGGATTGCCCAGGCGACCCGCAGGGTCGCGTCCGGCGGCACGACGGTCAATGGCTCTTGATCATGGTCCCCACCCCCTGGTCGGTGAGGATTTCCAGCAGCAGGCAGTGGTCGACCCGGCCGTCGATGATGTGAACCGAGTTGACCCCGCTCTTGGCCGCCTCCAGCGCCGAGGCGATCTTCGGCAGCATGCCGCCGGAAATGGTGCCGTCGGCAAACAGCTCGTCGATCTGCCGGGCCGACAGGCCGGTCAGCAGCTTGCCGTCCTTGTCCAGAACGCCCGGCGTGTTGGTGAGCATGACGAGCTTCTCGGCCTTCAGCACCTCGGCGATCTTGCCGGCCACCACATCGGCGTTGATGTTGTAGCTCATGCCGTCCTCGCCGTAGCCGATCGGGCTGATCACCGGGATGAAGGCATCGTCCTGCAGCGCCTTGACCACGGCCGGATTGATCTTCTCGATCGCACCGACCTGGCCGATGTCGTAGAACTTGGTGGGATCGTTCTTGTCCTGCATCTTGATCTTGCGCGCCCGGATCAGGCCACCGTCCTTACCGGTCAGGCCCACCGCCTGGCCGCCGAAGCCATTGATCATCATGACGAGGTCCTGCTGCACCTCGCCGGCGAGCACCCATTCGACGACTTCCATGGTCTCGGCATCGGTGACCCGCATGCCCTGGATGAACTCGCTCTTCTTGCCGATGCGCTCGAGCGCCTCGTCGATCTGCGGGCCGCCGCCGTGCACCACCACCGGGTTCATTCCCACCAACTTGAGCAGCACCACGTCGTGCGCAAAGCTCTGCTGCAGCTTCTCGTCGATCATCGCGTTGCCGCCGTACTTGACCACGATGGTCTTGCCGTGGAAGCGGCGGATGTACGGCAGCGCCTCAGACAGAATGTCGGCCTTCAGTTCAGGCGGCAGTGGCGCGCGATCCATGGGAACGGGTTCCTGTGACGTGAGTCACGCAGAGGCGGGACAGT
>JADCGX010000208.1 GCA_020248785.1 Burkholderiales bacterium | reverse complement strand
TCTTCCGATCTGACGACCTCTGGCAAGTTGTCGGCCTCGATGAAGATATGCCCATCATCGGGGCGCTCGGCAGTTGCCCGCGCCTCAGCCATCGTGCGACCCCCAATCAAACTGCGCCTGCAGCCCCAGCAGTGCACGCTGCGCATTCACTAGGTGCACTTCGGCGGCCACGCGGTCGCCGCGGCGAACGGCAAGCAGCGCCTGGGCGACCTGCACGGCCGCCCGCTGCGCGACCTGCGTGTAGGCGTTGCCATCGGCAGCGCGGTCGTCAGCGGTCTGCGACAGTGCACTCATGCCGCACCGTCCCGGGCAATGTCCCGCAAGCCGCGTTTGGCCTGCTCGCGCCCCAGCTCAATGATGAAGGCGTCAAGCTTGCCGGGATGCGCGAGCAGCACCCGGCCCGGCTTGATGACCGCGCCCAGATCAATGAGCCTGGCCGCGTGGTTGCGCCAGATCCAGCGCAGCTGGCTTTCGTCCAGATGCGGCCGGCTGGCCACGTAGCCGGCGGGACCGAATGCCGGTACGTAGTCGTTGAGAGATTCCATGAGCACCCCCGAGTGCGGCGCCACTCCCGCGAGTAGCGCGGCGCTTGTTTGCGCCGGGGTGATTTGTAGGTGACGTGCGCCCTTACGGGCAGGGGACAAAAACTCGCCCGGCCGCTTCTACAGGCGGTGCGCCTCGTCCAGGCTCATCTTTCGCGCAGGTGTCAGATACCGCTTGCGCAAGCTCACCAGCAGCTCCTGGCGCCGCGCCTCACGGGCGTCAGCAGCGAGGAAATCGGCGCCGGCCCGACGGCGCAGCCGATCAAGCAGCAGGTACTCATCGGCAGCAGCCAGCCCGCACTCGCGCAGCACTCGCATCATGAGGAGGTCTTGGTCGCGGCGTGACCAAGCCGGCACCAGCTCGAGCAACTGGCGCAACAGGCGCTGCCTAAGCCACACCGTCGCCGGCTTGCCCCCTTCGCTGCGCGGGATGCGCTGCAAGGCCTCGGCAGCGCAGTCGATCACCCGCTCGTCCGTCAGCGCGGCCGTCGAGTGCACGCCGTAGCGCTGGCGTGCCACGGGCAGCAGATACAAATCGACCTCGGCGAGCAGCCGCCTATCACGCGGGAGGCTGCCTTGCGCGAGCGCGCGCAAGGAGTGCCGGTAGTCGTCCAGGCGGGGCGCGGTCTCCCGGATGGCGTCGAGCTGGCATTCGACCGCCTGCACAATCGCTTCGCCGAGCGGCCCGAAGCGGCTATACAGGCGGCGCAACTGGCGGCACCGCAGTACGATGACCGCCCGCCAAAGGTCAGGGCGATCCCAGATAAGGCGCGGGCTCACCATCGTCAGTGCGCTGCAGGACCCGCCTCCGGCACATCCAGTGCGCCAGCCAGGCGCAAACGCTCACGCACCTGTCGCTGGCGCCTCCAGTGCGCCTGCCAGGCGCAAACCTGCTCGCAATCCGCCGCGCTGAGTGCATCGCCGAATTCGCTGAGGAGCGCCTCGGCCGACAGAAGCATCAACGAGGACTCATTCTCCGAAGAGGCCTCCACGATGACTCGCTGGCTGCGATTGTCGAAACCGCGGATGGTTGTGGTGCGCTTTGCTTGCATCATGACTGCTCCTTCTGGCGTTGAGTTGCAAGACTAGGCTGCTTTGCCGGCGCCGATCGACCCGAGCACGCGCTCCACGAGCTCGCGCTTCTGATCGACGCACAGGTGCGAGTAGCGCGCCGTCGACTTGACGTCGCGGTGGCCGAGCACGAATCCGACCTCGAACAGTGACGCGCCCTCGCGCGCCAACAGCGAGGCTGTCGAGTGCCGCAGGTCATGGAAGCGGAAGTCCTCGATGCCCGCCTGGCGCAACGCCGTGCGCCACGCGGTCTCGAAGCGCATCGGCCGCGACGGCTCATAGCGCGAGGAGAACAAGAGCTGATCGGCCGGCTTCGCGCCCAGGCGACGGATCTCCGTCAGCACGGGCGCGGTCAGCGGCAGCACGCGCGGCTGGCCATTCTTCGAGGTGCGCACATACGCGGTGCCCTTGGCCAGGTCCAGGTCGCCGAAGGTCAGCGCCAACAGCTCACCGCGGCGCGCACCGGTGCTCAGCGCCATCACGACCAGCAGGTGCAGCTTGCGCAGCGCCGACAGCTTGCACGCCCGCAGCAGCCGCTCGCGCTCGGCATCGGTAAGGAAGCGGGTGCGCGCGTTGTGCTCGGGCAGCGCCTCCACCTCGAGCACTGGGTTGACCCAGCCGCGCGGCAGCCAGCGCTGGCGCTTGGCGTAGCGCAGCAGGGCGGACAGGGCCGAGCGCAGGCGGTTCAGCGTGGCCGGCGAGCGCGGGCCCAGCACCTTCCAGCGCGGGGCACCCGTGGCCTTGTCGCGGCCGAGGAAGCGCTGGGCGGGCGTGGCGGCGAAGTGCGCCATGCCGGCGTCGACGTCATCGGCCGTGAGGGCGTGCGCACGGCGATCGCCGAGCAGCTGGCACCACTGCAGCAGGTAGTGGCCGCGCGAGGCATCGCGCCCCTTGTAGGCGGCCATGTACAGGTCGACCAGGTCGGCGACCGTGAGGGCGTCGCGGTTGGCTGCCGGCGGGAACGGCAGCACGCCCGCGGGGCGTTTGGAAGGCGTCTCGGCAGTGCCGAGGGCGCCCGGGCGAGCATCTGACATCCAGTCCTCCGAAACAGTTGCATTTCAGGGACGGGAGCAGCGCCGCACTTAGGGGCTTGGTGCTGCTGAGTGGACTCGAACCACCGACCTACTGATTACGAATCAGTTGCTCTACCAGCTGAGCTACAGCAGC
>JADCGX010000207.1 GCA_020248785.1 Burkholderiales bacterium | reverse complement strand
GGCTGCTGGTCGCCTTCTTCGCACTCGCGCTGCTGGTCAAGTCGTTCTTCTACGCGTGGTTGTTCGGGCCCGCGAAGGCGCTGGCCTGGTCCACCCACGGCGCCCTCGGTGGTCTGATCGTGGGCCTGCTGGCACTGGGCGTGGCGGCCCACAGCCGGCGCGCGGCCTTGCTGGCCGGCGCCCTGGCGGCCACCGCGGTCTGGCTGCTGGTGGTCAACGCCGTCCCCGACAACCCGTACCACGCCGACCTGATCGCCCGCTACCGGGTCGGACGCCTGCGCCACTTTGCGGCCATTGCCGACTGGCTGGCAGCGGCCTGGCCGTTGCTGCTGCTCGCCGGGCTCGGCCTGCTGGCTCGGCGCCGCGGCGGCGCCGGGAGGTCGCCTTAGACTTGTCTTCCCCAGCCCGGGTGTGCAACGCGATGAGCTACTACGAGCGCCACGTCTTTTTCTGCCTGAACCGCCGCGAAGGCACCGAGCGCACCTGCTGCGCCAGGCACGATGCCGAGGCGCTGCAGGGGTACGCCAAGGACCGCGTCAAGCAGCTCGGCCTGGCCGGCGCCGGCAAGGTGCGCATCAACAAGGCTGGCTGCCTCGACCGCTGCGAGGAAGGACCCTGCCTGGTCGTCTATCCCGAGGGCACCTGGTACACCTACGTCGATCGCGACGACATCGACGAGATCGTCGAGGAGCACCTGGTTCACGGGCGGGTCGTCGAGCGGCTCAAGATCTAGCCCGGATGTTTCACCGGGTCGCCCCCGTGCAACCACGATCTGCCTCTGTATGCCGCGGCGGTCGCCTGCACTTGGCCCAAGCCACTTTGGACGGCCGGGGCTACGCGCGTTTGCGCGGCGCCCGCGCGCGGCCACATCGCTCAAGCGTTCGCCGATGCCTACGGGCATCGGCTGCGCCCCTCTCACGCAGTCTGGCTCGCGCGGGCATCCGCGCAAATCCCGCGTCCCTGACGAAACATTCGGGCTAGGCGCCGATGACCGAACGCCGCAGCATCGACGGGCCGGTGGGCCCCATCGAGATCGCGCTCGACTGGCCGACCACGGCCCCGCTGGGCTTCGCCTACATCGGCCACCCGCATCCGCTCTACGGCGGCACGCTCGACAACAAGGTGGCGGCGACCCTGGCACGCGCCTTCGTCGCGCTCGGTTTCGTGTCGGTACGGCCCAACTTTCGCGGTGTCGGCGGCAGCGCCGGCGTGCATGACCATGGCGTCGGCGAAACGGAGGATCTGCTGCACTTGATACGCAGCGTGCCGCCGCTGCTCGGCGTTACCTCCGGCAGCGTGGCGCTGGCCGGTTTTTCCTTCGGCTCTTTCGTGGCCGCGCGCGCCGTGCAGCAGCTGCAGGGCAGCGCCGCACCGGCCCACGTCGTGCTGGTGGGCACGGCAGCGGGCAAATGGCCCATGCCGCCGGTGCCAGCCCACACGCTGGTCATTCACGGGGAGTACGACGAGACCATCCCTCTGGCCGATGTACTGGCCTGGGCGCGGCCGCAGGACCTGCCGGTGGTGGTGCTGCCGGGGGCCGATCACTTCTTCCATCGGCGCCTGTCGATCCTCAAGCGGCTGGCCATCGCACACGTCCATGCGCAACGGGAGGTCGCCAGCGGGGTCGAGGAGTTGGGTCGAAGGGGACGGACCGAAGCGAAAGTTGACGACACCGGGTAAAGCCGATACAAGTCGCCCGCTCCCGCGCACGGTTCAGGTCGGCGCCGTGTCGATCGCCGATGGGAACCTGCGCGGAGCGGTTTGATGCAAGCCATGGACGAGCGCCTCGTTTACAGCAAGACCCCCAAGGGTGCGGCCGAGATTGCTGCGCGATCGGCCGCATTGAGCATGGGAGCACGCCGCGTGCTGATCCTGGTCGACGGCAAGCGCACGGTGGCCGACCTCGCGCCGCTGCTGAAACCCGGCGAGATCGACGGCGTGCTCGCCCAGCTGGAAGCCCAGGGCTTCATCAGTCGTAACCAGTCCTTCGAGCCAACCCGCCCCGCCACGCGGGCTCTGGACCTGAGCGTGTCCCTGGACGTCAGTACCGTCGGCGGGCTGGTGGAAGAACGCAATCTGCTTACCCTGGACGAAGCCAAGCGCCGGGCGGTACGCGAGCTGGTTGAACTCCTGGGGCCTGACGGCGAGACCATGAGCCTGCGAATCGAGCAATGTCGCAACGGCGACGAGTTGCGCGATCGTGTTCGCGAAGCCGAACGGCTGGTGGCCGGGGTTCTCGGCGAAGCATCGGCGCAGGACTACATGCGCGCCCTGCGGCGCGGGCGCTGAGCGGTCGACCCGCAGGCTACAGCGGGGCCGCGGCGCTGTTCAGGAAACGCCGTGCGAGCCCTTGTTCTTGCTCCCGCACACGTGCCGTTGATGGCGGCGGCTCCTGAGATGAGTCTCGTCCGTTGCTGTCCTCCTTTCGAACGCCTGTCGTCGCTGACGGCAGCAAGAATGCTCAGAGGGCGCGGCGTGCCCGAGGCCACAGCCCCCCAGCGCCCCCAGCGCCCCAAACTGGCTCCGATGTTGCACCGGGCCGCCCCAGCGCATTACCGGTTGCGTTCTGTCAGTGGCGGCAGGAGCGCGCGTCCTGCCGAAGCCAGTTGGGTCCGTCGGGGCGAGGCAGCTCTCCACGGCGCCCCGCCTTCGCGGGAGGATCCGCGCAAGTTCTGCGCTCCTGATGAAGCATTCGGGCTAAAGGGCTTCTACGTGGGCGGCTCGTCGGGCCGCCGGGGCCCGTCGCCGAGCGCCCCGCTCGCCGCCGGCTTGCGCGCCATCAGCAGCACAATCAGCCCGGCGGCCAGCGCGGCCGCCCCCCCCAGCAGCAGCCATAGATCCAGGCCTGCGCCGTAGCCGCCAGCGGCCACGAAGGGCATGGACATGGCGACCAAGCCGCTGCCGCTGAGCACCGCACCGAAAACCCGTCGCTTAGAAATTGCCACTGCTTGATCTCCCTAGCGCACGCGCCGTGAGCCGCGCATGAACGCGCCGGACGGTATCGTCGCGCCTACGCGCGGACTGCCGCTCTTTCCACCCGCTCTTCCGTCAACGCCCGCTTGCCCGTCCCATGCCGAGCGCCAATGCCATGACCGATTCGATTTCATCATCCCACACCGCCGCCCCCGCCCACCACGATCCCTTGGGCAGCTTGGCAGCCAGCATCTGCTTCCTCGACGGCCAGTACCTGCCGCTGGGGCAGGCGAAGATCTCGGTGCTCGATCGCGGGTTCATCTTCGGCGACGGCATTTACGAAGTGGTGCCGATCTACTACCGCAGGCCGTTCCGGCTCGACTCGCACCTGGCGCGCTTCGAGCGCAGCACGCGCGAGATCGGCCTGGCCAGTTCGCTCACGCGGGCGGGCTGGCGCGAGATCATCGACACGCTGGTGGCGCGCTGCGGCGCCGAGCACCAGTTCATCTACTGGCAGGTCACGCGCGGCGTGGCGCGGCGCGATTTCGCCTTTCCCAAGGACGCCGTGC
>JADCGX010000206.1 GCA_020248785.1 Burkholderiales bacterium | reverse complement strand
GACCATGCTCTCAGGCGGGCTCGCACCACAGCGGCTGACACCGCTGCGACGCTCGCACCAATGCGTATTCGGTCATCTCGGCGCCGCCGTTCACCTTGTAGCGCAAGACCGTTTCTCCGCGAACGCCGGGTGCCGCCAGGCACCTGGGATGCTCTCAGGCCAAGAGAGCGGCGTTGACCTGCTCTCACTCGGGGTTATCTTCCGCTTCTGATCATCACGAAACCTCAACGGCGGCGGCGCGAGCGGGCGCTGTCGTTTCTTGCAGGCGCCAAACTGGCGCAGTCCCTTTGCGACAATTCACGATGCGTCCTGCACCTCTTTTCTTTTCTGCGGTTGCGATCTGGGGCACCACCTGGTTTGCGATCAAGTTCCAGATCCACGCGGCCGCGCCGGAACTCGGTGTGGCGCTGCGCTTCACACTCGCCGCAGTTGCCCTGATCGCGTTCTGCGCCTGGCGCGGCATCGCGCTGCGGTTTTCGCGCGCACAGCATGCGCGGCTGGCGCTGCTTGGCGTGCTGGGCTTTTGCCTGTCGTACTTCCTTGTCTACTACGCGCGGGGCTACATCGTCTCGGGCCTGATCGCGGTGGGCTACTCGGCCATTCCGCTGGTGAACATGCTGCTCGCACGTGCGTTCTTCGGCACCGCCATGTCACGCCGGGTGACTGTCGGCGGCGCGCTGGGCTTGGCGGGCATCACGCTCATTTTCTGGCCGGAGTTCGCCCGCGTGACGGCCGATGGGCCGCTCGTGATCGGCGCCGCACTGACCGCCGGCGCCGTGCTGGTGAGCGCGCTGGCCAACATGGTCATGACGGGCCTGCAGAAGGACGGACTCAGCGGCTGGGCGCCGCTGGCCGCCGGCATGGCCTATGGCGGCGTGGCCGCGTGGTTGTGCGTGCTGCTGCTGGGCGTCCCCGTGGCGATTGCCTGGTCGCTACCGTTCGCCGCGTCGCTGCTGTACCTGTCCCTGGCGGGATCGGTGCTCGCCTTCGGCGCCTACTACGCATTGATGCGGCAGGTGGGGGCGGCACCCGCGGGCTACGTGGGTGTGATGTCGACCGTGGTCGCGCTGGTGGTGTCGGCCCTGTTCGAAGGCTACGACTGGCGCGTGGCGACGGTGGTGGGCATTGGCCTGGCCGTGCTCGGCAACATCTTTGCGCTACACGGCCCAGCGCGGACGGTCACGCCGGCAGCGGCGGTGAGCGCGCGCAATCGCACCGCATAATCGGCGCATGAAGATCGATGGCGTGGCCACCCGCTCGCTCTGGCCGCTGGCTGACGAGCGCGGCGTGGGGGTGATCGACCAGACGCGGCTGCCGCACATGGTGGCCAAGCTCGAGCTCACCACCATGGCGGCGGTTGAGCACGCGATTCGCGCGATGCAGGTGCGCGGAGCGCCGCTGATCGGCGTTGCCGGCGCCTACGGGCTCGCACTCGCATTACGGGCGGACGCAAGCGATGCCGCGCTCGCCGACGCGCACCGAGCATTGAATGCAGCGCGCCCGACGGCCGTGAACCTGCGCTGGGCGCTCGATCGCATGCGCGCAGCGGTCGCCCTCTTGCCCGCGGCGGAACGTTCCGCGGCCGCCTGGCGGGAAGCCGGCCGCATTGCCGACGAGGATGTCGAGATCAACCGGGCGATCGGCGTGTACGGCGCGCAGCTCATTGCAGAGGTTCATCGGCGCCGCGGCCGTCGCGTGCAGGTGCTGACCCACTGCAACGCGGGGTGGATCGCCACCGTCGATTACGGTACCGCGCTGTCGGCCGTCTACCAGGCCCACGACGCGGGGGTGCCTCTGCATGTGTGGGTCGATGAGACGCGACCCCGCAATCAGGGACTGCTCACGGCCTGGGAACTGGCTGCGCACGGCGTGCCGCACACGCTGATCGCCGACAACGCGGGCGGGCACCTGATGCAGCATGGAGAAATCGATCTCGTCATCGTCGGCGCCGATCGCGTAACCGCGCGCGGCGACGTGTGCAACAAGATCGGCACCTACCTGAAGGCACTCGCCGCGCACGACAACGGCGTGCCGTTCTATGCGGCCGTGCCGTCGCCGACGATCGACTGGAGCGTGCGCGACGCGCTCGCAGAGATCCCCATCGAAGACCGCGGCGGCGATGAGCTGCGGCGTGTCAGCGGGCTGAATGCAGGCGGCGAGCCAGCCGAGGTGCAGATCGCACCGCCGGCGACGGCTGTCGCCAATCCGGCCTTCGACGTCACGCCCGCGCGGCTGGTAAGCGGGATCATCACCGAGCGCGGCGTGGCCGCGCCCGCTGCACTGGCGCATCTTTTCCCCCAGCCGGCCGCGGAATGAGCGCCGTCCCGCCCACGCTGCCGCTGCCCGAGGACTCACGCAGCCTGCGCGCACAGGTGATCGAAACCGCGCGGCGCATGAACACGGCCGGCATCAACGTCAACAAGTCCGGCAACGTGTCGGCGCGCTGTCTGCGCGGAGCGCACGAGGGACTCGTCCTGACGCCGACCGCGCTGCCCTATGAGGCGCTGCACGAGGACGATCTGGTCTTCGTGCGCCTGGCCGACGGCCACTCAACCGGCCCGCGTGCGCCGTCCACCGAGTGGCGCTTCCATCGCGACCTGTATGTCGCGCGACCGGCGTTTGGCGCGATCGTCCACACCCATTCGACCGCGGCCACCGCGCTTGCCTGCCATGGTCTCGGCATCCCGCCGTTTCATTACATGGTTGCCACCGCAGGCGGCGCAGATGTTCGCTGTGCTCCGTACGCGACTTTCGGCACGCAAGCGCTGTCCGATCTCGCCGTCGCCGCGCTGGCCGAGCGCAAGGCCTGCCTGCTGGCGCATCACGGCGTCATCGCGTGTGAAGACACGCCGGCCCGTGCCCTTGCGCTGGCCATTGAGGTCGAACACCTCGCGCAGATGTATCTGGCCGCGCGCAGCCTCGGCGAGCCGCCGCACCTGAGCGCTGCGGACATGGCACGCGTCCTCAGCGCATTCGAGAGCTACGGCCGAGCGGTTTAGCCGAGCAGCGGGCCCCCAGCGGGGGCCAGCGCCGCGGCGGCAGTACCGTCGCCGTGTGGGTATTCACGTTGCGGACACCCTCGACGCTGAGGACAATTCCTCGGGAAGGCCGTGGCGCCCCCGGCGCCGCTTCACGAGGGTTTTCAGCATGTCCGGGTCGTCAACCTTCAAACCGGACGCCAAGCTTTCACTGAACTGGCAACGATCACTCGGTGGCGCGGTGCGCTCAACGATGTGGCCGACCCGCGGGCTGCGCGAGAGCGAACGCTGGTTCGATGAGATCTACGTGTGGACCGAGGGCTTTCATGCCAGCACCATGCAGCGTGCTCGGCTGCAGCTGCGCGCGCTCCGCATGGGCTTTGCGCTATTGAAATTCGAGCGCGTCGAGCAGCTCGGCGTGACGCTGTCTTTTGGCACCGTGGAGCGCGCGCTTGACCACGCCACAGCGATATTCAACGAGAACCGGCTACTGACCCATCGCGTCAGCGTGATCTTGCGCGGGCAGGTCGAGCGGCTGCGCTCGCCTTACCGGGTGGGAAGCTTCATCGACTGGCTGCGCACGCAGCGGATCCCGGTGGGTTATCGGATCAGCGCCGCGCGCATCGGCCTGGAAATGAAGGCGATCAACCTGTTGAAGCCCGATTTTTCCAAGATCAGCGCGCCCGCGTCGACACGTCTGGAGTACTGGCAAGACACGCTGCTGCAAGCGCGCTCGGCGGGACTGAGCACGGACTGGATCATCGTCTCCGACTTGGAAACTGAAGAGCAGCGCCGGCTTGCCGCGCAGGCGGGCTTTCGCCTTGGTCAAGGAAGCGCGTTGCGCCCGGCCTATGAGCCACCCTCCTCGCTCCCCCCGCCCGAGCCGGAACCGCACCACACTGCCCCACCACCGACCGACGGCACGGTGGGCCAGTAGTACGGGAAAAAGTCGGCCGGCGCGGCGGTGGCAGACAGCGTAGCGACGGCCTACCCTGCCTCACGTGCCCTTTTTGCCGCGCCATGGCTGCGTCATACGCGACAGCGCGGCGAGTTCACGCTCGGCCTGCACAAGCACCTCGGCCCCGCCTTGCGCTGCATGCAAGGCGGCACCGATCGCCTCGATCAGCGCGGTCGCACTGGTCAATTGCGGCAGTCTCTCGGCCGCGACGGCGGCATCGTTGAGCGCACCCAGCCGGTCCTGCAGCGCACTCAGCGCCTCGACATAGTCTGACGTCGCACGCCCCGGCAGCGCGCAGGCAAACAGATCCAGCGCATAGCGCAGCCGCTTTGCCAGGATGCGCACGCGGTGCCGCTCGGCCGGCGCGAGTGCGCAGAAAAACGCCCCTGCCTCGATGAGCTTGCGATGCGCCCGCGCCAGCCGCCGCGACGCAAGCTGGGACAAGGTCGCGCCACGGCCGCGCGGCGGCGTGGCGCACCACTGCATCAGCCGCAGCGCGAACACCGCGAAACGCGCGCTGCGGATCGCCGCGCGCGCAGCACCGCGCGCTGCCCGCTGGCGGGTGCGAGCAGTCAACTGGAGGGCGGCCGCATCGGCCCGCAGCGCCGCCGGCAGTTGCGCCAACAGCGGCGGCAGCGTGTCAGCGTGGAGCACGTCGGCATCGCGCGCCGGTCCCAAGGCGCCGGCGATCCAATGCATCTCCTCGATGAGCGCTTCGGGCAAGTCGGCGTCGCGACCAAGCAGGCGCACGGCCGAGCGCGTGCGCCGCAAGGCAACCCGCGCCTGGTGCACAAATTCCGGCTCATCGCTTTCCGCGAGACCGGAGGCGTTGGCAAGCAAAACATCGAGGCCATTGGCCAGCACGCGGCGCAGCGCCGCCGACGCGCTCATGCCCGCTTCAATGCCCGCCGCGACGCGCCTGGCCTGTGCCTTGGCGACCTCGGGTTGCGCACCGAGCGCCAGCCGCGCACCACGCGCCGCCTTGCTCTCGGGCAGTGGAACCAGCGCCAGCGGCGCGCCACGCCGAGGTGCCACCACCTGCAATGCCAGATCGAGCAGCGCGGCCGCTGCGCCCGCCTTCAGCTCGAACTCCAGTTCGCACAGCGGCGCTCGACGCTTGCCCGCGATCACCTCGCCCTCGTCCAGCGCGACCTCGATCTGCGTGCCATCGTGCTCGACCAGCCAGGTGCTGCGGCGAAACCGCGTGCGAAACCCCGGGCGCAGCGTGGCCACCGCCCGCGCATCCAGACCGGCCGCCTGCAGCACCTGGCGCGCATCCGCCGGCAAGCCCCGCAGATCGAGCGCGCGTCTGGGTACCAGCCGCTCCCATTCCCCTCGCGCAGACAAAGCGGCCGACGCATCACCGCTCTTGAGCGTCTGCACCCACTGCCGGCCCTGCCGGCGCAGGCGCAGCGCCAAGCCTTGCCCACCAAGCAAGCGTTCGGGTGTGTCGAAGTACGTGGTGTCCAGCACCTGGCAGCTCGGCTCCCCGAGCCGGCGCAGCCGTCCACGCAGACGCGTCAGTGCGCCAGCAGGAACCGCGAGCTTCAGTTCGATTTCAGCCATGGACGCGAGTCTAGTGTCCCGACCCATGAGTTTCGAAACAACAGTGGCGAGAATCGCCGCCATACTGTGTCGCAGTGCTCGCCGGGTTCCCAACCCGGCTGCGCGCGGCTTCCTGTCTGGCGGCCATTTCGCCGTTGTCGTGCGCCGCCATTCACCACGCCCGCGGCCATGCTTCGACACTGGCAATGCTTCGAAACTTATGGGTCGGGACGCTAGGGGCGCGCGCCGCCGGGAGCATCGCACCGCGCCCGGTCGCATCACCGCCATTGCGACGCAGGTCAACGGTACGGACTGGCGGCTTCGTCGTTGAATCGTTGATTTTCAGCAGTCGCGCTTGAATAGACTTCCATTCATGCTGACACCAACCCCACTCCCAGGCATTGCACTGGCGGCCCTGCTGCTCGTGCCCGTACTGACACTGTCCAGCGCAACAGTTCTTGCGCACGGCGAGCGAGCCCATGGCGACAAGCGCGCAAGCGGTGCCGCGCTCGACATGATGGACACGGCCTTTGGGCGTACCGGCGATCCGAAGCGGGTCACGCGCACGGTTGAGATTCGCATGGGTGACGACATGCGTTTCGTGCCTGACCGCATCGAGGTCCGGCGCGGCGAGACGCTGCGGCTGCGTATTGCAAATCGCGGCCGCTTGATGCACGAGCTCGTCATCGGCACCGACCAGGAGCTTGCCCAGCACGCGGCACTGATGCGCAAGAACCCTGACATGGAGCACGACGCGCCCTTCATGGCGCATGTGGCGCCGGCCAAGCGGGGCGAGATCGTCTGGCAGTTCACGCGCCCGGGGCAGTTCAGCTTTGCCTGCCTGGTACCCGGTCACTTCGAAGCCGGCATGCGCGGCACCATTGTTGTCAAGGAATGACACCGCGCGCACGCTGGGGCCTCGCTGCCGGCGCGCTGGCGTTCGTCCTCTTCATTGCCGTCATCGTCTGGATCGACCAGCGCGCCCGCGGGATAGGCGGAGCCCGGGACCGCATGCCCGACCTACACGACGCCCAACGCATTGGCGCCGGCGAGCGTGTGTACGCGGCCTATTGTGCAGGCTGTCACGGCGCCCAGCTCGAAGGCCAGCCCAACTGGACCACGCGCCGTGAGACAGGCCGGCTGCCGGCGCCACCGCATGACGAAACGGGTCACACCTGGCATCACCCGAGCACCCAGCTGTTCGAACTGACCAAGTACGGGCTGGTGCCCCCCAACGCGCCGGCGGGCTACCAGAGCGACATGCCCGCATTCGAAGGCATACTGAGCGATGATGACATCTGGGCCGTGCTGGCCTACATCAAGAGCCGCTGGCCGGCGTCGGTGCGCGACCGGCACGACGCACTTGACGCCCAAGCACGCACGCAAAGCCGGGCCACGCATTGGCGGCGCTGAGAGGGTGAGAGGCAATCCGACATGCCCGCTGTGACTGCCCAAAGCGCCCCACTCGTCGTTGCAAATGCTCGCCGTAGCCCGAGCTACGGCTGCGCTTTGCGCCTAGATTGGAGCGCTTTGGGCAGCCCCCTCGG
>JADCGX010000205.1 GCA_020248785.1 Burkholderiales bacterium | reverse complement strand
TATTCGCCGAGTCTCGGCGTCAAGGGTTCGCTTCGCCGCGCATTCGCGCGCCCTTGACCCCGCGCCCCGGCAAGGGCGCCCCGCAGCCCCAGTCTGCGCAGCCTTGTAGCCCGTCTACCCACTCGAAATTCAACAGAGGCCAAAAGTGGACAGTGTGGATGGTCAATTGTTTGGGCAGGACGTGCAGGCCCGCCCACGATTGGGGCAAAGCGTGCTCGGCAAGGGACTGAGCGTCGTGATGCTTGCGGCGACCGTGTTGGCCTCCGGCGCTGCGCTCGGCAGCAGGTCCGGCGACGGCAGGCCCGTGGCCATCCCGGCGGCGGCACCCCAGTCGATGCCGATCGTCGAGCTCGAGCCCGTGGTCATTCGCCCGACCGCGCAGCAGCTGGCCGAGGTCGAACGCATTCGACAGGCGCGTGGAGAAAACCCCGGTGCCGCGTTGGCGGCGACGCCGACGGCTGGCGCGCGCTTTTAGGCTGGCTGTTCTGCCGGGGCGCCCCTGTGTACAGGCGTCCTCGCTGTGCAAGGAGAGCTGCATGATCGTCTTGAACACCATGCGGCGACCCGCGGCCCCGGACGCGCGGACCGCGGCCTTCGCACGAGTCACCGTGCGCGATCGAGCGAACCGATTGACCACCGACGTTCCGCCGATCGACGCGCCGCCGATCGATGGGCCGGTGGTGCGTGGCCTGGCCATCGCTCTGATTGCCGGCGGGGTCGGCTGCACGCTGGCCCTTATCGTGACCACTGGTCCCTTGTTCGCGTTCGCGCACTGAGTGGGCCGCTGTAATCGGCCGTTGCGCGGGCACTTCCCAACTGGGGCCGCACTCGTACGCCGGCGCAGCGATCTAGCGAAGCCCCCCGGATTAACGCAGTAACGACAGCGCCAGCTGCGGCAGCGTGTTGGCCTGTGCCACCATCGCCACGCCCGCCTGTTGCAGGATCTGCGAGCGCACCAGCGTGGCGGCTTCCTTGGCATAGTCGGCGTCCAGGACGCGTGAGCGGCTCGCCGTGGTGTTCTCGGTGCTGCGCTGCAGGCCGTTGATGGTGGCCTCCAGGCGCGACATCTGGGCGCCCACCGCAGCGCGCTGGCTGCTGATGTAGGCGAGCGCATCGTCCACCTGCACGATCGCGCGTTGCGGCAGCGTGGTGAGGTTCAGATCGTCGATGCCCAGCGCCTGCAGGTTCACGGCGCCGATGTTGGCGTCGATCGCTTGTCCCTTGTTGGCGCCCACCTGGACCTGCAGCGAGCGCGAGCTGCTGGTGCCTGAGCCCACCGCCTCCCAGCTCAGGCGAAAGCCGCTCATCACCTGCTCGCCGTAGCGGCTGCCCTGGTTCAACAGCACCGACTCGGCGGTGCGCACCGGGCCGTTGGATGCATCGGCGCCGCCCACCGCGCCGGTGTCGGCGTTGGTGAGGTTCATTTTCGTGCTGATGAAGTTCACGGCGGCCGCGGCGAACTGCGTGCGGAACGTGCTCGCGTCGATGCCCAGGAACTGCGTCATGCCCTGGTCGAGCGTGGAATCGTTGCGGCTCATGTACTGCAACATGTCCTTGATGCCGCCGCTGAAGCCGGCCGACTTCAGGCGGTCGTCGAGGTAGCGCATCGCCACGTAGGCCACCGAGTAGTCGGCGCTGCCACCGCCCCAGCTCCCAAGATTGGTCCCGGAAATCAACGCGGCTGCCGAGCCTGCGGTCGTGATGTCGTCAGCCACGCGTTCGTCCGCGCCCTGAATGAACTCGGCCATGCCTTCGAGGAACCAGGTGTCGGCCCCGCCATTGCCCAGCGACATCGACGCGATGTTCAAGCTGCGGTACTGCACCGCGTGCACGACCTCGTGGGCGACGATGCGGTCGTTGTAGTAGGGCGCCGTGCCGCCGTTGGGCAGGTTGGGTGGCGTGAAGTCCGCCATGTCGATCTGCAGCCTGACGTTACCGATGCGCCCGCGCGCATCGGCGCCCGAGCCCACCACCCGCGCGGCCGTGTTACCGGCGCCGTCGGAGAAGCTGCTGAGCTCGATCGACATTGCGGCGCCGTCGGCCTGCAGCCCGAAGAACCGGCTGACCTTCGACTCGGCTTCTTCCAGCCAGCCCAGCTTCAGGCCGTCGATCACCGCGGCCTTGTTGCGGTCGCCGCGGATCGAGCCGTTGCCCTGGTCGAAGATCAAGTCGCCATTGAAGCTGCTGCTGCGGCCGACGCGTTCGACCTCCTGCATCAGCTGCTGCGCCTCGGCGTTCAGCGCCGCGCGGTCGCTGGTGGAAAGCGAGCCGTTGGACGCCTGCACGGCCAGCTCGCGCACGCGCTGCAGGTTCTCGGCCAGCGTGGACAGCGCGCCGTCGGCGGTTTGCAGAAGCGACACGCCGTCGTTGGCGTTGCGCGCCGCCTGCGTCATGCCCCGGATTTGCGAGGTCATGCGCTCGCTGATCGCCAGGCCTGCGGCGTCGTCGCGCGCCGAGTTGATGCGCAGCCCGGAGGACATCCGCTCGACCGAGCGAGCCAATTGCGCCCCGGTCCCGTTCAGGGACCGTTGCGCATTGATCGCGGCGGTGTTGGTGAAGACTTTCACGGGTGCACGGTTGGGCGGGGTCGCGGGACTGACCGCTTGTGCGTTGGTCATCGGCGTGCGAGTGCTCCAACTTGATGCCTCGATCGTTCGAACCGGCCGTGATTTGCGCGCCGCCGTGTGATTGGGCCGGGGGGCACCCCGTGCGGCACAGAGAAGTGCGCCGCGAACCCCACCCAAATCGCAGGGTGCGCCGGTGGCGCCGGGCTCAAGTCCGGCGCGGCGATGCCGTAGAAGCGTGCACGGGGCGCGGGTCCAAATTGGGCCCGCGCGCCACGGCTATTCGTTCGATGGCGCAAGGCGCCCCTTCAATACAGTCGTCGCAACTTGGCGCCATCCGGGCGCCGGCAACGCATGCGTCGACGATGAAGGCAGTCATTCTGGCGGGCGGACTGGGCACGCGCATCAGCGAGGAAACCGCGGTGCGGCCCAAGCCCATGGTGGAGATCGGCGGCAAGCCGATCCTGTGGCACCTGATGAAGCTGTACTCGCACCACGGCATCAACGACTTCGTCGTTTGCCTGGGCTACAAGGGCTACGTCATCAAGGAGTACTTCGCTAACTACTTCCTGCACATGTCGGACGTCACCTTCGATCTGGCGGAGAACCGGATGGAGGTGTGCCACCGCCATTGCGAGCCCTGGCGCGCGACCCTGGTGGACACGGGCGAGGCCACACAGACCGGCGGGCGCCTGCGCCGCGTGCGCGAGTACGTCAGCGAGGGCGCCTTCTGCTTCACCTATGGCGATGGTCTGGCCAACGTCAACGTGAGCAAGCTGGTGCAGTTTCATCGGGAGCAGGGCCGTCTGGCGACCGTCACGGCGGTACAGCCGCCAGGCCGGTTTGGCGCGCTCGACATCGACGCGCAACGCATCACGCGCTTTGACGAAAAGCCGTTGGGCGACGGCGGCTGGGTCAATGGCGGCTTCTTCGTCCTCGAGCCCGAGGCGATCGACACCATCGACGGCGACGCGACCGCCTGGGAAAAGGGCCCGCTCGAAGCGCTCGCGCGTGAAGGTCAGCTCTCGGCCTTCCGCCACCGCGGCTTCTGGCAGCCGATGGACACGCTGCGCGACAAGGTCAAGCTGGAAGAGCTGTGGAACTCGGGCAGCGCGCCGTGGAACGTCTGGACCTGACCCCGGCCGCCGAGCAGTCGCCGCTGGCCGGCAGCTTCGGCGGCGTCTACGCCGGCCGCCGCGTACTCGTGACCGGGCACACCGGATTCAAGGGCTCCTGGCTCGCGCTTTGGCTGTGCGCCCTGGGTGCGCAGGTGCACGGTCTGGCCTTGCCGGCCCCGGCGTTGTCGCACTGGGCGAGCCTGGATCTCGACGTGCCGTCGCACTGGGTCGACGTTCTCGACCCGCGCGCCGTGCGCGCGGCGCTCGACGCCGTGCAGCCCGACATCGTGTTCCACCTGGCCGCGCAGGCGCTCGTCAGCGAGGGCTACCGCGCGCCCTGCCACACCTTCGCGACCAACGTGCTTGGCCTGGTGCATGTGCTCGAGGCCGTGCGCGCGACGCCGAGCGTGCGCGCCGTGGTCAATGTCACCTCGGATAAGTGCTACGAGCTGCCCACGGGCGCGCATGTGCCCCGCCACGAAGACCATCCTCTCGGTGGCGCCGATCCGTACAGCGCCTCGAAGGGGTGTGCCGAGATCGTCGCCGCCTCGTATGCGCGCAGCGTCCTGGGCTCGCGTGTGCGACTGGCAAGCGCGCGCGCGGGCAACGTCATCGGCGGCGGCGACTGGTCGGCCGATCGCCTGCTGCCCGATCTGATGCGCGCGGCCGCGCGCGGCGCGGCCACACCCCTGCGTCGCCCCGCCGCGGTGCGCCCCTGGCAGCACGTGCTCGAGCCGCTTGCCGGCTACCTGCGCCTGGGCCAAGTGCTGCTGCGCGGTCCGGCCTCCGCGCGGCTGGCCTACAACTTCGGGCCTTCCGCGGACGACCACTGGACAGTGGGCGCGGTGGTTGCGCAGGCACAAACCTGTTGGCCGGCCGTCCAGGCGTGTGCGCTGGCCGATGCGCCGATGGTCGAGAGCGCCGTGCTGCGGCTGGATGCATCGGCTGCCCGGAGCGAACTCGGCTGGGCGCCGGTGTGGAGCACCGCGCAGACCATCGAGCGCAGCGTTGCCTGGTACCGCACGCTGCATGAGACCGGTCGCGTCGTCACCGCCGAGCAGCTCGCCCAGTACGTGTGCGACGCCGCGGCGGCGGGCCTCTCGTGGGCGCTGCCGCTGCGCGCCGCCGCCTGATCGGACGAGGCCGCCTCGATGCAGTTCGATGCCACCCCCATCGCCGGTCTCTGGCAAGTCACGCCGCAGCCGCACCGCGACGAGCGCGGCAGCTTTGCGCGGCTGTATGGCGTGCGCGAGTTCGCGCCCGCCGGCCCGCTGATGCCGTGGCGGCAAGTCAACCTGTCGCGCACGCGGCGCGCCGGCACCGTGCGCGGACTGCACGTGCAGCATGCGCCGTATGCCGAGGCCAAGCTCGTGCGCTGTCTGCGCGGCCGGGTGTTCGATGTCGCGGTGGATCTGCGGCCCGCGTCACCCACCTGCGGGCAGTGGCACGCGATCGAGCTGGCGCCCGAGGGCGCCGGGCTGCTGATCCCGCCCGGCTGCGCGCATGGCTTTCAGACATTGGTGGACGACTGCGAGCTGCTCTACCTGCACGAGGCCGACTACCGCCCGGAGCACGAGGGCGGCGTGAGCTGCGACGACCTCGAGCTTGGCATCGACTGGCCGCTGCCTCTGGCGGGCCTGTCGGCGCGCGACCGCGCCTTGCCCGGGCTGCGCGCCTACCTGAGTACGCAGCTTGAGGTCGCGACGTGACCGCGACGACACTCTCGGTGGCGACCACGCGGCGAGCCGGTAGCCTTGCCGTCGCAACGACGCACGCCGGCGGCGTCGGCGCGGACCAGGCCCTGCGCTGCCGCGCCTGCGGCCAGACCGCCGTTGATGCCGTGTTTTGCGACCTCGGCGGCGCGCCGCCGTCGAATCGCTTCCTGCGGCATGAAGACCTCACGCGGCCCGAACCCTGGTTGCCGCTGCGCACGCTGGTGTGCCGCCACTGCCGCCTCGTGCAAGTCGATCAGATCGCCGACGCCGCGCTGCACCGGGCCATTTTCAACGACGACTACGCCTACTTCTCCTCGTACTCGTCGGCCTGGCTGGCGCATGCGTGCGCGCTGGTCGAGCGCGCCTGTGCTCGGCTGGGCCTGGGGGGTGACGACTTCGTGCTGGAGGTCGCGTCCAACGACGGCTACCTGCTGCGATACGTCGTCGAGCGCGGCCTGCGCTGCCTCGGCGTGGAGCCCACCGCCAACACCGCGGCGGTGGCGCGTGCGCGTGGCGTGCCCACCGAGATCGCGTTTTTCGATCTGGCGCTGGCGCAACGGTTGGCGGCCCGCCATGGACGCGCACGCTGGATCGCCGCCAACAACGTGCTTGCGCATGTCCCCGACCCGAACCCGTTCGTGGCCGGGCTGGCGGCCGCCCTGCACGAGCAGGGCGCCCTGACGTTGGAGTTCCCGCATCTGGTGGCGATGGTGCGCGAGCGCCAGTTCGACACCATCTACCACGAGCACTTTTCCTATTTCTCGCTGCTGGCCGCGGAGCGGCTGCTGGCGCGGCATGGGCTGGCCGTCTGGGATGTGGAGCAACTGCCGACCCACGGCGGGTCGCTGCGCCTGTGGGTGGCCCACGCCGCCGCCCAACGCGCGCCGAGCGCGGCGCTTGAGCGCTTGCGCGCCGAGGAACGCGCGCTGGGCGTGGACGGCGGCGCGTTCTACACCGGCTTTCAACGCGCGGCTGAAGACGTCAAGAACGCCTTCGTCGGCTTTCTGCTGCAAGCCCGTGCCGCCGGCAAGACTGTTGCCGCGTATGGCGCCGCCGCCAAGGGAAACACCCTGCTCAACTTCGCCGGCGTTCGCTCCGATCTGCTGGCCTGCGTGGCCGACGCGTCGCCGCACAAGCAAGGCCGGTATCTGCCCGGCTCGCGCATCCCGGTCGTGGCACCTGAGCACCTGGACCGACTGCGGCCCGATTACATCGTGCTCTTGCCCTGGAACCTCGAAGCTGAGCTGACCGCGCGCTGGCGGCACGCCGCCGCCTGGGGCGCACGGCTCGTGGTGGCGGTGCCGCGCCTGCGCGTGATCGATCCAGCGGCCGTGCCGGCGGAGGCCCGCGCGTGAACGGCACAGCCACGCGCGTGCTCCTGACTGGGGCTGCCGGCTTTGTCGGCCGGCACCTTGCCGAGGCGCTGCGCGCCGCCGGCTGCACGGTCATCGGTGCCGGGCGCAGCGCGCCGCGCGCCAACTCTTGCGACGAGTTCATCTGCTGCGATCTCCTGGCGCCGGCGGCGCGCTCCCGCCTTATCGAGCGCGCCGGCGCCGACACGCTGGCGCATCTGGCCTGGTGCACCGAGCACGGCCGCTACCGCGACGACCCGGCCAACGAGCGCTGGCAGGCGGCGTCGGTGGCGTTGGTGGAGCAGTATCTGGCTGCCGGTGGCCGGCACGTGGTGGCCACCGGAAGCTGCGCGGAATACATCTGGGACGAGCGTGAATGCGACGAAGCCGACCCGGATTGCAGCCTAGCGCGGCCCTACGAGCGGGCCAAGCATGGAACCCGTGCAGCGCTCGCGATGCACTGCGCGCGCGCGGGCGCCACTTTCGCTTGGGCGCGCCTGTTCTTCCTGTACGGCGCCGGCGAGGACGAGCGTCGGCTGGTCCCCGCCGTCATGGACGCGCTGGCCTGGCGCCGCGCGCCGTTCGCGCTGCAAGCCGAGGCGCAGCGCGACTACCTGCACGTTGCGGATGTCGCCTCTGGTCTGGCCGCGCTCGCGTGCAGTCGCGCCGCAGGCACTTTCAATGTCTGCTCGGGCGCGCCGGTCGCGTTGCGCGAGATCGTGCGCGTGGCCGCATGCCTCATCGATGCCGACCCGGCGCCGCTGCTGGTGCAGCCACTGCCCGCGCAGCCGCGCCGGATCGCGGGCCGCAACGCGCGGCTGCGTGCGCTCGGATGGGCCCCTCGAGTCAACCTTGCTTGCGGCCTGGCGGCGTGCGCGCGCACGCGCGGGCTCCCTGACTCACAGTTTCGCGGCCCAGGCGGCCGCCCGGAGATGAACCTGCCATGAAGGCCCAACTGAAGCCCCGTATCAACCTGGACGGCCGAGCCGCGCTGGAAACGGTGATCCCGCTGGCAACCCCGTTCGTGCTGTTCGCCGACCCCGCGAGCGCGTGCAACTTCAACTGCAGCTTCTGTCCCACGGGACACCGCGACCTGATCGACGAGACCGGCCGCTACCAGGGTGTGATGAAGCTGGATCTGTTCCAGAAGATCATTGACGACCTGTCGGAGTTCGAGCAGCCGATCCGCGTGCTGCGGTTGTACAAGGACGGCGAGCCGTTCCTGAACAAGAACCTCGCCGCCATGATCCGCTACGCCAAGGCGAGCGGCCGCGTGCCGTACGTGGACACGACGACCAACGGCTCGCTAATCACGCCGCAGCGGCTCGCCGCGGTGCTCGAGGCGGGTCTGGACAAGATCAACATCTCGGTCGACGGCATGAACCGCGAGCAGTACAAGCAGTTCACCGGCCACGACCTCGACTTCGACGCCTTCGTGGCCAACGTGAAGTGGCTGTACGCCAACAAGGGCGCGTGCGAAGTGGTGGTCAAGATTCCAAACGAGCTCATCAACGAGGCGCAGCGCCAGGAGTTCTTCGACACCTTTGGCGATCATTGCGACCGCATCCTGATCGAGAACTTTGCCCCGTGCTGGCCCGAGTTCGACGTGGAGGAGCGCAGCGGCGTCAAGATCACCACGGGCCTGTACTCGCAGCCGATCAAGCCGACGGACACCTGCCCGTACATTTTCTACTCGATCGCCGTCAACGCCGACGGCCTGGTGAGCTCCTGCTTTCTCGACTGGGGCCGCAAGCTCGTGGTGGGCGACGTGCGCCAGCAATCGCTGCATTCGATCTGGCACAGCGATGCGCTCAATGCACTGCGCCGGCAGCATCTGGAAGGCAAGCGCCGCAAGAACCCCGTGTGCAACGCCTGCGGCCAGCTGTCGCATTGCCTGCCCGACGACATCGATGCCCACCGCGAGGCCCTGCTGCCGCGCTTTCTCGACTACGCGCGGTTGCAAGGCGACGAGCCGGTGCCGGGCATGGGCGCGCGCCGCACCATCCCCGTGGTGGCCGCATAGGAGCGCGAACGATGAATGCTGTGCTCGAAACACAAGACACGGTGCAGTTTTCTCCCTTGCCCGACGCGTTCGAGCGGGTCGATCTGATCGAGGCGCTGCCCCTGCCCAATCCGATTTCCATGCTGGTGGACCCGACGTCGCTGTGCAACTTCCGTTGCCAGTTCTGCCCCACCGGCGACCCGCATCTGATCAAGCAGTCGGGCCGCAGCCAGAACTTCATGCCGCTGGAGCTGTTACAGCGGATCCTGGACGGGGTCCGCGAGTTCGAGCAGCCGCTCAAGGTGCTGCGCCTGTACAAGGACGGCGAGCCCCTGCTGAATCCGCACTTCGCCGAGTTCGTGCGGCAGGCCAAGGCGGTGCCGCAGGTGCAGCGCGTCGAAACGACGACCAACGGCTCAAAGCTCGACCGCGCCATGGCGCGGCGGCTGATGGATGCTGGCATCGATCGCATCGTCATCTCGATCGAGGGGGTGTCGGCGCAGAAGTATCTGGAATTCGCCAAGGTCCGCATCGACTTCGACGCCCTGGTCGAGAACATCGCCTACCTGCACTCGATCCGCGGGCAGTGCCAAATTCATGTCAAGACCGTGCAGGAGAACCTGGGCGAGGGCGAGGACGCCGTGTTTCGCGAGCTGTTCGGCCCCATCTGCGACCGGCTGTTCATCGAGCGCACCGTGCCGAGCTGGCCGACCTTCAACATCGACCGGCTGGTTCGCCGCGAGTCGCGCGAGCTCGACGCGCAACATCGGCCCCTGGTGCGCAAGCGCGTCTGCGCCTATCCCTTCTACTCGCTGTCGGTCAACTCCGACGGCACGGTGAGCCCCTGTTGTGTGGACTGGCGGCGCGACCTCGTTCTTGGCGACGTTCGGCGCGAGCGCCTGCTCGACATCTGGAACGGCGCGGCGCTGGCCGAGCTGCGGCGCACGCACATTGAGCGCGGCCGGGCCGGCAACCCCACCTGCGCGAGCTGCGGCCAGGTCGACTACTGCGCGACCGAAAACCTCGACGGCGCCGAAGGCCGCCTGCGCAAAGCATTTGGAGCCACCGCATGAACGACCAGCAATTCGCCGCCAAGGTGCAGGGCATCGTGGCGGCTAACGGCAACAACGGCTTTCTCGAGACCGCCAAGCGCTGGCACGACGCGTCGCGCGCGTACTCGTACCAGTACCTGTTCCGCTGGGGCGGCCGGCCGATCATTCAGGATCCGCAGGACGTGCTGGCGCTGCAGGAGGTGCTGTGGACGAGCAATCCGACTCTCGTCGTCGAAACGGGCGTGGCGCGCGGCGGGTCGATCATGCTCAGCGCCTCCCTGCTGGCGGCGCGGGCCGTGTTCGACGGCGCCGATCCGCGCGCGCGCTGCGTGATCGGCATCGATCTAGCGCTCAATGCCGAGGTCGAGGAGCACCTGCGCGGCAGTGGCTTCGCGCCCATGGTCAGCTTGCTGCAAGGCTCGTCGACCGCCCCTGAACTGGTGGCGCAGCTGCGGGCGATCGCGGCGCGGCACGCGCGCAAGGTCTTCATTCTCGACTCCGATCACACCCACGAGCATGTGCTGGCGGAGCTGCGCTGTTACGCGCCCCTGCTGAGCCCCGGCGACCATCTGCTCGTGCTGGACACCGGCATCGAGTTCATGCCCGAGCCGCAGCAGACGCACCCGCGTTGGCGGCGTGGCAGCAATCCCTACACGGCGGTGCAGGCGTTTCTCGCGGAGCACGGCAACGACGCGCTGTTCGAGATCGACGACAGCCACTATCACCGCTTCGGAATCACCTGCGCCCGCGGCGGCTTTCTGCGGCGGGTGCGCTGATGCACATTGCAGGACGTTTCGACCCGGGCCGCAAGACGGTGCTTTACGGCGCCGGTCAACTGGCCTCAATGGCGCTCGCGCTGTGGCCGGACGACACCCCGCGCCCGCTGCTGCTCATTGACGAGTTCAGCCGCGAGCGCGCGCTGGACGGCATCCCGGTGCGCCGGCTGGCGCAGGTCGACGCGGGCCTCCTGCGCGAGTCGCAGGTCGTCTTGTCCGCGTTCAAGCTCGATCCGTTCGCGGTGGCCGAGAAGCTCGCCGAGCGCGGCGCGTCGATCGGCCTGACCGTCTACGACCTCTTCGAAAGCACCATCGCGCCGCGCTTTTCCAACGGCTGGCGGCTCGACGACGCGGACCCCGAGGTCCGGCGCGCGCTGGCCGCGGGGCGCGTGCTGCTGGCCGACGAGTTGTCTCGCGCCGTGTGGGACGACGTGGTCGATTGGCGCTGCCGGCGCCGCCTGCGGCCCGACGCATTGCGCCGGATCGAGCCCGAGAGCGACAAGTACATCAACGCGTTGACGCGCGAGCTGATCGCGGCCGCGCCGCTGCTGGTCGATGGCGGCGCCTACGACGGCGGCTTTCTGTCCAGTGCGGCGGCGCTGGTCGCGCCGCAGGCAACGCTGGTCGCCTTCGAGCCGGACCCGGTGTCGTTCGAGCGTAGTTGCAGCGCCATGGCGGCGCTGGCCGGCCGCCGCGTGGAGCCGCGGCCGCTGGCCTTGGGCGGCGCTTGTGGGCAGCGGCCGTTTTATTCGACGGGCGGCTTGTCGGCGCGCCTGGTCGAGCCGGCGCATGCGAACACCGCCGTGGCCTGCACGACGATCGACGCGCAGCCGTGGCCCGCGCCTGCGGAGATGCCGGCCGCGCTCGGCCGGCCCGTGTTGAAGCTGCACATCGAGGGCGCCGAGCTGGAGGCCATCGAGGGCGCGGCCCGTTTCATCGGCGAGCGACGCCCCCTGGTGATGGTCAACTGTTCGCACAACGCCGACGGGCTGTTGCGCATCCCGCAGCGGCTTGCGCAGCTCGGCCTGCAAGACATCTGGCTGCGCACGCACGCGCTTTTCGGAGAGGGAGTCACGCTGTATGCGCTGTAGAGCTTGTGGCGCCGAGACGCTGGAGGCGCTGGGCAGTTTTCCGGCGGCTCCGATTGAAGGATTTCCGCTGAGCGGGGCCGTCGATCTGGTTGCTTGCGGCAGTTGCGGCTTTCTGCACAATGTCGTTCCTGCGACCAACGACTACTCGCGCTATTACCGCGAGTTCAACAAGCATCGCGTCCGCCAGCCCGACGCGCGCGCGCTGGACCTCGCCTACTTCAATGCTTGTCTGGACGCGCTGTGCTCGGTCGGCACGCCGGCGACCGTTCTCGACTACGGCAGCGGCGACGGCTTGCTGGCGGAGCTGTGCCTGGCGCGCGGCGTCGGCCGCGTCGATCGCTTTGACGTGCACCTGCCGTACCCGCAAGGCCCCTACCAGGCCATTTTCACGGCGCACACCTTCGAGCATGTGGTCGATGTGCAGGGCGACTTTGAGCGGCTGTGCGGACTGCTCGACCGGGATGGCCTGCTGCTTTTCGCGGTGCCCGACGCGCAGGCCTACGGCGAGCATGACTGCGGCCCGTTTGGCTGGCTCGACCTGGAGCACATCAACCACTTCACGCCGCCGGCCTTGCTGGCGCTGTTCGAGCGCAACGGGCTGCGGGTCGAGCACATGCAGCGCGGCGCGCGCCAGGTGCGCCCGCACCTGGCCTATCCCGAGATTCGCGTGCTCGCCCGCCGCCGCGCGGTCGCTGCCGGCCCGCTGCCGGCGTTGCGAAACTACCTGCGGCGGTCGGCGGCCGACTTCGAGCGGCTGCGCGCGCAGTGCACGGCCTTCGCTGACGCCAGCCGCTTCGATCAAGTGTTTCTCTGGGGCTGTGGCATCACGGCGCAGCGGCTGTCGCACGCCGGGTTGCCGTCGCGCGTGCGGCTGTGCGATGCGGACCCGCGCTTGCACGGCCTGCGCATCGGCGACCGCGTCATCGAGTCGCCGGAGGTCGTCGAGAACAGGGCAGGCGTCGGCGTGTTTGTGGCGGCGGTCAACCAGGTCGCGATTGCAGCGGCGGTGCGGCGCGCCAAGCCGCGCGTCGAGGTCGCTCTGTGCCCGCATTGAGACCGGGCCGAAGGGGCCGCGCCGCCGAAGCGCTCACGCGGCCGCGCTCAGGGCGCGCGCCCAGGCCGCCAGCAAGAAGTCGTCCGGAAACACGCGCGCGAAGTGCAATGCGCTGCCCTTGGTCGGACTGCGCATGAGCGCGGCCTCGGCGCGGTCGCGCGGCAGTGCCACGGTGCCATCGTCCCGATAGCCGTGCGCGGCAGGCAGGAACAGGCGAAAGGCATCGGCCGGACACGTGCCCAAGGCGGCCGCCAGCGTCAGCGTCCGCTTGGGCTGGGCCAGCGCTGCCCGGTAAACCTCCGACATCTGCGCGCTCAGGCGCCCCGTGCGGAACTGCGCGCGCGCGTGCTGACAGACCGCAGCCGAGAGCCGCGCGCGATGCTCACCATCGTTTAGCAGCGGCTCGAGCGCAACCCGCAGGCTGGCCAGGTCGTCGACCACGGCGCTGTCCGCCACGTGCCCGGCGCCGCGCAGCAGCGCCAGCTCGGCCGCGTTGCGCCAGACGAGAGGCACCACGCCCATGGCCATGGCCTCGACCAACGCGTTTTCGCCCGTGCCGTAGTGCGACGGTTGCAGCAGATGCAGCAGCACGTCGAGCTGCCGCAGGCGGCGCGGCATGTCGCTGCACCAGCCCTCAAAGTGCAGCAGGTCAGGGCGGCCGAGCGCGGCGCACTCGGCCAGCAAGGCGGGCGCCTCGGTGGGGTCGCCGATCATGGCGACCGACTGGCCGGCCGGCAGCGCGGCCGCGAGCAGTGGCACGAAGTCCGGGTGCAGCTTGGCCTTGCTCAAAGTGCCCACGCAACCGAGGCGCGGTAGTGCGTTTGCAGCGCGCGGCACGGGCAGCGGCAGGTGGTCCACCGGCGCGGCGCTGCTCACGACAGCGCAGCGCCGAGGATCGATGCCGTCGGCCCGCAACGACACGCTCGAGGTGAACACGACACGCTGGGCCAGTCGCAGCAGCGGCAGCGGAAAGCATGGCCAGGACGTGCCGGCGGTGTGGCACCACAGCAGCAGACGCAAGGGCAGGGGTGGTAGCGAGCGCAGCGCCGCGATCAGTGCGGGGTGATTCCAAAGCTCGATCTGAACGGCGTCGGCGCTTGCCAGCGCCGCGGCCAGCGTGGCCGCCTGCGGGGCGATGTGAACGGCGCCGCCTGCCGCGGTGAACGCATCCACCGCCCCGGTGCGCGTCGGCGCTTCCAGGCAGACGAGATCGTGTCGATGCGCCTTGTCCTCGCGCACCAGTGCCGCCAGTGCCGTGCCCACGCCGCCGCCGACGTGGGGCGCCAAATGCACGATGCGCGCCGGTGCGAGTGTTGAGCCTGTCAGGTCGCGACCCATCGTCAGCAAGGAAACTTGGCCGTGAGGTCGGCTTCGCGCAGCAGTGTGACGTTATGCCGAGCCAGTGTTGCCTCGACGGGGGCGTCCACCGTCACAGTGTGATGCACCAGCAGCACGGCGTCGGCAACGTCATCGAGTGCGTCGGTGGACAGCACCAGCAGCGGCTGCGCAGCGCGCGCCTGTGCAAATTGCACTGCTTCGGACGCGAACGGACCCAGCAGGCCCACCTGCCGCCCGCCGTCGCGCAAGCGCGCATCGGTGGCGAGGAACTGCAGCGCGGCCATGGAGCCGATCACTCGCATCGGCGCGGGCAATACAGTCTCCGCACCCAAAGCCTTGGCGCGCTGCGCGATGTAGTAGGTCTCGATCGCGTCGCGCTGCTTGGCCAGGCGCAGGCGCACGGCCACGGCCATCCGTGCGCCGATCATGGCGTCGATCTGCTGCCGCATATGGGCCAGTGCGGCGGGGGTCAGTCGGTCGCAGCAGCGCGCCAGCAGGACCTCAAGGCCGCCGCGATAGCGGTCCCAGGCATGCTCGGCCTCCTGGGTACCGAGTTGCTCGCGTGCGTCGTCGGCAAAGTAGCGTGTGATCGAGACATAGAACGGCTCGGTCGAGAGGAGCACGGCCGCGCGTCCGAGCATCTCCGCGCTGTGGACGAAGGCGAAGAAGGCCGCGTCGGGGACCCGCGGCATCATGTCGCGCAGCAGCGCAGTGCGGGCGACGAAGATCTCGGGGAAGATCTGGTGGCGCAGCAAGAGTTCGAGCAGCGCCGCATGGTCGCCGCGCTCGATGCGCTGGCCCTGCGGCAGGCTGTAGAACTGGCCCAGCGGCCGGTCCTCCACCAGGTCGTGCATACGCCAAGGCGCGTGCAGCGCGCCGGCGGCGGGGTCGGCCTCGAGTGCGCGCACCGCCCGCGCCAGGGCCGCGCAGTCGAGCAGGTCGTCGTCGGCGACGTAGCAGTAGTACGTCCCGCGCGCCTGGCTCAGAACGAAGGCGCTGTTGAACTGCGGCCCGCGGTTCTCGGCGTGCCGCAGGTAGCGGATCGGCAGGGCCGCGCGATGGCGTTCGACCACCTCGGACGTGGCGTCGGTCGAGCCATTGTCGGAGATGAAGACTTCGACGCTGTATGGAAACTCGCGCAACCCGACCGCCAAGCCGCCGAGCAGACAATCGAGGTAGCGCGCCCGGTTCCAGGTCGGCACGCAGATGCTCAGCGTTGGTGTGCTGACCGGATCACCGGCGCGCTGCGCGCCCGAGGACTCTCCCGTTGCAAGGCTCGCCAAGCTCATGGCCGCGCCTGCAACGGCGCCGGGGCCTGGCCGCCGAGGGCGCGCTCGTGCATCTGCGTGAACAGGCTCTCCAGTGCCTGCGTGTAGCGCGCGCTGTCGAACAGCGCGCAGTGCAGGCGCTGCTCGGCCAGACGCTTGCGCAGTACCGCCATGCTGCGAGGCTGCGTGGCCAGCCGCACCGCCTTGCGCTCGTAGGCGGCCAGGTCGGGCATCACGAGCTCTGGCAGGCCGACGGCGGTGACGAGGCTGGCGGCCACGCGCGAGACGAAGGCATCGCCGGGGCAGGTCAGCACCGGCACGCCGGCCCACAGGGCATCGGCGGCCGTCGTGTGGGCGTTCACCGGTAGCGTGTCAAGGACGAGATCGGCGAGCTGGGTCCGCGCGAGGTGTCGGTGCACGGCCACGCGCGGCGCGAACACCAGACGGGCCGGATCGACGCCGCGCGCCTGCGCCTGCGCGCGCAGCCGCGTGGCCGCATCGGCGCTCGATTCCAGCAGCCACAGCACCGCGTTGGGCGCTTGTTGCAGGATGCGGCACCACAAGTCAAAGACGGTCGGCGTGATCTTGTAGGTGGCGTTGAAAGAGCAGATCACGAACGCGCCCTCGGGCAGGCCGCAGTCGGCGCGTGCTGGCGGCGGCGGCAGCGCGCGCTGCCGGTCGTTGGGCTGGTAGGCGTCCGGCATGTAGGCCGGTTGCTCGGCAAGATGAACGCACGCGCCAGGCGGCGCGACGATCGGGTCGGTGACGATGTAGTCGATCCACGGCACCCCCAGCGTGCCCGGAAAGCCGAGGTAGTTGACCTGCACCGGCGCCGGCCGATGCGCGAAGATGGCCGGGCGGCAGCCGAGCGTGTAGCCCTTCAGATCCACCAGGATGTCGATCTCGTCGGCGGCAATGCGCTCGGCGGCCGCGCGGTCATCGAGGGCGGCAATGGAGGTCACCACGTCCGCCGCGGCCAGAATCCGCTGGCGGATCGCCGTGCCGTCGTCCTTGCTGTAGCAGTACAGGTGCACTTCGAAGCGGTGCCGGTCGTGGCGCTCGAGCACCTCGACCAGCAGGTGCGCGGTCGCATGGTCGAAGAAGTCGTTCGACACATAGCCGATCCGCAGGCGCGCGCTGCCGGCATCGAGCGGTCGGGCCGCGCGCGCGGGCAGGGGCCGCACGGCCTTCGCCCGCTCGATGCCATAGGCCGTGGCCGCGCGCCGCATGGCCGCCGCAGAAATGCCCGGCAGCGTGAGTGTTTCGAAGGGCATGGCCGGCCGGCCCGCGCCGATCAAGCGCTCCAGGCGCGCGACGCGCGCCTCAAGGCCGTCCCAGCGCACGGCGTGCAGGCTCTGGTACGCGGCGATGCTGAGGATCTGCGCGCAGTCGGGGTCGAGCAGTTCGGCGGTATGGCTGCACTCGGCGGCGTGGGCGGGCTGGCTCATGCGCGTGAAGGCCAGCGCCATGCCCAGGTGCACGCGCGCATCCTGCGGCGTGCGCGTCGCTGCCCGCAGGTACAGCTTGAGCGCCAGATCGGCGCGCTCGTCCTGCAGCAACGCGTTGGCCGCTTCCATCGCCAGCTCGTCCTCCTCGGGAAGCATGACGGCGGCTGGGTGTAGCAGCTTGGCCGCTTCGCGATAGCGGCCCTGCTGTATCAGCAACTGCGCGAACAGGCGGGCCGATAGGAGCGAGCGCGGGGCGAGCTCGATGGCGCGCGCGACAGCCTGCTTGGCTTCGTCGACGCGGTCGGACAGGCGCAGCGCCTCGCCCAGGTCGTGCCAGGCCAGCGCGTGCCGCGGAGCCGCCTGCGTCGCCTTTCTCAACAGATCAAGGGCTTCGGGCACCCGGCCTTCGACCAGAAGGCGGGCGCCACGCTGGTGCAGGTCGTTGCCGCGCTGTCGTTGGCGGCCGCTGAGCACTGAGTTGGCCATCGGGCGCACCTCGCAGGCGGGAACGGGCGGAACTTTAGGGTCGGGCAGGCGGGCGTAACGGCCGATAAGGGCGCGCCGCGGCGGTCAATTCGCCTGGGCGGTGTTTCGGGATCATCTTGGCGCTTGCCCGCGGCTTGACCAGGAGCGGCTTCCTAAAGTTGTCGGAGGCGGTGCCCGATAACCACCTACGCGGCTCGTGTCGCGCTTTCCGGACACTGATCCGGCGCTGCAACTGAGACAGCCGACCACTGACGAGGCTTGTCTCCTGAGAACTGCAAGAAGGAGCTTCACTCATGCCTCAGATCATCAATACCAACGTCGCCTCGCTGAACGCGCAGCGCAACCTGAACAGCTCGCAGTCGCTGCAGTCGATGGCGATCCAGCGCCTGTCCTCGGGCCTGCGCATCAACAGCGCCAAGGACGACGCCGCCGGCCTCGCGATCTCCGAGCGCTTCACCTCGCAGATCCGCGGCCTCGACCAAGCCACCCGCAATGCCAACGACGGCATCTCGCTGGCGCAGACCGCCGAGGGCGGCCTGTCCACCCTGGGCGACCTGCTGCAGCGCATGCGTGAGCTGGCGGTGCAGTCTGCCAACAGCACCAACTCCAGCTCGGATCGAGGGGCACTGCAGGCCGAGGTGTCGCAGCTTCAGCAGGAGATCAACCGCGTGGCCACGACCACGCAGTTCAACGGCCTGAACCTGCTGGACGGCACGCTCGGCTCAGCCCAGTTCCAGGTTGGCGCCAACGCCAATCAGACGATCAACCTGAGCATCTCCGACGTCCAGGGCGGCGCCATCGGCAACTACGGCTACACGACGGCCGCGACCGCCGGCACCAGCGTGGAAGCCGCGGCCGCCGGCACCGATGCCTCGACGGTGACCAACCGCGTGGCGCAGCAGACGCTACAGATCAACGGCAACGGCCAGTCGGCCTCGGTGTCGGTGGGTACGGGCGCCAGCGCCAAGGCGGTCGCCGACCTCGTCAACGCGAAAACCGGCACCACGGGCGTGTCGGCCACCGCCTCCACCTACGCCACGCTGGGCGGCCTGCAACTCGCGGGTACGCTGACCTTCTCGCTGCAAGGCAACGGCAACGCCGTGTCGATCGGCGTGTCGGTGGGCTCGACCAGCGATCTCTCGTCGGTGGCGCAGGCCATCAACGCGCAGTCGGCTACGACTGGCATCACCGCCTCCGCCACCGGCGGTACCGTGCAGCTCACCAGCCGCGACGGCTACGACATCAAGATCGCCGACTTCTCGAATTCGTCGGGCACCAGCGGCACCATCACGCTCACAGGCACCAGCTCGTCGTTCACGGCGACCGGCGCGGGCGCCACGCTGGGCGCGGCGGCAACGTCCGACACCTCGGTGGTCGGCGGTCAGGTGACCTTCAACTCGAACGCCAACTTCACCGTGAACACTTCGGCCGGCAGCACGCTGTTCGGCGCGAGTGGCGCGCAGCAGGCGGCGGGCTCCCTGGCCACGGTGTCGAACATCGACATCAGCTCGGTCAACGGCGCCAATGCCGCGCTGCAGACGATCGACTCGGCCCTGCAGACGGTCAACTCGGTGCGCGCCCAGCTCGGCGCCGTGCAGAACCGGTTCGTCAACACGATCTCGAACCTGCAGATCACGTCCGAGAACCTGGCTTCCTCGCGCAGCCGCATCATGGACGCGGACTTCGCGTCCGAGACGGCCAAGCTGACGCGCGCCAACGTGCTCCAGCAGGCCGGCACTGCGATGCTGGCGCAGGCCAACGCGTTGCCCAACAACGTGCTGGCGCTGCTGCGAGGCTAACCGCCCCGATGCCGCCGGCGCCACTGGCGCCGGCGTCGTTCGCAAAGCAACGGCCCGCTTCGGCGGGCCGTTGTCATTGGTGCGATCGAGCACGTCGCGCGGCATGGCCGATCGCGGCGCGGTCGCGCTGCGCGTCGGCACTGGCTACGGCCTCAAGTTTCGCCGGGCGTGGCCGTTAAACGCTGTATAGCGACCTGCGGCATTCCAACGACCTCGATCGATCTCATGGTTCCCGGCCTGATTCGCGCCAACACGACGCCCCCGGGCGGCGAGGCGGCGGCGCGTCCGGCGCCCGCCCCGGCGGCTGCGCCGGTCGAACCGGTCGCGGCGCAGCGCGCCCCGGCCGCCGGTCGCATCGAGCAGACGGAGGCGGAGCGTGCAGCCGAGGCGGCCGAGACCGTGGCGCGCGTGCTGGCCGAAAACAACAGTCAATTGACGATCGAATTCGACCAATCGATCGGGCGCGCGATCTATAGGCTGGTGGATATACAGACGGGTCAGCTGGTGCGTCAGATTCCTTCGAAGGAGCTGCTAGCGCTCGCCAAGGCTTTGGCGGACGACACCAAGGCGGGCCTATTGGTGCAAACAAACGCATAGGTGTCAGCCATGGCAACAAGCCCAGTGTCTTCCGGTTCCAGTCTGGACGTCGCATCCATCGTCGGGCAGTTGATGCAGGTGGAGCGGCAGCCGCTCACGAGGTTGCAGGCGCGCGAGGCGACGGCGCTGAGCCGGCTCACGTCCTTCGGCCGGGTGCAGGGCGCCATCACTGCCCTGCAGGCCGCCTCCCAGTCGCTGAACGACCTGTCCGACTTCAATGGCCGCGCCGCCAGCGTCAGCGGCAGCGGTGTGGCCGCGGCCGCGGTGAGCACTGCGCTGCCCGGGCAGTACGCCATCAAGGTCAGCGCGCTGGCGCAGGCGGGCGTGTTGTCGTCGGCTGCCGTTGAGGCCACGTCCACGCAGGTCGGCACCGGCACGCTGACGCTGCAACTGGGCCGCTACGACAGCGGCGCCAACAGCTTCACGGCCAAGTCCGACGCCGCGGCGGTGGCGATCAACATCGACTCCAGCAACAACACCCTGGCCGGCGTGCGCGATGCGATCAACGCCGCCAACGCCGGCGTCACCGCCTCGATCGTCAACGACGGTAGCGGCTACCGGCTGACCATCACCTCGAAGGACGCCGGGGCGGTCAACGGTCTGCGCATCAGCGTCAGCGGCGACGGCGACGGCAACGACACCAATGCGGCGGGCCTGTCGCAACTGGCTTTCGATCCCACCTTGGCCGCCGGCAGCGGCCGCAATCTCACGCAGACCCTGGCGCCGCAGGACGCCAGCTTCACGGTCAACGGGCTGGCCATGACGGCGACCACCAACCGCGTCTCCGAGGCGCTGCCCGGCGTGACCCTCACCCTGCTGAAGGCTGACAACGATGCCATCAGCAACGTGACCGTCATCCGCGACACCAACTCGGTGCGCACCGCGATCAGCAACTTCGCCAAGGCCTACACGGATCTGCGCAAGGTGATCGGGGAGGTGACGCGCTTCGACCCCTCCACGCGACAGGCCGCTGCGCTGAACGGTGAGTCGAGCCTGCGTCAGCTTGAATCCCTCTTGGTGCGCACCCTTTCGGGCAGCGTGACCGCCGCGAGCGGCGACTACCAACGGCTGTCCGAAATCGGGCTGCGCGTGAACCGCGACGGCACGCTCAATGTCGATGCGACGACGCTGGATACCGCGTTGCAGGACGTCGACAAGGTCGGCCGGCTGCTGGCGGGCAGCAATGGTGCCAAGGGGATCGCGGCGCAAGTCAGCGCGCTGGCCGACCAGCTGGTGGGCACGGCCGGCATCGTCACCGCGCGCACCCAGGGGTTGCAGCGCCAGATCGACCAGTTCAACAAGGCCGAGGTGAGTCTGAACCGCAAGCTCAGCGAGACCCAGCAGCGGCTCACGCGCCAGTACTCGCGCCTGGACGCGCAGCTGTCGTCCATCCAAACGCAAAGCAACGCGCTGGGCAACGCCCTGGCTGGCCTGAGCGACAGCCGCGGCCAGTCCTGACATAAGCCACGGGTTTGTCCGGCTTCAGCGTGCGGGCGCCGGCTCAATGATGCGCCGATGCGACCGATAGTCATCTAGGCAGACAACCCATGGGCGGAAGATGAGCAACAACGCAGTGCGTGCCTACAACACGGTCGCTGTCGAAAGCGGCGTGCAGTCCCGCGACCCGCACGGCCTGGTGCTGATGCTGTTCGATGGCGCGATCGAGGCGATCCGTCAGGCGCATGGTCATCTGGCCGGCGGGCGTGTCGCGCAGAAGGGTGCGGCCATCGGCAAGGCCCTGCGCATCGTCGAAGAGGGCCTGCGCGCGAGCCTCGACAAGGCGGCGGGCGGTGCGTTGGCGCAGCAGCTCAGCTCCCTGTACGAGTACATGATGATGCGGCTGCTGCAGGCGAACCTGCGCAACGACGGCGCCGCGCTCGACGAGGTCGCGCGCTTGCTCGGCGAGTTGCGCGAGGGCTGGTCGCAGATCAAGCCGGCCGTCACCCAGACCAACGCGGCGCCGTCCTCGGTGACAGCCGCAACCGTGGCGACAGCCGCCGCGGCCGCCCCGGCCATCGACGGCCGCCCCGGCCAGCCGCGCGACGGCGAGCGCGCGCATGGCGTGCCGTCGCCCACGGCGGCCCGCTTCCTCGACGCCACCTACCCGCAGCCCATGCGCCGTCTGGCCACCGCCTGAGCGGAGCAAGCGATGCCTGATGACGGCCGTTTGTCCGGGACTCGAGCGCCGGGCCAATCGCTGATCGCGCACTACGAGTCGATCGCGCGCGCCAGCCACGCGATGCTCGCCGCCGCTCGCGCCGAGGATTGGGCTCGCGTTGGCGAGATCGAACGCGAGTGCCGCGCGTTGATCGCGCAGCTGCAAGCGGCAGCCCAGTCGCTGTCGCTCAGCGAAGACGAGCAGCGTCGGCGGGTGCAATTGCTGCGCTTCATCCTTGCCGACGACGCCGAAGTGCGCGCGCGCTCCGAGCCGTGGTTGCTGGAGCTCGAGCAGATGTTCGATGCCGGACGTCGACATGATCGTTAGCGCCGTGGAGCTTGGCGCCGTCGCCACCGTCGCGCGCCCGGCCGGTGTTGCCGATCCGCGCGCCGGCGCCGAACCTGCGGTCGATCGCTTCGCGCTGTCGCCCCGCTTGGTGCTGCCGCTGCTGCAAGGGCAGATGGGCGCCGACCCCGCGCTGGCGCAACTGGCGCGCGAGCTCGCCCAGCAAAGCGCAGGCGAGGTCCGCGCGATCACACTGGTCCTGCCGGCCGGCGCGCCGGGTGATGCACAGTCCGCGCGGCTGGAGGTGAGCACCCGCCAGGTGCCGATTTCGCCCGCTTTGCGCGATGCCTTGCTCGCGCAAGTCGCACCGCCGGGACAGCGCGATGGCGCGTTGACCGCAGCCGCGCCGGCGCTGCCGCCTGCGCCTCCAGGGGCGGTGAGTCCAGCCGCCGACACGGCCGCGCGCGCCTGGGCGACTGGCGTCACGGCGCAGGCCGCGACGACGCAGTTGTTGTCGAACCCCGGTGCGGCGGCGGTCGTCGTTGCTGGCGCCGCCCGTGACCTGCTGCGCGCGCTGGCGCCGCGCGAAGGCGTCGCCGCGCGGGCGCAAACCATGCACACGATTGGCTTCGACCGCCCGCTGGCCGAGAGCGCCGCGCTCGACGCAGCGCCCGCGGTAGCCGCGTCCGCGCTTTCCCGGCGGCTGCGGGAGGCAATCGAACACAGTGGGTTGTTCTACGAGTCGCACCTGGCGCAGTGGACGCGTCAATCACGCAGCGCAGACGACGTGCGCGCTGAACTACTGCACCTGGCCGGCGCCGGTGCAGCGGTCGCCGAGGCCGGCGCGCAGCGCGTGGCAGGGCAGCTGGCGGTGCTCGAGCAGCAGGCGGTGGCGCTGAGCGGACCGGCCTGGGCCGGCCAGCCGCTACGCATCGCGATCGAGCGCGAGCCGCCACCGCGCGATGCCCCGGCACATTCGCCGCCCGCGTTCAACGCCACGTTGGCGCTCGAGCTGCCGCACTTGGGTGCGGTGCGGATCGAGTTACGTCTGGTGGGCAAGGCCGTGGCCACGACGGTGCACAGCATGGCTCCCGAGCGCGTGCGGCCGGGCCTGGACGCGCTGAATGAACAGTTGTGCGCGCGCGGCCTGACGCCGGTGGCGGCGCAGGCCCCATGCCTGGAGGCGCCCGCGTGAACGCACAAGCCGCGCAGATGCCGACCGACCGCGCGCCGTTCGACCGGGTCGGCCCGGATGCGGTGCCGCCCGCGCGTCGCGCGGCGGCGCTTGCGTATGCCACGGCCGAACGGCAGGGCGGTCGCGCGCCGCGCGTCACGGCCAAGGGCAGTGGCCTGGTGGCCGACGAGATCATCGAACGCGCCCGTGCGGCCGGTGTGCCGATCCACGCCTCGCGCGAGCTCGTCAGCTTGCTCATGCAGGTCGATCTTGACCAGCACATCCCGCCCGCCCTGTACATCGCCGTGGCCGAGGTGCTGGCGTGGGTGTATCGGCTCGACAAGGCGGTGGAGCAGAGCGCATGAATCGGCCCGCACTTGCCCGCCACTCGACCGATGGCGGCGCCGCGCGACTTGTGAAGCGCAGCGCGGGCGTTGCCTTTGCGGGGGCGGCCGTCGCCCGGATGCCCAAAGGCGGCCGCCCTGATCTTTATCGACGGCGCGCACTTGCGATGCGCGTTGCGGATCGCGTGTATCCGGTGGAAAACTAACCATGGGCCAGACCAACCCCTTTCCCGAACCCGATGCGCCAGAACTCGAGCTCTTCACGGTGTACGCGCGCGCCGAAATCATCGGCTTGCTCCGCCAGCTCCGCGAGCGCGGGGTGCTGACCACGGCGTACTACGACCGCAACTCCCGCTTCGCGGTGACGACGCTGCTGGCCGTCAACCCGGAGTTCGAGGAGGTGATCTTCGACGTTCCGGCGGACGAGCGTGCGCAGCGGCACCTGCTGGCGGCCGAAGATCTGGTGTTCGTGGCCTTCATCGAGCACATCAAGCTGCAGTTTCGCGCGCGCAAGGCCGCCGCGACACTGCACGACGGCGCGCCGGCCTTCCGCGTTCGCGTGCCGGCCGAGCTGTTGCGGCTCCAGCGCCGCGAGTTCTTCCGTGTCAGGACGCCGATCAGCCGACCGGCGCTGTGCCTGGTGCCGTGCACCGAGAGCGACGACCCTGCGGCGGAGGGCGGCCACGGCGAGCCCAGGACCTACGAGAAACTCACGCTGCTGGACATCAGCGTCGGTGGCTTGGCGCTGCTGACCTACCCGCACAAGCTGACGCTGCCGCCGGGCAAGACGATCGAAGGCTGCTACCTCGATCTGCCGGGCATCGGTCAGGTGACGGTGAGCCTCGCGGTCAAACACGTGGATTCGGCCGGGCGCGACGGTCGCGCGCGCAGCGTCGGTTGCGAGTTCGTCGCGTCGGCGCCGCAGGCGCGGATGATGCTGCAGCGCTACGTCAACAAGCTCGACGCCGAGCAGCGCAAGACGGCGGTCTGCGGCGTTCGTTAGCAGGCGGCCGAAACGCAGCCCGAACGCGCCGCTGCGCGCGTGGCGCGCATCCCCTCGTCGCTCGCGCGGCGGGTCACGCGTGCGCGAGCGAGCGTAGGTCGGCCGCCCAATCGACGCGCACGCTGCTCCGCACTTCCACGCGACGGTCGATCGCAACCTTGCTCCATGGCCGCCGGGCGGTCAGTGCGGCCACGCGCGCATCGCGCAGCGCGAGCGCGCGGGCGATCGCGGGCCGATACAGCGCGACGAAGGCGTTGAGCCAGCGGTCGCCGGCGGCCCAGGGTCCGCGTGGCGCAATGTGAAAGCGGCCGAGCAATGCGAGCGTGCGCGCCGTGTCGAACCACGGGTCGTCGGTGACCCACTGATTGACCGTGAAGAAGTTCAACGGCAGGCCGCGCGCATCCAGACCCAGCGCGACCAGATGGGTAAGGGTGCCGCCACGCCGTGCGCCGCGCCAGCGCCCCGCGGCATCGGCCCGCGCGAACAGGTGCAGATGACCATGCTCATCGGCCTCGGGCCGATGACAGTGATGGAATTACTGCGATCCACTCGCGCGGTTGATCACGTCGTCGTTCGGGTAGTGCTCCGGGGCGGTGGGGCGATGCACATCGACCCAGCAGCGCAGCAACGAGCCATGACGGCGTGTGGCTGCCTCGAACGCGGCAACCCCGGCGCGTGCAGGGCAGGGTCGCGGACGGGCAATGGAGCGCGTGGCATCGGCAAGCAAAAGTTCCGGGGAGCCGGCGCGGGTTGGAACGGCCGCTCCGCGGAACAACCAACCGCGGGAGGCGTCAGCGCGCCAGGCGCCGACGCATGACTGCCACTACTTCTTGGCGCCGCACTTGGCGCCGCACTTGGCCTTGCACTTCGCACCACACTTGCCACCGCATCTTGCGCCGCAATTGCTGGCGCTTGCGGCGGCGCCGCACTTGGGCTTGCACTTGCCCGCACACTGCGCGAGTGCGGCACCGGTGCTGGCGGCGGTGGTGACAATGGCGGCGGCCAACGTGGACGCCAGACGTTGCGACAAACGATTTACTGGAATCTCCTTGATCAAGGGGAGTCTTGCAAGGTGCAACCCGCGCCCGGGGGAGGCGAGGCCTGGCGCACGACTGCCGCGCCAGGGTCGGCCATTGCTTGTCGGCCCTCTCGATGAAGGCCGGGACGTCCTTGCGCCACTGCGCCCGCACGTCGTGGTCGAGATTCAGGTACAGCTTGCCGTCGATGATGCTGAAGGCCGTCGGGTCGATGCCGAACTTGCCGCCTTGCGCCACGCCAAAGACGCAGTAGCCGCCGTACCGCGGCTGATAGCGGGCCGGATCGGTGACAAAGCGGTCACGATAAGCCGCCGAGGCGAAGTGATAGGTGGTCCCGGCCACGGTCGCGGTGAAGCGCGGGTCACCCTTGACCGCCTTGTTCTCGGTGAAGTAGGCCACCGGGTCGTAGCCGCGGATGGCGACCCCGCGTCGATCACGGTTGATGCTGCCGGCCGCGCTGGCGGCCGGGGCGAAGGCCGGCGCGAGCGCGACAGCCAATAGGAAGGACAGGACACTTCTGCGCATGCGTATCCGGGTCGAGCGAAGTTGTCATCACGCCGAATTCGCCGCCGGCGGCCCGCTGGTTACACGCCGAGTGCGAAATCGTGCCCGCCCGCTGATTGCGATCCGCCTGTAACCGCATGCGCGCCTGCCGCGAAATCCGCATCGGGAAGGCGCGTGGTTCCGCGCAGGCACAGGCTGTCTGGACTGCTGTCCAGCGCGCTGGGTGTCGACGCGACGGCCTATGCGGCTTACCTGTGCGCGCCCCTACTGCGCGGCGTTCTGGTGTCGGTAGGCGACGTTGGCGGATGCTGTGGACGACATGATCCAGGAGACGCTGCTTGCCGTGCATGCCGACAGCCACGGCGACGACGCGGCGCTGCCCGTGACGGCGTGGCTGGTTGGGATGCCGCGCGAAAAGGGGTCGGCGTCCTGCGCCGGCGCAGTCGCAAAGACGCCCTCAACGATCTTCGATGGCGAGCTGACGTTGGTCGCGCCGGCCGATTGCGACGCGGCGATGGTGCATCGCGATCGGCCCAAGCGGATGGCGTGCCTGGCTGACCGCCACCGGCTGCCCATCGTGCTGACGAAGATCGAGGGACTGTTGGTCGAAGTGGCCGCGCAGCGCGCCCGCATGTCGGTGGCCGCGGTCAAGGTAGGCGTGCGTCGCGGCCTGAAGGCGCTCGCCGCGGGTGTGAGGGACTGCGCATGCAGACAGGCGAACTGATCAAACTACTCGCCGCGGACGCCGCGCCGGTGGATCGGCGCGCCGTGGCTCGCCGCTTTGCCCTGGCCGGCGCGCTGTCGGTGGGCGCGGCGGTGGCGCTGATGTGGCTTGCGCTGGGCCTGAATCCGAGACTTGGCGAGTACCTTGCCTTGCCGATGTTCGGGGTCAAGCTCGGTTTTGGCGTGCTCGTGGCCGGGGCCGCCGCGCTGGCGCTGTGGCGGCTGGCGCGTCCCGGCCGGCGGCTGGCCTGGGCCGGCGCGACGCTTGTCCTGCCGTTTGTCGGCGTCGTGGCGCTTGGCCTTTATTGCCTGCAGGGTGCCGCGGCCGCCGAGCGCATGCACGCGTGGATGGGCGCTGCCTGGGTCAGCTGCCTCGTCCGGATCAACCTGCTGGCGGTGCCGGCCGTGCTTGCCGTGCTGCCCGTTCTGCGCGCCATGGCGCCCACGCGGCTCATGCTCACTGGCGCTGTCGCGGGCCTGTGGGCCGGGGGTGTCGGTGCCTCCGACTATGCGCCGCATTGCCCCGAGCTGACGCCCCCTTTCATCGCCAGCTGGTACGCGCTCGGCATCGCCGGCGCCGCCCTCTGGGGGGCGGCGGCAGGACCGCGGCTGCTTCGCTGGTAGATCGGTCTTCCCGTGGTGTGACGCGCCGGCTGTCATGCACATCGGTGGCGCGGTCTGTCGCGCGGGACGGCCGCGGCGCGCGCCGCGTCGGCAGCCCTTACCCGCCGAGGTGGAGGGTGAGAGGCAATCCGGCGTGCCCGAGGGGGCTGCCCAAAGCGCTCCAATCTAGGCGCAAAGCGCAGCCGTAGCTCGGGCTACGGCGAGCATTTGCAACGACGAGTGGGGCGCTTTGGGCAGTCACAGCGGGCATGT
>JADCGX010000204.1 GCA_020248785.1 Burkholderiales bacterium | reverse complement strand
GACGGCGCCGGCTGGCATCGCGGCCAGGGCCTGAAGTTGCCTGCCAACCTGCGCCTGCTGTCCCTGCCGCCGTACGCGCCCGAACTGAACCCGGTCGAGCATGTCTGGGACGAATTGCGAGAGAAGTTCTTCCACAAACTCGTCTTCGACAGCCTGGAGGCGCTGGAGAACCAACTCGAATGCGAGCTGCGCGACCTCGAAAGCGATCTTCCTCGGGTGCGTTCCATCGTTTCTTGGCCGTGGCTAAATATTAGCCTTTTGAATTAGAAATAGAATAAGGCGCCGCCTTGCCGTACCAAGCAGCAACGAAGTCCAGGTCCGAAGCCGAGCGCAGTCGAGAGAAGACGCGCAGAAGCTCGGTTTTATGCTTGCCATTCTGATAGTGCTTGCCAACGAAAGGTGGATTGCCCAGGACGTAGCTGCACTGCTCCGCAGGCAGCACATCGTTCCGGTCCATCGTCAGCGCATTGGCGCAGTGGATATGCGGTGTAGTCACCAGCGGAATCCGCGCGAAGTACATGCCGAACTCCTCGGCCACCTTCTGGTTCATCTGGTGGTCGGTCAGCCAAAGGGCCACCTGCGCGATCTGCGCCGGAAACTCCTCGATCTCGATGCCGTAGAACTGATCGACGTTCAGTTCGATCATCCGGTGGATGTCGAGCACCCGCTGCCCGCTGGTGTGGGCGGCGCGCAGCACATCGAGTTCAAGCAGCCGCAGCTCACGGTAGGTGATGACGAGAAAGTTGCCGCAGCCGCAAGCCGGATCGAGAAAGGTGAGCTGGCGCAGCCTCTTGTGAAACTCCAGCAGGCGCGTCTTGTTGCCCTTCACACGCACGAACTCCGCGCGCAGTTCATCGAGGAACAGCGGCTTGATGAGCTTGAGGATGTTGGCCTCGCTCGTGTAATGCGCGCCGAGGTTGCGCCGCGCCTTGGCGTCCATCACCGACTGGAACATGGCCCCGAAAATGGCGGGGCTGATGGCGGCCCAGTTGAGCGCGCAGCAATCGAGCAGCGCCTGCCGCATGGCGCTGTCGAACTGCGCGATCGGCAGCGGCTCGGCGAAGACCTGGCCGTTGACGTAGGGAAAGGCGGCCAGTTGCGGATCGAGGTTCCTCTGCCGCCGCGCGGACTCGGTGTTGAGCACCTGGAACAACTCGGCCAGCCGCGAGCCGAGATCGGCCCCGTCTTAGCCGGTGCGCTGCTCGATCAGGTCGCGAAAACTCTGTAACTCGAAAATGCCGGTGTCGTCGGCAAACAGGCAGAACAGCAGCCGCACCAGCAGCACTTCGAGGGCATGGCCCGGACGCCTTGAGCGCGTCGTGCAACCGGCCCATCGTCTCGGCCGCCTTGACGTTGACCGGGTCTTGTTCGCGGATGACCTGCGGCGTGTAGCCGGCGATGAAGGCAAAGTGCTTGATGCGCCGGGGCAGTTCGCCCAGGCCGAACTCGATCTGCGTGGCGAGTTCGAGATCGAACAGGCGAAAGCGGGCAAAGTCGCTGACCAGCACATAGCGCGGAAGATCGCGGTCGCGCAGACCCTCGAAGTAGCCGAGAGCCTGCTTGTGAGCCGCATCGAGATCCTTGCCCCGGCTCTTGTGCTCGACGAGCAAGATGCCTTTCCACAAGAGATCGATGTAGCCGTCCTTGCCGTCGACCTTCTTCACGCGGCGTTCGAAGCTCGCCACGCGCCGCCGCGGCACGCCGAACACGTCGAAGAACGCGTCCCAGAAGCTTCTTGCGTCGGCGTCCTCGTTCTCGGCATGCTTCCAGTCGCGCGCAAACGCGGTGGCGCGGTCTCGGATCTCGTTCCAGGAGAGGGGCATCGGGCAGGCGGCGCGGTGGCGACGGTAGCCGATTGTGCCGCTTGAGGCGGGCGACAGAAAGAAAACGGGCCGCTCGCGCGGCCCGTTGGCGTTTGTGGCGAAACTTGCTTGCTACAAGATCCAGAACATCGCGATCACGATGAACACCGTGAAGAAGATCACGCCGAAGATCGCGCCTAGGCGCCAGTAATCCTTGGCCGGGATGTAGCCGGAGCCGTAGTACACCGGGCTGGGGCCCGTGGCGTACGGCGTCAGGATGCCCATGATGCCAAGCGTGAGCGCGAGCAGCATCGCAAACGTGCGGATGTCCATCCCCGGGATGCCCATGCCCACGGCGAGCATGACCGGCAGCATGGCGGTCACGTGCGCCGTGACGCTGGCAAAGAGATAGTGGGTGAAGAAGAACACCGCGGCCAGGAGCAGCATGGCCATGGTCGGCGAGAAGCCGGTCATCTGCGCGCCGATGGTGTCGGCAAACCATTTGACGAAGCCCACACGGTTCAGGCCGTCGGCCAGCGCGACCAGCGTGGCAAACCACACCAGCGTGTTCCATGCGGGCTTGTTGGACAGGATGTCGTCCCAACTCACCACCCTGCCGATCACCATCAGCGCGATCACGCCGATTGCGACCGTCGTCGCGTTGATGACGTCGCCGCCGAAGATCCACAGCGCCAGAGCCAGGATCACCAGCGCCGCCAGGCCGACCTCCTTGGCGGTGAGCCCGCCCATTTGGGCCAACTCGCCCTGCGCCCAGTCCGGCACCTCGTTGCCGCCCTTGATTTCGGGCTTGTACAGCACATAGGCAAGCAGCGGCAGAGTCAGCAGCAGCACGATGCCAACCGGCGCGAACGCGACAAACCAGTCCATCCACGTGAACGACACCTTGGCTGTCTTGTTGATGATCTCAATGGCCAGCAGGTTGGGCGCCAGGCCGGTGAGGAACATCGACGAGGTGATGCAGGTGGCGGCAATGGCTACCCACATCAGGTAGCCGCCGATCCTGCGCGACGACGGATCGTTGGGCTTGCTGTCGTACAGCGCGGGCAGGTTGCGGATCACCGGATACACGGTGCCGCCGCTGCGCGCAGTGTTGCTCGGCGTGAAGGGCGCGAGCAGCACATCGGCGATGGTGACCGCGTAGCCGAGCGTGAGCGTCTTGCGGCCCATGGTCTTGACCAGCCACAGCGCGATGCGCCGGCCCAGGCCGGTCTTCTCGTAACCGAGCGCGAACATGAATGCGGCAAAAATGAGCCACACGGTCGTGTTCGAAAAGCCGGACAGCGCCCAGGTCAGCGACGCATTGGCCGGCTTGAAGCCGGCCTTGGCCAGATCGGCCGGCGAGAACAGCACATATGGTGCGAGCACCGTGACCACGGCAACGCCAATCAGCCCGATCGCCGCGCCCGGCAAGGGCTCGAGCATCAGGCCGACGATGACGCCGGCAAAAATGGCAAAGAAGTACCAGGCGTGCTGCGGCAGACCCTCGGGCGCGGGAACGAGCGCGATCACGAGTGCAACCGCGATCGGTGCCAGCGCCTTCCAGGACGGCGGCAAACTCCGCTCGGTCGCGGCCTTTGGCGTCTTTTGAGCGCCTGGCCCGCCTTGAACGACGCTTGACATGGTTTCTCTCCTCAGATCAAGGGTTTCATGCTACGCCGCTGCCTTGGCGAAAAATTGCGGTTGCGCAAGCTTTGCTGCGTCGCGAGCACTTGATCGACAGGTCCATGACATCGGGCAGCGCCCGCCCGACCAACCCTGCGCCGCGCTGGTGCATGGCGCACTTTCGTGCGGCACTCAGCGGCACTCGGTCGCAGCGTGCAAATCCGACAATGCGTGAAAGTCCGACTGCCCACGGCGCTTGGCGCAGTCAGAATTGCCAACGGTGATTGCCGTCAATGAGAGGAATCCATGGACAAGGACATGCTGCGCGGTCTGGCGTGGAAGGGCTACACCCTGCTGTTGATTGCGCTGGTCGTGCTGCCGCTGCCGTTCGGCGCGATGACGCCCGGCGCCTGGGCCGGTGCCGCGATCGGACTGGTGCTGTGTCTGCCGATGATCGCCTTTGCCTGGCGAAAGGCCTTCGTGCCAAGTTGGCTGAGCAAGACCGCGTTCATCGTCACGCTGGTGGTCATCGGCGTGAGCGGCTATGCCTCGGTACGCATGCATGGAGCGGCCGGTCTGGGCGCGAGCGTCGCGGTGCTGGCGGTGCTGCTGCCGTATCTGGTCGCAACCTTCCGGCAGGGCTTCGGCGGCCTGGGCAGCCACGGCGCGCAGACTGCGCACTGAGTTAGCGGCTGGTCCGCACACTGCGGCGGCGCGATCCGTGGCCCCCGCTGGACCACGGGCCGCGCGCTCAGCCGGCCACCGGCGGCAACAGGTACAGCGTCATCGCAAAGATCGCATAGACCGCCAGCGCCAGCACGCCGACGAACCACGCCGAGCGCCCGCCGGTGGTCTGCATCGACGCGGTGAGCGTGGCGATCAGCATCATCGTGACCGCGCCGGGCCAGAACAGCAGATCCATCGGTGTCGGACCGATCAGATGGCTCAGCAGCACCAGCACGGGCGCGACGAACAAAGCGATCTGTGACGAGCTGCCCAGCGCGATGCCGACCGACAGGTCGAGCCGGTTCTTGCGCGCCGCCGAGAACGCCGAGGCCATCTCGGCCGCCGCGCCGACCAGTGCGACGACGATGAAGCCGACGAAGGCCGGCGTCATGCCAAAGGCCTCGGCCGCCTCCTGCACCGAGGCCACGAACACCTCGCTCACCAGCGCGACGACGGTTGCCGCCGCCAGCGTCGCAAGCGCTATCCCGATCAGCCACGGCGCGTCGCCACCTTCCTTGCCCATGCTCGCGCTGGCGAACTCGGCATGGCGCGTCTTCGGCGAGAACACAAGTCCCAGCGCATAGGCCGCGATCAGCACCACCACCAGGCCGACGCTCAGTTGCCCGATCACCTGGGGGCTGGCCGCCGCCTTCGCCAGCGCCGACGGCACCAGCAGCGCGACGATGGACAGAAACAGCAGTGCCGCCTGCATCCGCGCGCCCGCCTTGTTGAGCTCCCGGGTGTGGTACTTCATCCCGCCCAGCAGGAACGACGCGCCCAGCTTGAACAGCGGATTGGTCACGCTGGCGCCGGCGATCGATGCCTTGACCAGCGTGTACTGCCATGCCGCGAGCGCGGTGAGCGCCATCACCAGTTCGGTGAGGTTGCCCAGCGTGGCGTTGAGCAGGCCACCGACCGCGTCGCCCGTCTTGGCGGCGACCGACTAGGTGGCATGGCTGAGCAGCGTGGTCAGCGGCACGATCGCCAGCAGCGACAGCCCGAACAGCAGCGTGTACGCAGCGGGGCGCATCCACTCGACGACGAACACCAGCGGCACGAAGGCCAGCAACCACAACACGGGCTGGTGGCGGATCTCTTTCAGCAGGATGTGCATGGCTGGCCTGTTCGTTAAAGGGGGATCGGCCCGCCGCGCGCAGCCCGCTGCCGGTCAGGGCCGCGGGGCGCCGGCGGATTTCTGCAAGGCGTCCTGGTAGGCGACCATCAGAATGGCGGTCGAAGCACCGATCATCAGCGCGCCGTTGATCGCCTCCAGCGGCCCGAGCAGTCGATGGCGCGCCGACATCACCACATCGCCATAGCCGAGCGTCGCGAAGTTGACGCTTGAGTGATAGAACGCGTCGCCGAACTGCTCGAACTCGCCGAGCAGCCGGAACAGCAGCGCCCACACGCCGATCTGCGCGAGGTTGCCGAGCACCAGCAGCAGCAGCACGCCGATGAGCAGGCTGGTCGTGCCGCGAAACGTGCGCACGGTGAGCGTCGCCGCGCGCCGCCGGTAGTAGCCGATGGCGCTGCTGACCAGCAACGCCTGCACGACCAGACACACAGCCATGGTCGGCAGACCGAGCAGCAGGTTGTTCAGCAGATACTGGTTCACGATGCGAGGCTCCTGCGCTCTGACTCGGGCAATGGGGCCGACGACACCGTCAAGCGCACTTTCGAGTTCGAGGACGCATCGTCCCCCGCGCAGTTCAGCGGGCCACGCGCGTCATATTCAAGCGCGGCCGCGACGCGGTGCGTCCGCTCAAGTGTTGGCATCATCGGCCGCCTTGAGCTCGATCAGCTTGGGGACATGACTGACGAGCCACGCCACGCAGATCCCGAGGGCCGTCTCGGCGAAGCGCAGGGCTGCGTATAGCCAAGGGTCGCCGCTGTGGGTGAGCAGGACCACGCCGCAGATGTAGCCAGCCACGCGCGCGACACCACCGCTCGATTGCAGTGCAAGGCTGGCCGCCATGGCGGCCAGGATTCCCGCCCCCAAGCTGAGCGCCGACTGCGGCAGCAGCGCGCTCAGCACTGCGCCGCAGATGGCCCCGACGACGGTGGCCGCCAGGCGGCGCGCACCGAGCCTGCGCGACTCGGCGGGCGACAAATCGGTGACGATGACCGCGGCGATCATCGCGTAGATCGGATAGTCGAGGCCGAGCAGCGCGGCAAGCGCGACCGACAGGCCAGACGCGGTTCCCGCCCTGAGGGCGAGCTGCAAACCTGCAAGCGTCTTGACCTGAAGCATTCACGAATCTCGACGTGGGTCGCGATGACGCGGCGACATCTCACCTCGCCCCCTCGAGGAGCGGCCGCAAGGCATCCATCACGCCGGTCAGCATGATCTGAACGCCCACGCACAGCAGCAGGAACGCCGACAGCCGCGTGATCACGCGCGTACCCTCCGGGCCGGCCAGACGGGCCATGCGGCCTGCGTTGCGATAGGCGCCGTAGATCGCCACCGCAACGGCCGCGGCCACTGCAAGCGACGCGGCCGACGAGTACAGCAATCCGCGCAGCTCGCCCTGGCGGTTGGCGCTCAGCGCGATGGCCGCGGCAATGGTGCCGGGACCCGTGGTCAGGGGCACGGTCAGCGGGAAGAAGATCATGCGCCGGACCGTCTCCATGCCGGCCGACGAGCGCCCCGTGGCCGACTCCTCGATGGGCGGCTCGTTGAGCATGTTCCAGCCGGCGATCGCCACCACGAGGCCGCCAGCGATGCGCAGCGCCGGCAGCGAGATGCCGAACAGCCCCAGGATCAGGCCGCCGGCGATCATCGACACCACCAGCACGCCAAAGGAATACAGCGCAACCCGGCGCGCCACGACGCGCCGTTCCGATTCGCTCAGGCCAAGCGTCTGGTTGAGGAAGACGAAGGCCAGGCCGACGGGGTTGATGATGGCGAATAGCGTCCCGAAGCCGAACAGGAAGTCGCTCAGGATCCTCGCCAAGGTGTAGCCCTCCGCCGTCGCCGGCATGCGGCACTCCGTTCCGTTGCAATCACGCTGCCTGTCCGCGCGCGACGCGGCCGGACCAGGCGCGACGCGGCTTCATCCGCTCAACTCAGCAGCTTAACGATCACCGTGCCCCAGGCCGTGAGCAGGATATGGCCGATCGCCACGGTGCCCGAGTAGCCCAGCACCGCGACCGAACTGCCGGAGCGTTCCTGCACGGCCGCCAGCGCGGCCGTCATGGTCTGCGCGCCGGCCAGGCCACCGAGCAGCAGCAGCGGATTGAGTTTGAGCACGTAGCGACCGATGTACAGGCCGGCGACCAGCGGCATCATCGTCACCACCATCCCGCCAAAGAACAGCCCCAGCCCCGCTTCGCGCAGACCCTGCACGAAGTGCGGACCGGCACCGAGTCCAACCATCGCGACGAAGCTCGCCAGCCCGAGCGAGCTCATCAGCGCCAGCGCGCCCTCGGGTATGCGGCCGAACAGTGGCCGGATGGAGTGCAGGTAGCCGACCAGCAGGCCGGCCATCAGCGTGCCAATGCTGGTGCCGATGGAGATCTTCAGACCGCCGACGGGAATCACGAACGCGGCGCCGAGCAGCACACCGGCGCAGATGCCCAGGCCCAGCGCGACGAAGTCCGTGGCGTCGCTCGGCGTCACGACCTGGCCGACCAAGTCGGCCACGCGCAAGACCGCCGGCTCCGGACCGGTGATCTCGATCACGTCGCCGCGCTCGATGACGGTGCCACTGGCCACCGGGATGGACACGCCGCCGCGCGTGATGCCGCGCACGAAGACGCCGCGCACCGCCTCGGCGTCGCTGGCGATCCGCGCCAGGGACTTGCCGATGACGCGGCCACTGGTGACGAACACGCCGAAGGACGCTGTGGGCACCTCCAGTGCCTCGCGATCCTCGATCTCGTCGGCGCCAGCCTTGCCGATGATCTCCACCAACACCTCACGCCGCCCCGACAGCACGACGATGTCGCCGGCCTGCAGGCGCGTGTCCAATCTGGGCTCGACCAACTGGCCAGCGCGCCGGATCCGCTCGATGAAGACGCGCGCGTCCGGCACCATCGCCTCGGCCTCGCCCAGGGTCTTGCCAACGGCGCGACCGTCGGCCGCCAGTCGATAGGCGCGCAATTCGAACGGCCGCCACGCCGAGAAGACGCCGGGCTTGCTGCGGTCGATGCCCATCTCGCGCTCGACCTTGTGCGCCTCGGCCTGCAGATCCAGACCAAGCAGGCGCGGGGCGATCACGCTGCAGAACACAATCACGCCGACCGTGCCGAAGAGGTAGCACACCGCGTCGCCGACCGCGGCATTGGCGGCCAGACGGTCGCGCGCCTCCTGCGGCAGATCGAGGCTCTGAATCGCCTCGATCGCGGTGCCCAGCGCGGGCGACTCGGTCAAGGCGCCGGACAGCAGGCCGGCCGCGAATCCGGGGTCGAGGCCCAGCAGGCGCGCCATCGCATAGGCGGTCCCCAGCCCCACCAGGCACATCGCGATCGACAGCAGGCCCCAGCGCAGGCCGTCGCCCTTCATCGCCGCGACGAACTTCGGCCCGACCGAGTAGCCGATGCTGAACAGGAACAGCAGGAACAGGATCGACTTGGCGGTGGCCGACACCGGCACCTTGAAGAAGTAGCCGACCAGGCAGCCCGCCAGCAGCGAGCAAGTCACCGGCCCGAGGCCGATGCCACGGAACTTGAAGGCGCCGGCCCAGTAGCCCGTACCCACCGCAAGGAAAACCGCCAGCTCGGGGTACTTTGTAAACGTCGCCGCTAGCCAATCCATGGTCAGGTCTCCTGAAGAGGCGGCCCGCACCCTGCCGCAGTCTGCGCTCCGCCGTCTCGGCCGCGGGTCAACCCATGACGAGCATGATCCACGGCGTGCCGATCAGCAGGTACACCGCCATGAACGCGATCGTGGTGATCAAGCCCAGCTTGTACAGCTCGCCCTGCTTGAGGTAGCCGCTGGCCACGAAGATGATGTTCTGGCTGCCGCCCTGTGGCGTGATCACCGAGAAGTAGCTGCTGGCGAACAGCAGCCCCGGCGCCATCAGCGGCGCGGGCACGCCGCCACGGATGCCGACATCGAGGAACACGGCCAGCAGCGCCAGCATCTGCGAGGTCTGGCTCACGAAGAAGTAGTGCAGGCCGACGTACAGCGCGATCAGCGTGACGTACAGCACCGGCCAGCTCAGGCCCTCGAGGCGGGCCGACAGGCGCCCGCCCACGTAGCCCATGAAGCCCAGCTCGTTCAGTTGCGCGCTCAGCGCGAACAGCACCGCGAGCCAGAGGAAGGTCGTCAGCGTGTCGCCCTGCTTGGACATGTCGTCCAGCGTGAGCACGCCGGTGAGCAGCAGTGCGCCAAAGCCCAAAAATGCGACCGCGGTGCCGTTCAGGTTCAGTGCGCTGCCAAACACCCAGCCGCCGACCATGAACACGAAGATGATCGCGGTCAGCCACTCGTCGCGCGACATCGCTCCCATGCTGGCCAGATCGCGCCGCGCCGCCGGCGGTGCATCCGGTGTCGCGCCGACACCCGGCGGGAAGATCCGCGCGACCAGCACCGGCAGCATCACGATGGCCGTGAGCGTGGGCACCGAGGAGGCCGCCAGCCATGTCATGAAGCTGATCTCCACCCCGGCCTTCTGCGCGATCTGCACGCCTATCGGATTGCACGAAGTGGCCGTCAGCCACAGCGCCGAGGACAGCGCCAGGCTCGCCATGCCGCAGAACATCAGGTAGCCGCCCAGCCGCCGGCCCGCAGGGTCATCGGGCTCGGAGCCGGTCCCCTTGGCCACCGACAGCACGATCGGAAACAGCACCCCGCCACGCGCCGTGTTGCTGGGGAATGCCGGCGCGATGACCGCATCGGTCAGCACGATGCTGTAGGCCAGCCCGAGCGGCGAACCACCGAAGCGGCTCACCATCAGCAGGCTGATGCGCCGGCCGAGCCCGGACTTGACGACGGCCTGCGCCACCACGAAGGCGACCACCACCAGCAGCACGCTCGAGTTGGCGAAACCCGAGAAGGCCTGCGCCGGGGTGATCGTGCCGGTCAGCACGACTGTGGCCGCCGCGATCATCGCGGCAGTCAACAGTGGGAAGGCATTGAGCAGCACGCAGGCGATGGCGGCGACGAAGACCGCGAACAGATGCCACGCGGGTGCCGTCAGGCCGGCCGGCACCGGGGACAACCAGATGCCGATTGCGATGGCAAACGGTGCCACGCGCTTGGCCAGCAGGGCGGGGCTCATCTTGGCGAGGCTCATGATGGCGGCCGTCCTTGCCCTGCCGCTCCGGGAACGACATGGCCCTCGAGCCCGACCGAGCTGCCCTGGATCGAGGCATCCTCGGCCTCGATCACGTAGCGCCAGGAGAACTCATAGGCGCCGGTGGCGCCGGCATAGCGACCGCTGCCACCCAAAATGGTGCCGGTGATGCGGTTCTGTGCCGCCGTCCCCTCGCCCTTCACCTCGCTGAAGACCTGGTCGCCGCGCTCGTCGGTCCACACCGCGCGCCCGACGAGACCCGTGGCGCTATCCACCAGGGCGATCAGCTCGGCGTTGAAACCAAGGCCGGGCCGGCCCGCGCCGGCGAGCATCAACGGACCCCGCAGGTGCACGATCGAGCCGCGCCGGTCAACGCCCAGCGCAATCGTCTTGCGGCTGCCGGCCGCATTCCATGACCCGGTGAACTCGCGCCGCTCGCCGCTGGCCGCCAGCGGCGCCAGCGGCTCCTTGGCCGGACCGCAGGCTGTCGCACCAATGGCAAGGACAAGCGACATCGCGAGCAAGGCTGGGCGCCACCACGGCCACCCGATGGATGGCCGCGCGGTGCGGCAGGCGGCATCGCCGCCCTTGATCGCGACATGCTGTCCTCGCTCGAGCCGCATCGGTTTCCGGCTGCCGTGAAAGGCGCTGACTGCGACGATCACCCCGGCGCCGCCTGCCGCAACTCAATAAATCAGCACCAGGACCAGACCCCACAGTGTCAGCAGCGTGTTGCTGACCGCATAGGGCACGGTGTAGCCCAGCATCGGGACATTGCTCTTGGCGACGTCGCCGACCATGGCCACCGATGCCGTACTCGTGCGACCCCCGCCGCAGGCGCCGAGGTTGATGCCCGGATGGAACTTGAAGATGTACTTGCCAATGAGCGGCGCAAGCAGCATCGGCACCGCGGTGGCAAAAATGCCCACCAGAAGCAGCGGCACGCCGTTGGCCTTGAGGCCGGCGATGAATCCGGGTCCCGAGGTGATGCCGACGATCGCGATGAACACGTTCAGGCCGACCGAGTTCATGAACCACTGCGTCGGCTCGGGCAGGCGCCCGAAGGTCGGACGCACGCTGCGCGCCCAGCCCAGGATCAGGCCACCGATCAGCACGCCACCGGACACCGACAGCGTGATCGGCACGCCACCAACCTTGACCGTCAAGGCGCCGATCAGGCCGAACACCAGGATGAACAGGCCAACCCAGATCATGTCGGTGGCGCTGGACGAGCGATCGACGTAGCCGAGGGCCTTCTCGACGCGCTCCACGTGGGTCTTGCGGCCGGAGATCTTGAGGATGTCGCCGCGGTTGAGCTTGGTCTGCGCAAAGATCGGAACGTCGATGCTGGTCGCCCCGCGGGTGATCTTGCGCAGGAACACGCCGCGCGCAAAGTCGGAGTTGGCCAACTCGATCAGCGTCTTGCCGTTGGCGGCCTTGCTGGTCAGCACCAGGTCCACCGATTCGACCGGAATGTCGAGCAACTCGGGGTCAGCCACTTCCTCGGCCGCATTGCCGAGGCTCACAAGCGCCTCGGTCTTGCCTGAGATCACGCCGATATCGCCGGCCTTGATCACGGTCTGGCCGTCGAAGTCGATGATCTTGCCGTCGCGGCGCAGGCGCTCGACGAACAACCTCGACTCGGTCTGCTCGCCTTCCAGTTGCGCCACCGTCTTGCCGTCGGCGCGACCGCCCTCCTTGACGCGGTAAGCGCGCATCTGCAGTTGCTGCCACGCCGTGTTCATGCCGCCGGCGGGCGCGCCCTTGGACATCTGGGCTTCGTACTTCCTGCACTCCTCGGCGATGTCGGCATTCAGGAGCTTCGGACCCAGGACCGACAGGATCACGCCGGTGCCGACCGTGCCGAACAGATACGTGATGGCATAGGCCACCGGTATCTGGTTGAGCAGGAACTCGGCGTTGTCCACGCCGCTGGAGTTGATCGCGCTGGTGGCCAGACCGATCGACGCCGAAATGGTCTGCGAACCAGCCAGCAGGCCGGCCGCGAGGCCCACGTCGAAGCCGGCCATCTTGGCGCCCACGTAGACGCAGACGAGACACAGCACCGAGACGACCACGCCGAAAATGGCCTGGGGCAGCCCATCTCGTGCGACACCCTGGACGAACTGCGGGCCGACGCTGTAGCCGACGGCGAACAGGAACATGGTGAAGAACATCGTCTTCACCTGCGGCGAGATGTCGAAGCCCAACTGGCCGATGAGCACACCGGCCAGCAGCGTCCCGGTCACCGAGCCGAGCGCGAACTTGCCGATCTTGAACTTTCCTGCCCAGTAGCCGATGGCAAGAGTCAGGAAGATCACCAAGTGGGTGTTCGCCTTGAGTACCTCAATGATCCAGTCAATCATCACGTTCTCCTGTTGGCTCGCAGGCGCTCAGCGCACGGCTGCGGTCCTCGCTTGCTCGCTCGTCGCCTACTTCTTGCGTGCCGCTTCCTTGCCTGCGGCCGCGGCCGGCCTGCTGCCCGCCCGCGCCTTACCGATGGCCGCAGGCTTGATCAGCTTGAGGCCGCGCGCGTTGTTGTAGCCGTGGATCTCCTTGACATCGAGCTTGCGCATGAAGCCGATCGTGTCCGCCGCGATCACCTGCCCGGGCACCATGATCGGGAAGCCGGGCGGGTATGGAATGACGAAGTTGGCCGACACCAGCTCCGGCCCGCTCTTCAGGCGTTCGTCGATCTGCGGGCTCATCAGCGGCACGTACTCGCAGTCGTCCTCTTCATAGGCGGCGAAGAACGCGCCGCGCATGTCGCCCTCGAGCGTGATGCTCGCCGGGTCCTCGCGGTAACCGTCGTGGAAGCGGCTGAAATTCGGCAGATCGGGCACGTCCTCCATCAGGTTCTTCACCCGTGCCGCGAACGCCGCCCGCGCGTTCTCGCCTCCCTCGGCAAGCTGAGCCTCGATGTCCGTCGAGATCTCGAGCAGAACCTTGATCAGCAGCGCGACGTCGCTGCGCGTGTTGTTGATGTTGCTTTGAAGCAGCACGCTGTTGCGCGAGGTCTTGTTCATCTGGATGTTGTACTTGGACGCCAGCAGGCCCTTGAACGCCGTGCCGTCGTACCCGGCGGTGCCGCACACCAACGTCATGCGCGTGGGATCGAGGAAGAATTCGTCCTCCCGCACCGACTTGAGCGCCGTCATCCATGTGGCGCCCGGGGTGAGGAAGTCCTTGAACCCCGAGGCGCGGTACTCCGCGGGCACCATGGCATCGGCGCCGAGCACGCGAAAGTACTTCGAGATGATGGGGTGCTCCGCGATCGACCGGCGGATCGCCAATGCGATCTCGAACGCGCGCATCACGAGTTCGTAGCCTTCAAGCTCCATCTGCCGGCGGGCCAGATCCAGCGAGGCGATGATCTGCTGGTTCGGCGAGGTCGAGGCATGGATGAACACCGCCTCGCGGAACGCCGATGCGTGGTGGTTGTAATCCTCGTCCCGCACGGCGACGATCGAGCCTTGGCGCAAGGCCGACATCGACTTGTGTACGGAATCGGTCTCGTACACGCGGATGCGCATCTTGCGCGGGTCCGGCAGAAGGTGCCGGTCGAGCAAGCGCGGATCCTTCGGGTCGAAGTCCTCACCGAGTTCGGCCGCCTGCGCCTGCCATGCGGCCAGCGCCGCGGGGGTCGCGCGCCACTCTTCGAGCGCTGCGGCCGCGCCCAGGCCGGTGCGCGGACGCAGGAACGGCGACCAGCGTGCGAAGCCGAACCAGGCCTCGTCCCAGAGGAAGAGCAGGTCCGGCTTGATCGCCAGACACTCCTCCATGACGCGGCGGGTGTTGTAGACGTGCCCGTCGAAGGTGCAGTTCGTCAGCGTCACCATTTTCAGGCGATCGAGCCTGCCCTCGGCCTTCAGGTTCAGCATTGCCTGCTTGATCGTGCGCAGCGGGACCGCGCCGTACATCGAGTACGCCGTCATTGGAAAGGCTTCGACGTACAGCGGCTGGGCGCCCGACAGCACCATGCCATAGTGGTGCGACTTGTGGCAGTTGCGGTCGGCGATCACGATGTCCCCCGGCGCGCACACCGCCTGGTAGACCATCTTGTTGGACGTGGACGTGCCGTTGGTGACGAAGAACACGTGGTCAGCGCCCACGGCCCGGGCGAACTTCTCCTGGGCCACCTTGATGTTGCCGGTCGGCTCGAGCATGCTGTCCAGGCCGCCGGTGGTGGCCGACGATTCCGCGAGGAACAGGTTCTGTCCGTAGAACTCGCCCATGTCGCGGATCCAGTTCGACTTCATGATCGACTTGCCGCGTGCGATGGGCAGCGCGTGGAACGTGGCGATCGGCCGCGCGGCGTAGCGCTTGAGGTTGTCGAAAAACGGCGTGGCGAAGCGGTCGGCGACACCTTCGAGGACGTTCAGGTGCACCTCCATCAGCTCCTCGACCTCGTAGAACACGCGCCGGATCATCGAGGCCGCCGGGTCACCGGCCAGTTTCTCGACGTTGCGGTCGGTCAGCAGATAGATGTCGAGCTCGGGGCGAATGCGCTTGATGAGCCGCGCCAGCGTCACGCCGATCTCGCGCGGCACCAAGCTCGCCGTGTCCAGGTGATGCTGCGTGGCGAGCAGATCGCGCAGCAGGGGGACGTCGTGCTGCGAGGGAACCGGGACCCCGTCGAATATGACGACCGCCTCGATCTTGCCGTTCATGATGGTTGCCAGCAACGCATCTTCCACGCTGCCCACGAGCACGGGCTCGTAGATCATCGCGTCATCGGTGCGCCGCAGGCGGCGGATGTCGTTGGCCACCTTCACACGGCTGGCGGCTGGGGTTGGGGTCACGAACAGCGTCTCGAAGTAAGGCCGGTGAGCGCTGCCGCCGCCGAACACGGGCGACAGCCGCTCCGGCGTGCCGTCGGTTGCATCGTCCGCTGGCTCCCATTCGCCGCTGTCGTAGCGATAGCTGCCTGACAGCAGCGCGCCGCTCATCCGCCGAACCATCCGGCCGACGCCCAGCGCGTCATCGCTGCCGATCCGTTCGGCCAGCGACTTCATCAGCCGCTGCCCCGGGTAGGCGAATAGTTCCTCGAGCGCAGACAACTCCCTTAGCGCGGCTTCCACGACGGCGCGCCCTTCGCGCAGCTTGCCGCCGTGTGCCTCGGCCGCCCAAGCTTGCGTCTTCGCATTCAAGTCGCGCCATCGATCCAGCCGGGCCGCGGATGCTGAGAAGAAGTGGTCCAGGCGTGTGCCCGTTGAGCCTTCGGTTGTCATGGTGTGTCTGCCTTTCTCGGTTGAGGCAGGGTGCAAGGAGAGGTTCGGTTGTCGACTTCGCGCAACCGCGACCGCGTCAAGATGCACTCTCGATGTCGTCCTTTGTCGAGCGCGACGGAAGCGCGCGTCAGTGCACCGCGGACCTGACCGCGTCGGTCAGGGGTTATCGGACGTGAACAACGGTACGCACCGGCCGCTCAGACCGCTTCGCGAATCACGACAATCGCGCCGGACCGGTCGTTTACCGACACGTGTCTTGGGGTGCGTCAAATGTTCGAGCGAAGCGCGCGGCGCGGCTCGAGCGCAACGTCGGCTGGTCGGCGGGGTGCCGCGCGGCCGGTGGTGGATGCGCTCGGTGCATGCGCCGGACTTGCGCGATCCGTAGGGCGGATGCCGGCATGGTGGGCGGCTTTACCTGCCGGCTTGACCGTCGTCGTGCACGACGACGGCGCGTGTGCCCGTGTGCGCGTGTGCGCGCGGGCTGCGGCGCGTGGCCGGTCAGACGTGCCAGACGTGCCAGACGTGAGGACCTGGCTTTGCCCCCGTCCGGCGAAGGGCGCCCGCGCGGTGCGCCGCGCTGGGGCGCCGGCGGCCTACTTCAGGCCTTCGGCCACCATCTTGCGGCGCATAAAGGCGATCTGCGTCTGCAGCGGCAGGTCCTTGGGGCAGACGTCGTGGCAGCCCAGAAGCGACATGCAACCAAACACGCCGTCGTCGGTGCCCAGCACCTCGTAGAAATCAGCGTCGCTGCGCGTGTCGCGTGGATCGAGCCGGAAGCGTGCGATCTTGTTGATGGCCACGGCGCCGATGAAGTCGGCGCGCATCTGCGCCGTGCCGCAGGCCGAGACGCAGCAGCCGCACTCTATGCAGCGGTCGAGCTCGTAGATCTTCTCCGCGAGATCCGGATCCATGCGCTCTTCGATGCGCGTCAGATCGATCTCCTCCTGCTTCATGTGCACCCAGCCTTCGATGCGCTCGCTCATCGCGCGCATCCACTTGCCGGTGTTGACCGACAGGTCGCCGATCAGCTCGAACACCGGCAGCGGCGCCAGGACGATCTCGGGGCCCACATCGCGCGTGAGCGTGCGGCAGGCCAGCGTGGGGCGGCCGTTGATGACCATCGCGCACGAGCCGCAGATGCCGGCGCGGCACACGAAGTCGAACTGCAGCGACGGGTCGAGCTTCTCGCGGATCTCGTTGAGCGCGATGAACAGCGTCATTCCCGCCGTCTGCTCCAGCTCGTAGGTCTGCAGATGCGGCTGGCTGGCCGGGTCCTGCGGGTTGCAGCGCATGACCTTGATGGTGAGCATCTGACCATCGCGCGGCTTGCCGCTGGCGGCGTCTGTTTGTGCCTCGGCCCGCGCCGCGTTCGCGGCGTCCTTGGGCATCAGCATGATCTTCTGTTCGACCATCACGCAGCTCTCCGCTCGGTTGACGGCGGCACATCAATCGCCGGATCGAACCGCTCGTCGATGCGTTCGTTCTTGCCGCGCAGGCGCTGCGGCAGAAGGTGTTCATAGGGCATCAGCGCCTGCTGCAGGGTAAAGCGGTCGCTCGATGCCTGCTTGGCAGCCTCGACCTCGGCCAGCCGCGCCGCGGTGTCCGGGTGATCGACGTAGTCCTTGGCGCCGTAGCCGCGCCAGCCAGGCGGCAGCTCCATCCTGCGCACATCGAGCGGCTCGTAGGCCAGCGTCGGCAGCGTGTCCTCCGGGTTCTTCCAGGTGGCGAGCGTGCGCTTGAGCCACTCGGCATCGTTGCGGCGCGGATAGTCCTGACGGTAGTGCGCGCCACGGCTTTCGGTGCGCACCAGCGCACCGTAGGCCACCGTGAGCGCGAGCTTGAGCATCATCTGCGTGCGATACGCGGTGACAAGCTCGGGGTTGGGCCCGGGGCTGGAGCGCCGCAGGCCGATGTTGCGGCTGCGGATGACGAGCTGCCGCAGCTCGTCGACCGCCTGCGCGAGATCGTCGCCGCGGCGGAAGATGCCGACCTTGGCGGTCATGATCTCCTGCATCCGCTGGCGCAGCGCGCTGGCGTCCTCGGTGCCGCTGGACAGCAGCAGGCCATTGAGCTTGGCCGACTCGCGCTGCATGGCCTCGCGCACCACGCCGGCCGGGATCGAGACATCGTTCTCGCGCTTGTCGCAGAAGTCGGCGATGAACTCGCCGACGATCATGCCCGCCACCACGGTCTCGGCTACCGAGTTGCCGCCCAGCCGGTTGAAGCCGTGCATGTCCCAGCAGGCAGCCTCGCCGGCGGAGAACAACCCCTTGAGTGTCGGGCTTTCACCGGTGTGATTGGTGCGCACGCCGCCCATGGTGTAGTGCTGCGCCGGACGCACCGGGATCATGTCCTTGCTCGGATCGACACCGAGGAAGTAATGGCAGATCTCGTAGACCTCGCGCAGGTTGTGCTTGATGTGGTGCTCGCCCAGCAGCGTGATGTCGAGCCAGATGTGCTCGCCGAAGCGGCTCTTCGCCCCCTTGCCCTTGGCGATGTGCTCCTCCATGCGGCGGCTGACCACGTCGCGGCTGGCGAGCTCTTTCTTCTCGGGCTCGTAGTCGGGCATGAAGCGATGACCATCGACGTCCTTCAGCAGGCCGCCGTCGCCGCGGCAGCCCTCGGTGACGAGGATGCCGGCCGGGAAGATGCCGGTCGGGTGAAACTGCACCGCTTCCATGTTGCCCAGCGCCGCCACGCCGGTGTCCAGAGCAATGGCGTGGCCGATGCCTTCGCAGATGACCGCGTTGGTGGTGACGCGATACAGCCGCCCGGCCCCGCCGGTGGCAATCGCGGTGGCCTTGGCCAGATACGCAGTCAGCTCGCCGGTCACCAGGTCACGCACCACGGCACCATGGCAGCGGCCTGCATCGTGAATGAGCGCCAGCGCCTCGGTGCGCTCCAGCACCGGGATCGACGCGGCGATCGCCTGGTCGCTCACCGCCTGCAACATGGCGTGGCCGGTGCCGTCGGCCACGTAGCAGGTGCGCCACTTCTTGGTGCCACCAAAGTCGCGCTGCGCCACCGTGCCATGCGCCTCGGCGCGCTCGGTGATCGTGACCTTCTGGCCGTTGATCACCACCTGCCGGTCGCCCTGGCGCACACGGCTCCACGGCACGCCCCACGCAGCCAGTTCGCGCACGGCCTTCGGTGCCGTGTTGACGAACATGCGCACCACGTCCTGGTCCGCACCCCAGTCCGAACCGCGCACCGTGTCCTCGAAGTGCACGTCCTCGTTGTCGCCCTGGCCCTTGATGACGTTGCCCAGGCTCGCCTGCATGCCGCCCTGCGCCGCCTTGCTGTGCGAGCGTTTCACGGGCACCAGCGACAGGATCATGGCCTGGTGGCCGCGCCGCTTGGCGGCGACGGCGATACGCAGCCCCGCCAGCCCGCCGCCAATGACGAGCACATCGGTGTAGACGACCTTCATGGACGGGCCTCCTTGAGCCACGACGGCCACCAGGCCGGCGGCGGGGACTGCGGCGGGTTCTGCAGCCACGCGGGCGTGTAGCGCGGCGCATCGGCATGGCGAATGTCGTAGCCGATCTTCATGTACGCGGCCAGCGTAATGAGACCAAGGGCGATGAAGAAGATCGACAGGCCCCATTTGAGACGCTTCAGCCGCGCGCGCGTGACGGCGGGTTCGCTACCCTCGAACCAGCCCCACTTGACGGCGAGCCGATACAGCCCGACGCCGCCATGGATCTCCACCGCGAACAGCATCACGAGATAGATCGGCCACCAGCGCCCGCTCCACACGCGCTCGGCCGACTCATACGGCCCGATCAGGCCAGGCTGCAGGAGCATCTGCGTCAGGTGCGCCGAGGCGAGGAAAAACAGCGCGAAGCCGGTGACCACCTGCCAGAACCACAGCGTGGTGTCTTCATGGCGCATCGCGCCCATGTGCTGGCGATACAGCCGCCACTGGCCGTAGTTGATCGGGAACTTGCGCAGCGCCAGCAGCGCATGCGCGATGAACAGGGCAAAGACCACCGCCACCACGACCGACACCAGCCACGCGTGCGCGGTGCCGAAGACGAAGTAACCCTCGAACATCTTGGTCACCGTCCACATCGCATCCTTGCTGATCAGGATGGTGGACACGAAGACCATGTGACCCCACATGAACAACCCCAGCGCGAGGCCAGTCAGGCTCTGCGCGAGGTCCAATCGGGCGGGCCAGCGGTTCTTCCGCGCCATCGCGATCGGCGGGCGGGGCAGCGGTGCGTTGGCTGACTGCATTGAACGATCCCGACGCGCGACTGCGCACGTTAACAGGTCATTGTGCGTGTACACCGCAAGATGGGGCTGACACACATCAACCGCGACTGGAGTGCGCCCTCCGTGGCGCCGCATGTCGCACCGTCACGGTGACGAGGAGGCGGTCGCGATTGACCCCCATCAACCGCACCGGCACGCGAAAGTCCGAACCTCGCGCGTCGAGTACGCTTATGCGGCATCGCGGCCAAGCAGACCCCGCGCCAAGGCTGTGGTGTGGGCACCAAGCGGCAGCACCGCAAGGTTCGCCCTGCACCGCCGAACCGATCAGCGTCGCCGAACCCGCGCCGTTTGGGTCGCCGCTGCCGACGCAGCGTCGTTGCCTCTTGGCTCTTGGGATTGCGCGCTTCCCGCGGCAGACTTGGCGCAGCGCAAAGGATCTGCGGTCGGCTGCCCGCACACTCGCCCTTGCCGCCGGCTCATGAGGAACAAAACGGGTCCGTGAACGCCACGCACTGGAGCACGCGCACACTGGCCGCGCACCTGGGCGTGAGCGCCACCACCGTGCGTACGGTTTGGCGCGACAATGGCCTGAAGCCGCACCTGAGCCGCACGTTCAAGGTCTCGCGCGATCCGCGCT
>JADCGX010000203.1 GCA_020248785.1 Burkholderiales bacterium | reverse complement strand
TGGACCTGCCATGACCCAGTTGAACGTCAACGGGCGCACCGTCACGGTGGACGCCGATCCCAGCACGCCGCTGCTTTGGGCACTGCGCGACAACCTGCAGCTCACAGGCACCAAGTTCGGCTGCGGCATCGCGGCCTGCGGCGCCTGCACGGTGCATGTGAATGGACAGCCGGTGCGCGCCTGCATTACGCCAATCTCGAGTGTGGCCAACGCGCAGATCACGACCGTCGAGGCGGTCGAAGGCGACCGCGTCGGTCGTGCCGTCCAGGACGCCTGGGTCCGCAATGACGTCGTGCAGTGCGGCTATTGCCAGAGCGGCCAGGTGATGGCCGCCACCGCGCTGCTGAAGGCGAAGAAGAATCCGACTGACAAGGACATCGACGAGGCAATGGCCGGCAACCTGTGCCGTTGCGGCACCTACCAGCGGATCCGCGTGGCCATCAAGGACGCGGCCAAGAGCCTGGGCTGAGGAGACGACGATGGACAAGCTTCTCAATGCACCGCTGGGCGCCGCCGACGTGCTGGCCGCGCTGTCGACCCAGGCGCCGCGCAAGCTCTCGCGGCGCGACTTCATGAAGGCCACCGGGGTGACGGGCGGCGGGCTGATGCTCGGCATCGCCCTGCCGGCCTCGCATCGCTTTGCACGGGCCCAGCAAGGCCAGAAGGCAGTCTACCCGCCGGCGGCCTTCGTTCGCATCGCGCCCGACGACACCGTCACCGTGCTCATCAACAAGCTCGAGTTCGGCCAGGGCGTCATGACCGCCATGCCGATGCTGATCGCCGAGGAACTGGAGTGCGACTGGAACAAGGTGCGCGGCGATCACGCGCCGGCCGCGCAGATTTACGCGCATCCCGGCTTTGGCATTCAGATGACCGGCGGCTCGACCTCGATCGCCTCGAGCTATACGCAGTTCCGAATGATCGGCGCCGCTGCGCGGCACATGCTGCTCACCGCGGCAGCGCAGCAGTGGAAGGTGCCGCTGGACCGGCTCGACACCAAGGAAGGGGTCGTGATCGAGCTCGGTGGCGGGCGCCGCCGCGCCAGCTACGGCTCGCTGGCCCAGGCCGCGGCCAAGCTGCCGGTACCGGAAAAGATCGGCGTGAAGGCCGATCACAAGGACTTCAAGCTGATCGGCAAGCCCACCCACCGCATCGACGCGCGCGAGAAGGTGAACGGCGCGGCCAAGTTCAGCATCGACCACAGCTTGCCCAACATGCGCGTGGCCGTGGTGGCACGCCCGCCTGTCTTCGGCGGCAAGGTCGCGAGCGTTGATGCGGCCAAGGCGCGCTCGATCAAGGGCGTGGAGAACGTGTTGCAGGTGCAGACCGATCGCGGCGGCAGCGGCCTTGCCGTGATCGCCAACGGGTACTGGCCCGCCAAGCAGGGCCGCGATGCGCTCGACATCAAGTGGGACCTGCCGGCGGGCGTGACCACCAGCACGCAGATGGCGCAGTTCCGCGACCTGGCGGCGCAGCCCGGCAACATGGCGCGCAGCGACGGCAGCGCGGAGGCGATCAAGTCCGCCGCGCGCACGCTGCAGGCGGAGTTCGAGTTTCCGTATCTGGCGCACGCATCGATGGAGCCGCTGTCGGCGCTCATCGATCTGAAAGCCGACCAGATGACGGTCATCTGCGGGTCGCAGTTCCAGACCATCGACCAGGTGCTCACGGCCCAGGCCGCGGGACTGGCGCCCGAGCAGGTCAACCTGGTGACGACCTACGCCGGTGGCGGCTTTGGCCGGCGCGCCAATCCGACTTCGGACTATCTCGTGGAGGCCGTGCGCGTGGCGCGCGCCATGAAGCAGGCCGGCATTGATGCGCCCGTGAAGGTGATCTGGTCGCGCGAGGACGACATGAAGGGCGGCTACTACCGCCCCGCGCACCTGCATCGCGTCAACGTCGGCGTCGACGCCAAGGGCGCGCCGGTGGCCTGGCAGCACACCATCGTCGGGCAGTCGATCATCAAGGGCACGGCGTTCGAGAAGTTCCTGGTGAAAGATGGCGTTGACGCCACGGCCACTGAGGGCGTGGTCGATACGCCGTACAAGCTGCCGAACATGCGCGTGTCGGTGCACCACCCCGAGGCCAACGTGCCGGTGCTGTGGTGGCGCTCGGTGGGTCACACCCACACCGCCTTCGTCATGGAGACGCTGATCGACGAAATGGCCGCGGCCGCCAAGCAGGACCCGATCGCCTACCGTCTGGCGCTCCTGGATGCCAAGCACGCCCGCCACCGCGCCGTGCTCAATCTGGTGCGCGAGCGCTCGGGCTGGGGCAAGCCGCTTTCCAAGGGTCGTGCGCGCGGGGTGGCCGTGCATGAGAGCTTTGGTTCGGTGTGCGCGCACGTGGCCGAGGTGGGGATCGAGAACAACGAGATCCGCGTGTATCGCGTCACCTCGGTAATTGACTGCGGCCTGGCGGTCAATCCCCTCACGGTCGACGCGCAGGTGCAGTCGGCCATGGTTTACGGACTGAGCGCGGCCCTATATGGCCGCATCACGCTCAAGGACGGCCGGGTCGAACAGGGTAACTACACCGACTACCCGGTGCTGCGCATGGGCGAGATGCCACAAATGAGCGTGCACATCGTGCCGAGCACGGCCGCGCCCACGGGCGTGGGCGAGCCCGGCACGCCACCGATCGCGCCGGCCGTCGCCAACGCGGTGGCGGTTCTGACCGGCAAGCGGCTGCGCAAGCTGCCGTTCGACCTCACCGCATAAGCCTGCGTCACCGGGCGCCTGCACTCCCGCGTTCTCCTGCGTGCGCGCAGGCTGCCCCCGGTCGCAAGCTCGGGCACAATGTCCGCCTTCGCTGACTGGCGCCCCTGTGGTCAAAACACGCGCGCCAGCGGAGGCAAGCGAGACCGAACAAATCACGCGCAAGGAGAATCCATGATTCGTACGTCCCTGGCCGCTGCAGCCCTCAAGGCCGCGGCCCGTTCCGCGGCTGTCGTGCTGGCCATTGGTGTTGCCGCCACGGCGGCGGCGCAAAGCAATCGCGCTGAGTGCGAGCGCACCTACAAGCCCACGGTTGGCCAGTCCGGCAAGGACGTGGTGTGGGTGCCAACGCCCGATGAGCTGGTGCGCCGGATGCTGACCATGGCGCGCGTCACACCGCAGGACTTCGTGATCGACCTGGGCGCCGGCGACGGCAAGATCGCAATCGCCGCGGCCAAGCCGCCCTTCAATGCGACCTCGCTCGGCATTGAATACAACCCCGACATGGTCAAGCTCGCCAACTGCATGGTGCAGGTCGAGGGCGTGCCCGCCAAGACCAAGGTCATCCAGGGCGACATCTTCAAGGAAGACTTCAGCAAGGCCAATGTCATCACGATGTACCTGCTGCCAGAACTGAATCTGTGCGTGCGGCATCGCATCCTCGCCATGCGGCCGGGCACGCGGGTGACCTCGCACCAGTTCACCATGGGCGACTGGGAGGCCGATGAAACCGCAGAGATCGAGTTCCGCACGGCCTACCTGTGGATCGTGCCGGCGCGCGTCGGCGGCGCCTGGGCGATGCGCGACTCCTCCGGCATGACCTTCAACGTCAGCCTCAACCAGACCTTTCAGAAGCTCGGCGGCGAGGTGACGCTGGGCAATGCCAAGCAGCCCTTGGTCGGCGTCACGCTGCGCGGCGAGGATCTGCGCTTTGCGTTCAACGACGACAAGGGTGTCACGCGGACGTTCAGTGGCAAGGTCAATGGCAATCAGGTCGCCGGCACGCTGCGCGCCTCCGGCGGCGGCGCCGAAACGCAGGTCACCGGCACGCTGCAGGGCCAGCCGCGCGTGGGCGAGTGGGCCAACATGCTGAGCCAGTGTGGCCGCTTCTACGGCAAGTAAGCGCGGCACATAGGCGCGGCTCATAGGCGCTGCAAGCAAGCGGCACATCCTTCCCAACATGCACCGATCCAAGGCCCCGTTCGCGGGGCCTTGTTGCATTCGTCCAAATAACAACCATGAGCTCGCTCAGTTCCGCCAGCAACACCCCCCAGGCGCCCAAGGCCCAGCTGTCGACCTTCGACGCGGTGATGATCATCGTGGGCATCGTCATTGGTGGGGGCATCTTCGCGCTGCCGCCGGCGATCGCGGGGCTCACGGGGTCGGTTGACTGGATGCTGACCGCCTGGGGCGTGGGTGCGCTGCTGTCGCTCATCGGCGCGCTGTGCTACGCCGAAATGGCGGCCGCGTTCCCCCATGCCGGCGGCGACTATCACTTCCTCACGCGCGCCTACGGCAAGGACGTGAGCTTCTTCTTTGGCTGGGCGCGGGTCACGGTGATTCTCACCGGTTCGATCGCGATGCTCGCCTTCGTCTGCGGCGACTACCTGACGCGGGTGGTCAATCTTGGGCCGTACTCGGCAGCGATCTACGCCGCCGTCACCATCCTGGCGCTGACCGGTGTGAACATGCTGGGGCTGCGCGAGTCAAGCCGCACGCAAAACATCCTCACCTCGTTCGAGGTGCTCGGCCTGCTGCTGGTCATCCTGGGCGCCTTGATGATCACAGCGCCGGCCGCACCGGCGGCTGCGGCCGCGCCGGCCGCGGCAACGAGCGGCGTGCCGGCGATGTTCGGCCTCGCGTTGGTGTTCGTTCTGTTCACCTACGGCGGCTGGAACGAGGCCGCCTACATCTCGGCGGAGGTCAAGGGCGGGCAGCGCGCGATCCTGCGCGTACTGGTCATCTCCATCGCGGTGCTGACCGTCGTGTATCTCTTGTTCGTGCTTGCGCTGCTCAAGGGCCTCGGGTTCGATGGCCTGAAGGCCAGCAAGGCGGTCGGCGCCGACGTCATGCGCGCGGCCTTCGGCCCGATCGGCGAGAAGCTGATCGGCGCGATGGTCGCCCTGGCGGCGCTGACCTCGATCAACGCCACCATGATCGTCGGCGCGCGAAACAACTACGCACTCGGCCAGGACTGGCCCCTGCTGTCGTTCATGAGCCGCTGGCATGGCGAGCGCAACACGCCCGTGGTCGCGCTGCTGGCGCAGGCGGCCATCGCACTGGCGCTGGTCGGCGTCGCAGCGGTGGAAAAGGGCGGCGTGAGCACGATGGTCGAGTTCACGGCGCCGGTGTTCTGGGGCTTTCTGGTGTTGGTGGGTGTGGCGTTCTTCGTGCTCCGCTTTCGCTTTGCGCAGGTGCCGCGGCCGTTCAAGGTCCCCGGCTATCCGATCCTGCCGATCGTCTTCATCTGCACCTGCGCCTACCTGTTCTACTCGAGCGTCACCTACGCGCAGTCGAAGAACGCGGTGCAGATCTCGTTCTACGTAATGGGCGCAGGGCTCGTGGCCTGGGTGCTGGCGCGCTTGCGCAAGGCATAGCGATGCAGATGGTCCGGCTGCTGGTCTTTGGTGCGCGCTCGGATGCGGCGCGCGCCGAAGAGGCGAGCGACTGGACGCTGACCCAGCGCTCGGGCGACGGCAGGCGCGTGCCGGTGCAACTGCTCGTGCCCGCCATGATCGGCGCCGACGAGCTGGCGACGTACGTCGCCGATCTGCCGCATGAGGCGGTGCCGTTGCAGGGCGACGACCGCCTCCTGCGCTTGCCAGATGCGCCGGCACCCGACGCGCCCGCCGTGCCCGGTCCACACAATGGCTAAGCGGCCCATCGTCGGCGTGCTGCTGGCCGCCGGGCGCGGCAGCCGCTTCGATGCGAGCGGTGCGACCAGCAAGCTGCTGCAACCGCTGCCCGAGGGGCCGCATCGCGGACGACCCGTCGCACAAGCCGCAGCGCTCAACCTGCGCGACAGCGTCGATCGGATACTCGCCGTCGTGCGCCCTGGCGATGATCGCCTGGCCGACGTGCTCGCCGAGGCGGGCTGCGACCTCGTGGTCAACGCGCAGGCCGATGTGGGCATGGGGAGTTCGATTGCCCGCGGCGTGCAGGCCAGCGCGGGCGCTGCCGGCTGGCTGATCGCGCTGGCCGACATGCCCGCGATCGCACCGGCCTCCATCGCACGCGTGGCGAGGGCACTGTGCGCTGGCGCGCCGGCCGTGGTCCCCGTGGTGCACGGTCAGCGCGGGCATCCGGTCGGCTTCAGCGCCGCGCTCGCCGTGCCATTGATGGCGCTGCGCGAGGACCAGGGCGCGCGGGGCGTGCTGCGGGCGGCCAGTCCCTTGCTGCTCGACCTCGATGACGCGGGCTGCCTGCTCGACCTCGACACGCCCGCCGACTTCGCAGCGTTGGCAGCGCGGCGCGACTGACGCGACGCCGCTAACCGCGCCGCTACACTGCCTCGCACCTGATTGCCTGCCGCGCGCCCATCGCGCGGCATCGACCTGCATGCCGATCGCCTACGCCATTCGCCCGGCCCAGCCCGGCGCGCATTTGTTCCACGTCACCGTCACCGTGCCCGCGCCGGATCCGCAAGGCCAGCTCTTCATGCTGCCGGCGTGGATCCCGGGCAGCTACATGATCCGCGAGTTCGCCCGCAACATCGTGCGGCTGAGCGCGCTGCAGGAGGCCAGTGGCAAGGGCAAGCGGGTGAAGGTCGAGAAGCTCGACAAGCACACCTGGCGCGCGGCTCCCGTGCAGGGCGAGCTGACGCTGGCCTATGAGGTCTACGCGTGGGACCTGTCGGTGCGCGCGGCGCACCTGGACGAGACGCACAGCTTCTTCAACGGCACCAGCGTGTTCCTGCTGCCCGTCGGCCACGAAGGCGAGCGCTGCACGGTGGACATCCTGCCGCCCGAGGACAGCAAGGCAAACCCGCGCTACGCGGACTGGCGCGTGATCACGGGCCTCGCGCCCGCGCGCGGCACGCGGCGTGGTGCCTTCGGCACCTACGCGGCACGCGACTACGACGAGTTGATCGACTGCCCGGTGGAGATGGGCAGCTTTGCGCTGGGCCGCTTCGATGTCCTTGGCGTGCCGCATGAGATCGCCATCACCGGTCGCGTGCCGCGGCTCGACATGGAGCGGCTGACCACCGACCTGGCGCGCGTGTGCGAGGTGCAGGTGAAGCTCTTCGAGCCGCGCACACATGCAGCGCCTTTCGAGCGCTACAGCTTCCTCGTCATGGCGGTGGGCGAGGGCTATGGCGGGCTCGAGCACCGCAACTCCACCGCGCTCATCTGCAAGCGCGACGATCTACCGCACAAGGGCATGCGCGACAGCACCGCCGGCTACCGCACTTTTCTCGGACTGGCGAGCCACGAATACTTCCACAGCTGGAACGTCAAGCGCATCAAGCCGGCCGCGTTCGTGCCCTACGACCTCACGCAGGAGAACTACACGCGCCTGCTGTGGGCGTTCGAGGGCTTTACCAGCTACTACGACGATCTGACCCTGGCGCGCGCCGGCCTCATGACAGAGGCGCAATACCTCGACGCGGTTGCAACGACCATGACCACGGTGCTGCAGCGTTCGGGCCGGCTCAAGCAGAGCGTGGCCGAGAGCTCGTTCGATGCCTGGATCAAGTACTACCGGCAGGACGAGAACGCGCCCAACAGCGTGGTGAGCTACTACCAGAAGGGGTCGCTGGTCGCGCTCGCGCTCGATCTCACCATCCGTGCCGCCACACAGGGCCGCAAGTCGCTCGACGATGCGATGCGCCTGCTGTGGAAGCAGTGCAAGGCGGCCGGCGCGGACTACGCCGGCGTGGACGAGGATGGCATCCTGGCGGCGGCCGAAGAGGCAACGGGGCTCAAGCTGGCACGGCAGCTGCGCGAGTGGACCGAAGGCACGCGCGACCCGGACTTCGCCCAGCTCTTTGCCCCCTTCGGCATCCGCGTCGAGCGCCGCGCCGCACTCGACAAGCCGCATCTCGCGCTGCTCGGCTGCAAGATCGCGACCAGTGGCGAGGCAAAACTCGACAACGTGTTCGATGGCCTGCCGGCGCAGGCGGCCGGGCTGTCGGGTGGCGACGTGCTGATCGCGCTGGACGGTCTGCGCGTCACGACCGGCAACATCGACAAGCTGCTGGCGCGCTACCAGCCGGGCGAAGCCGTCGAGCTGCACGCGTTCCGGCGCGACGAACTCATGACCTTTGCGCTCAAGCTCGGCACGCAGCCTCCGCCAAAGATCGCGCTGGTTGTCGATCCCAACGCGGGCCGCCGCGCGGAAACGCTGCGACGCCGTTGGCTGGGCGGCTGACCGGCGGCAACCAGGCGCGCGTCAATGCGCTTGGGTCGGATCCAGCCGGTCGAGCTTGCGCGGCGGTGCCAACCAAGTGAGCCCGCCGCCAGCGCCATCTATGACGCGCTCCCTGGACACCCGTGCGCCGTCGTCGATGCAGGCCAGCTTGGAGCCCCTGGCTTGCGGCAGGCGCGGATGCTGGCCAAGCGGTTCGCGCACTTGCAGCGGAGCAAGCAGGCGCTTCGCGACGCGCGAGCTAGGCGAGCTGCGCAGCGGCAGGATCGTCACCACACCAGTCGATGGTCCCCCGGCCCTGCGCCTGCAGAAACGCATTGGCGCGCGAGAAGTGCCGGCAGCCGAAAAACGGCACCGGCGGCCGGCGCGCCGACAGGGGCGATGGGTGGTTGCACGCCAGCACCAGATGGCGGGCCGCCGCCTCGATACGCGCCTGCTTGGCCTGCGCATGGGCGCCCCAGAGCATGAACACCTTGGGCGCGCCGTCATCCACCAGTGCATCGACGAGCGCGTCCGTGAAGCGCTCCCAGCCCTGGCGGGCATGACTGGCCGGCTGGCCCGCTTCGACGGTCAACACCGCGTTGAGCAAGAGCACGCCTTGGCGCGCCCACTGGGTGAGCTCACCACTGGCCGGCGGCGGGCACGCGAGGTCCTCCTGTAGTTCGAGAAAGATGTTGCGCAGGCTCGGCGGCAGCTTCACGCCCGCCGGCACCGAGAACGCCAGACCATGCGCCTGGCCCGCACCGTGATAAGGGTCCTGGCCGAGCGCGACGACGCGCACCGCATTGAACGGCGTCAGCTGTAGCGCCGTGAAGGGCGTGGGCGGAAAGATGGTCGCGCCTGCCGCCAGGCGCGCCGCCAGGAAGCGCTGCAGCGCCTGCCCCGCAGCGCTCGCGAAGAACGGATCGGCCAGCGGCGCCCAGCCCGCGGCAAGGCGCGAGCGGTCGAGGTCCAGGGGTGTTGCCTTCACTCAGCCAAAGAGCGCGGCCAGGGCCGGCCCGGGCTCCGGCGCACGCATGAACGCCTCGCCCACGAGAAAGGCGTTGACCTGCGCGGCGCGCATGGTGGCCACGTCCGCGGGCGCGAGGATGCCGCTCTCGGTGATCACGAGCTTGTCGCGTGGGATGCGGGGCAACAGATCCAGCGTGGTCCGGAGCGTGACCTCAAAGCTGCGCAAGTTGCGGTTGTTGATGCCGAGCAGCGGCGTGCGCAACTGCAGCGCCAGGTCGAGCTCGGCGGCATCGTGCACCTCGACCAGAACGTCCATGCCCAGCGCGTGCGCCGCCGCTTCGAGTTCGTGCAGCTGCGGCAGCTCGAGTGCGGCGACGATCAGCAGGATGCAATCGGCGCCCCAGGCACGCGCCTCGGCGACCTGGTAGGTGTCGATCATGAAGTCCTTGCGCAACACCGGCAGGCCGCTGGCATCGCGCGCCTGCTGCAGGTACTCGGGCGCGCCCTGGAAGAACTGCACGTCGGTCAGCACCGACAGGCAGGCCGCACCATGCTGTGCGTACGAGCGTGCAATCGCCGCGGGGTCGAAGTGCTCGCGCAGGACGCCTTTGCTGGGAGAGGCCTTCTTCACCTCGGCGATCACGCCGGCACCGCCTGCGTCGATCTTCCGGCGCAGCACCCCGGCGAAGTCGCGCACATCGCCGCGCGCCTGGGCGCGCGCCAACATCGCCGTCAGCGGCTCGAGCGACCGTGCGGCCGCCACTTCCTCGCGCTTGACGGCCAGGATGCGTTGCAGGATGTCGCTCATGGCGCGGGGCTCCTCAGTGGCAGCGTGAACATCATCTCGCGTGGCGCGAAGCCGAACACGCCGTAGAGCCGCCGCGCGGCCATGTTGGGCACCGCCATCTCCAGCGCCGCGTGGGAAGCGCCGCGCCGGCGCGACCAGTCGAGCGCGGCCCGGATCAGCCGCCGCGCCACGCCGACGCCGCGCCACTGCGGCAGCACGAAGAGCGAGTCGATGTAGGTATGCCGCTTGAGCACCGCGTAACGATGCCGCGCGCGCTTCAGATCGACGCCGATCATGCCCACCACGCGCAGACCAACGCGGGCGACGAAGACTCGGCCATCGCGCCCGTGCACCTGCGCACACCAGTAGCGGCGCGCGGCGCGCCTGTCGATGCGCGGCGCAACGAGATCGGGGAGAAAGGCGTGCTCGGCGCGGTCGGCCTGCGCGTTGAGCGCGAGGAGTTGCCGCGTGTCGCGATGCTGCAGGCGCCCGATGCGCACGCAGCGCGCCTGTGCCTGCCTCATGCCGCCAACATCTGCGTGACCGCGACGAACTGCTCGAGCTTGGCCTTGGCGGAACCGCTCGCGATGGCCGCCCGCGCCCGCTCGATGCCCTCGGCGATCGAGGACGCGACATCCGCTGCATACAGCGCAACGCCGGCATTGAAGGTCACAATCTCGCGCGGCGTGCCGGGCGTGTTCGACAGCGCTTCGAGCACCATCGCCCTGCTCTCGTTCGCGCTGCCCACGCGCAACCCGCGGTTGGAGATCATGGACAGGCCAAAGTCCTCGGGATGGATCTCGTACTCGCGCACCTGGCCGTCCTTCAGTTCGCCCACGAGGGTGGCCGCACCCAGCGAGACTTCGTCCATGCCGTCCTTGCCATGAACCACCAGCACATGCTTGCTGCCCAACTCCTTGAGCACACGCACCTGGATGCCCACCAAGTCTGGATGGAACACGCCCATCACCTGATGCGGCGCGTTGGCCGGGTTGGTGAGCGGCCCTAGGATGTTGAAGATCGTACGGACGCCGAGCTCCTTGCGAACGGGAGCCGCGTGCTTCATCGCGGCATGGTGATTCGGCGCGAACATGAAGCCGATGCCGGTCTCGGCAAGACAGGTGGCCACCTTGGCCGGCGGCAGGTTGATGTCGGCGCCCAGCGCCTCCAGCACGTCGGCGCTGCCGGAGCCGGAGGACACGCCGCGCCCGCCATGCTTGGCCACGCGCGCACCGGCAGCTGCCGCGACGAACATCGCGGCCGTGGAGATGTTGAAGGTGTGCACGGCATCGCCGCCAGTGCCGCACAGATCGACGAGGTGCCGGTGATCCTCGACATCCACCTTGGTCGCGAACTCGCGCATGATCTGCGCGGCCGCGGCGATCTCGCCGATCGTCTCCTTCTTCACGCGCAGGCCCATGATGAGCGCGGCGATCTGCACCGGCGACAGTTCGCCGCGCATGAGCTTGCGCCACAGCGCCAGCATCTCGTCCTCGAAGATCTCGCGGTGCTCGATGCAGCGGACCAGCGCCTCGGATGGTGTGATGGGCATCGCTTCCCTCGCCTTGTTTCCCGTTATGCGCTGCGCGTCGGCTGCGTGACGCGCAAGAAATTCTTGAGCATCAGATGCCCATGCTCGGTGGCGATCGACTCCGGGTGAAACTGCACGCCCTCGACCGCGAGCGTCTTGTGGCGCAGCCCCATGATCTCGCCGTCCGAGGTCCACGCCGTGATCTCGAGACACTCCGGCAGGGACTCGCGCTCCACCGCCAGCGAGTGATAGCGCGCGGCGACAAACGGACTGGGCAGTTCGGCGAACACGCCCTCATGCTCGTGCGTCACCGCGTCGGCCTTGCCGTGCATCAGACGGCGCGCGCCTACCACCTTGCCGCCGAAGGCATGGCCGATCGCCTGGTGCCCCAAGCACACGCCGAGGATTGGAACCTTGCCCGCAAAGCGCTCGATCACCGGCAGAGAAATGCCCGCCTCAGTCGGCGAACACGGACCCGGCGAGATGCAGATGCGCGCGGGACGCAACGCGTCGATCTCCTCCAGCGTGATCTCGTCGTTGCGCGCCACGCGCACGTCCTCGCCCAGCTCGCCGAAGTACTGCACCAGGTTGTAGGTAAAGCTGTCGTAGTTGTCGATCATCAGCAGCATCGCCGCCCTCTTCGTGCCGTGCGCTCAGTGTCGTGCAAAGAACTGCTTGAACGCTGCGATTGCCCGCTCGATCGCCGCCATGCTCACGTCCAGATGTGTGACCAGCCGCAGCCGCGGCTGGTATCCGAGGATCTGGATGCCTTGTTCAGCCATGAACGCGCTGAGCGCAGTCACGCGGTCCGCCGGCAGGTCGACGAACACCATGTTGGTGTGCGGGCCGTCAACCTTGAGCGCATCGATCTCGCGCAGGCCCGCCGCCAGCCGCTGCGCCTTGGCGTGGTCCTCCGCAAGCCGCTCCACGTGATGGTCCAGCGCATACAAGCCCGCGGCGGCCAGCACGCCGGCTTGCCGCATGCCGCCGCCGAGCATCTTGCGCGGCCGCTTGGCCCGCGCGATGAAGTCTTTGCCACCAGCGAGCACCGCGCCGACGGGACAACCGAGGCCTTTGCTGAGACAGATCGTGACCGAGTCGAAACCGGCGGCGACCTCGCGCGGCGCAACGCCAAGACCGACGGCGGCGTTGAACAGCCGCGCGCCGTCCAGATGCGTCACGAGCCCCTTGCTGCGCGCGTAGTCGGTCAGCCGCTTGATCACCGGCAGCGGCACGATCTTGCCGCCGATGGTGTTCTCGAGACACAGCAGCCGCGTGCGGGCGTAGTGCGGATCGTCGAGCTTGATCGCGGCGGCAACCTTGTCGAGCGGCAACGAGCCATCGGGTGCGTTGTCGATCGGCTGCGGCTGGATCGAGCCCAACACCGCGCCCCCACCAGCCTCGTACTTGTAGCAATGTGCGTTCTGCCCCGCGATGTACTCGTCGCCGCGCTGGCAATGCGTCATCAGCGCGGTGAGGTTGCTCTGCGTCGCGGTGGGCAGAAACAGGCCCGCCTCGAACCCGAGCCGCTCGGCCAGCACGGCCTGCAGCCGATTGACGGTCGGATCGTCGCCAAACACGTCGTCGCCAACTTCGGCTGCCGCCATCGCGGCACGCATCGCGGCGGTGGGACGCGTGACCGTGTCGCTGCGCAGGTCGATCATCGCCGATCTCCGTGGTTTAGCCGCGCGCGGCAGGCGGCGACGAAGGCGCGCACCAGCGGCGGCGTCACGCCGTCGAGCGCCGTGCGCTCGGGTTGGAACAATGTAGCGACGAAAAACGTATGCGTGTCGAGCTCGACCGCACGCACGCCACCAACGTCATCTCGCGCGCTGGCACGCAACGGACCGCGCGTGAGCGCAGCCTCGAAGCTCGGATTCAGCCCGTAGCGGCAGTGGTAGCCCTCCTGAATGCTCGCGCGACCGTAGGCACCGGCGATGCGGCTGCCCGGCTCCAGATGGACGGCGCCGCGGGTTTCAACTAGCGCGCAAGCCAATGCAGAGATGACGGGGCGCGCCGACTCTGGTGCAGTCTCGGCGTGCTCGGCGTCGGCCCAGCCGAGAACATGGCGCGCGTACTCGACCACGGCATGCTGGAAACCGCCGCAGGTGCCCAAGAACGGCACCGCGCGCTCTCGCGCAAAGCGGATTGCAGTGAGCGCACCGTCGAAGCTGCGGTAGGGGCTCGCGGGCACGCACCATAACGCGTCGAACGCCGCCAGCGCCTCGGTGTCGACAATGGTCTCGGTGGGCAGCCACACCATCTCCACGGCGACGCAGATCTCGTCCGCCGCCCTCCGCAATGCCAGCGGTATGGCACGGTGTGCGGTCACCGCATCGTTACGGTCGCCGACCAGGCCGATGTGCAGCGTGTCACTCCGCATCGAACCCATCCTCCACCTGCTCGGCCGCACGCAGCACCGCGCGCGCCTTGACCTCGGTCTCCCGGTACTCGGACTCCGGGATGGAGTCCGCGACGATGCCGGCTGCCGCCTGCGCGTACAGCACGTTGTCCTTGATCACGCCCGTGCGAATGGCGATGGCGAGATCCATGTCGCCGGCAAAGCTGAGATAGCCGACCGCGCCGCCGTAGATGCCGCGCTTGACGGGCTCCAGCTCGTCAATGATTTCCATCGCGCGCACCTTGGGCGCGCCGCTCAATGTGCCGGCGGGGAACGTCGCGCGCAGCACATCGAGGTTCGTGAGCCCGGCCTTGAGCTTGCCTTCGACATGACTCACCAGGTGCATGACGTGCGAATAGCGCTCGATCACGTACTGCTCGGGCACCGTCACGCTGCCGGTCTCGGCGATGCGGCCAATGTCGTTGCGCGCCAGATCGATGAGCATCAGATGCTCGGCGCGCTCCTTGGGATCAGCCCGCAGTTCGTCGGCGAGTGCCGCATCCTGCTCGGGCGTGCCGCCGCGTGGCCGTGTGCCGGCGATCGGGCGGATCGCCACCCGACGACCGTCGGACCCTTGTTCGCTGCGCACCAGGATCTCAGGCGATGCGCCGACCACCTGCGCGTCACCGAAGTCGTAGTAGTACATGTAGGGCGACGGGTTGAGCGTGCGCAGCGCCCGATACAGCGACAGCGGCGCATCGGCGAACTGCTTCTGGATGCGCTGGCCGATCTGCACCTGCATCACGTCGCCGGCGGCGATGTAGTCCTTGCAGCGCGCCACGGCCGCCAGATACGCCTCATGGGTGAACTCGCGCGTCTCGGGCCGGCGCAGGCTGGCGCGTGTGTGTGGCGGCTCCACGTGCTTGTGCAGCCGCGCGCGCAGTTCACGCAGCCCCTCGCGCGCGCGCCCAAAGCCTTCGGGCGAGGTCGCATCGGCGTACACGATGAGGTAGGCCCGCCCCGAGAGGTTGTCGATGACGGCCAACTCTTCGGTCAGCAGCAGGTGGATGTCGGGCAGGCCAAGATCATCGGCTTTGGGTTTGGCGAGCTTTTTCTCGATGAGCCGCACCGTGTCGTAGCCGAAGTAGCCGGCCAGGCCGCCGCAAAAACGCGGCAGCCCCGGTCGCAGCGCGACCTTGAACTGCGCCAGATAGCCCTCGATGAAGGCGAGCGGATCGCCTTCGTGCGTCTTGACGACCTTGCCCTCGGTAACGACTTCGGTGCGGTGCGCCTCGCCACGGGTCGCATCGCCGATGAACGCGCGCAGCGCCGTGCGCGCCGGCAGGCCGATGAACGAGAAGCGGCCAAAGCGCTCGCCACCGACCACCGATTCGAGCAGGAAGGAGTTGCGGCCCGGGCCCTGGCTCTTGACGAGCTTCAGATAGAGCGACAGCGGCGTGTCAAGATCGGCGAAGCTTTCGGCGATCAGCGGGATCCGGTTGTAGCCGGCGGCGGCGAGCGCCTTGAATTCGAGTTCGGTCATGAATCACCCCGGGCGAGGCGCAGCGTGGCTGCGCTTGGGCGGTGGCAACACGGCTGCTTGGAGCGCGATCAGACGGATCGACGCGGCAGCCCCTCCAGCGAACTGACGTCTAGCGACGCCAAAACCAGACCCCCTGGGCATGCCAGCCGGCATCCCAGCGCGGCCACGCCACAGGCGTGAGGTTGCCGCGGGTCGAACGTTGGAAGCTGCAGTGACTCATCGGAGTTTGGTTGCGCCATGAGGCGCCGCGAGGATGAGCGCGGCCGCCTCGGAGAGCGAAGGCACTATAGCATCGGCCCTCGCCTCGGCGTGCTCATCCGGTAACTGAGCGGACAGATGATGCACGCTCGCGCCCTCGTTGTACCCGGTTTCCACCAGCACGACGGGGCAGCCGGCCGCATGCGCGGCCAGCGCATCGTTGATCGAGTCGCCGATCATCAGGCAATCGACCGCTGCCAGATGCAGGCGCCGGCAGGCTTCGAGCAACAGCGCCGGGTGGGGCTTTTTCTGGGGCACATCGTCACCGGCGACCGTCGCGTCGAAGAACTGCGCCAGATCCACCTTGTCTAGCAAGGGCACAGTGAACTCGCGCGGCTTGTTGGTCACGCAGGCCAACCGCAGGCCGGCGTCACGCAGCCGCCGCAGCGCGGCCGGCACACCATTGAAGACGATCGAGCGATCGCCGTTGACCGCGTGGTAGTTCGAGAAGAAGAGCGCGCGTCCGCGTGCGAAGTCTTCCTCTCCCGCGCGGCCGGCCAGATCATCGGTCAGCGCGCGATGCACCAGCACATCCGCGCCCTTGCCAACGTAGGCGGCCACGCGCTCGAGCGGCAGCGCCGGCAGGCCGAGATCGGCGCGCATGCGGTTGACGGCATCGGCCAGATCGGGCGCGGTGTCCATCAGCGTGCCGTCCAGGTCGATCAGCACGCCGCGCCAGGCGTGTGCAGGCAGGGTCATCGCGCTCAGGGCCGCCGGGCGAGCACGTCCACTTCCACCAGGGCGCCGCGGGCCAGCGCGGTCACGCCGATGCAGGTGCGTGCGGGCAGCCGATCGGCCGGGAAGTAGCTGCGATAGGTGTCGTTGAACGCGGCATAGTCGCGTTCGAAGGCGGTCAGATAGGCCCGGACGCACAAGACGTGCGACAGGTCCAAGCCGGCGCCTTGCAACACGATGACGAGGTTGTCCATCACCCGCCGCGTCTGCGCCTCGATGCCCACTGGCAACGGCCGCGCATCGTCGTCGGGCCAGGTCGGCATCTGCCCGGTCACGAAGACCCAGCCGTCCGCCTCGGTCGCGTGCGAGAACGGCGCCACCGGCTCGGGCGCGCCGGCCACCATGAAGAAACGCGCGGCACTCACCGACGCGCCCGGCCCGCCATGCTCACGCGCCGCCCCAGGTCTGCTGGTCCTGTTCGGCGCGCAGCCGGGCGCGATCGGCCACCCCCTGGCCCACCTCACGCTTCATTGATTCGATCACTCGCGCATAGCCCTCGCGGGTCTTGGCACCAAACACCGCGCTGCCGGCAACAAACGTGTCCGCGCCTGCGGCGGCGACCCGTCGAATGTTCTCGGTCTTCACGCCGCCGTCGATCTCCAGCAAGATGCTCTTGCCGGTGCGCTCATGCCAGGCGTCGATGCGCGCGCGTGCGGTGGCCAGCTTGGGCAGCGCGGTGTCGATGAACGATTGCCCGCCATAACCGGGGTTGACGGACATCAGCAGGACGAGGTCCAGCTTGTCCATCACATGGTCCATCCAGTCGAGCGGCGTGGCCGGGTTGAACACGAGGCCGGCCTTGCCGCCGTGATCGCGGATCAGCGCCAGCGTCCGATCCACGTGGCGCGACGCTTCCGGATGGAAGCTGATGACATTGGCGCCGGCCTTGGCAAACATCGGGACGAGCGCATCGACCGGCTCGACCATCAGGTGAACGTCGATCGGCACGCTGACGTGCGGGCGAATGGCCTCGCACACGAGCGGGCCAACACTCAGGTTGGGAACGTAATGGTTGTCCATCACGTCGAAGTGAATCCAGTCGGCGCCGGCGGCGACGACGTCGCGCACCTCTTCGCCAAGCCGCGCGAAGTCGGCCGACAGGATGCTGGGGGCGATGCGACAATCCATCCGAATGTCCAACGTCGTTGAGAACGCCGTCTGTTGGGCGGCACGACTGAGGATTGTAGGGGCCCTGCCTCTCGCGCGGCCCCGACGAGGACCCAAACCATGGCACGTTACGAATTCAGTGTGAGCGTGGTACCGCAGTACGTGGCCGAGCAGTCCAACCCCGATGAGGACGAGTATCTTTTCGCCTACACCGTCACCGTGCGCAACACCGGCGAGGTGGCGGCCAAGCTGCTGTCACGCCACTGGATCATCACGGACGCCGACGGCGACGTGGAAGAAGTGCGCGGCGACGGCGTGGTGGGCGAGCAGCCCGTGCTGCGCCCGGGCGAGGCGTTTCAGTACACGAGCGGCTGCCCGCTGACCACACCGGTGGGCTCGATGAAGGGCACCTATCACTGCGTGGCCGAGGATGGCACGCGCTTTGACGCCACGGTTCCGGAGTTCATCCTGTCCATGCCGCGCGTGCTGCACTGACGCACGTGGCGGGCAGCGCGAGGCCGCGCGTCACTTCTTGGGCGGCTTGCGACCATGGAACATGGTCCACCAGATGATGAACACGAACAGCGCCAGCGCCAGCAGCGCTTCGAGCAAGATGAGCCACACGGGTCGGGTTGCCGCCAGGATGCGAAGACCGCGCGATTGTAAGAAGGCGGCCCGGCTCACCCTCAGCGCGGCGTTCGTTCTCCTGCTCGCCGCCTGTCAGACGACGCCGCCCAAACCCACGCCGCCGAGCCCGCCCACGGCGGCCCCACAGATCAAGACCACCACGCTCGGTCGCTACGCCCCGGCCACTCTGGACCCATTGCGCACGCTGCCCGATGCAGATGTGCTCGGCGCCTGGCCCGCCTGGCTTGCATCGTGCCGCGCGCTGGCGCGGCGTGAGGCTTGGCGTTCGGTGTGCGCCGACAGTGCGGCGGTCGACCCGATCGACGTGCAGGCCGTGCGTCGCTTTTTCACCCAGCGCTTCGATGCTTGGCAACTGCTGGTCGAGACGCGGGAAGGAGCGCCGACCGGCAACGAGCCGCGCGTGCTAGGCGTGACCGACCGGGGCCGCATCACCGGCTACTACGAGCCGCTGCTGCTCGGCAGCCGCAACCGCGACGCTCGCTTTGCCGTGCCACTGCATCGCACGCCGGACGATCTGCTGACCATCGATCTGGCGAGCCTGTACCCGGAACTCGCGGGCAAGCGCTTGCGCGGCCGGCTGGTCGACGACGGCGCAAAGGGCAAGCGCGTGGTCCCCTACTTTGCGCGCAACGAGCTGACACCGGACCGGCTGGCCGGCCGAGAGCTGGTGTGGGTGGACGACGCGATCGAGGCGTTCTTCCTGCAGATCCAGGGCTCCGGCCGCGTGCAGTTGCCCGATGGCAGCACGATCCGCGTGGGCTACGCCGACACCAATGGGCATCCGTACCGCTCGATCGGCCACGTGCTCATCGAGCGCGGCGAGCTCAGCTTCGAGCAGGCGAGCATGCAGGGCATCCAGGCCTGGGCGCGCGCCAATCCGCGGCGGCTCGATGAGCTGCTCAACCAGAATCCGAGCTATGTGTTCTTCCGCGAACTGCCCGTCGGCGATCCGAATGCGGGCCCGGTCGGCGCACTCAACGTGCCGTTGACGCCCGGTTACTCGGTGGCGGTCGACCAGCAGTTCGTGCCGCTAGGTGCGCCCGTGTTCATCGCGACGCTGCACCCGAGCACCGGCGCGCCGCTGCAACGTCTGGTGCTGGCGCAGGACACCGGTGGCGCGATTCGCGGGCCGATCCGCTTTGACTTGTTCTGGGGCTTTGGCAAGACCGCCGGCGAGCATGCAGGGCGGCAACGCCATGATGTGCGGGGCTGGGTGCTCGTGCCCAAAGGCCTGCGCCCCGAAGATCTGCTGGCCAGCCGGCCGTAGTCGGGAAACGCAGCCGGCAAAAAAGAGGCGTCGATGACGCCTCTTCTTGTCTCGCGCGGCGCGTCCGCGCTACTTGCGCGGCCGGCCGGACTCGGCGAGCTTCTTTTCGATCGCCTCCACGCCCACGGCGCCCGGCAGACGGCTGCCATCGGGGAAGATCAGTGTGGGCGTGCCGTTGATGCCCAGGCTCTGGCCAAGCTGCACCGTCTGCTGGATCGGGTTCTTGCAATCGCCGCCGGCAGTGGGGGCCTTACCCTCGAGCATCCAATCGTTCCACGCATCGGCGCGATTTTTCGAGCACCAGATTGCCTTGGCCTTCTCGGTCGAATCGGGCGACAGGATCGGATACAGAAACACGTAGACCGTGGCGTCCTTCAGGCCACGCAGGTCGTTGTGCAGCTTCTTGCAGAAACCGCAGTTCGGATCCTCGAACGTCACGAACTGGCGCGAGCCCTTGCCGAAGCGGATGCGCACGGCCTGATCGAGCGGCAGCTTGGCGAAGTCGACCTTCATCAGATCGTCCTTGCGCGCCTGCGTCAGGTTCTCGCGGGTGCGCGTGTCGATCACCGAACCGTTGGCGAAAACATAGTTGGCGGTGGGATCGACGTAGATGACGTCGGTGTTGACCACGGCTTCGTACCAGCCAAACGGCGTGCGCGTGATGCTGCTCGGCGAGATGTTGAACGTCTGCTGCAGGCGCGCGCGGATTGCCTGTTCCTCAGCGCTCGGCGGCGCGGCCGCACCCTTGCGCTCGTTGCCGGGGGTGGCCTGGGCCAGCGCCAGTGAAGTGAAGAGAGCCAGCAGCGCGGCCAGCAAAGCACGTTTCATCAACATCTCCAGAAGTCGGTCTTCAAACAAACGCGGCACACAAGCGCAGAACTCGATCATGCCCGAGCGCGGCAGCGGTCATCTCATCAGCCGAGGGCTTGGCGGATCAGCGCCCGTTTCAACGGACCAACGGCATTGAGCACGCCCATGCCGGTGTTGCGCGCTCGCCGCACCAACGGGTCGTCCCAAGTAAACAGTCGGGCGAGCCCGTCCGTGGTCCAACGCATCAGATCGATCGCCTCGGCCCGCCGCCGTGCGTAACGCCGCAGCAACGTGGGATCCCCGACGCCGCGCCAGCTTTCACGCGTGCGCAGCACCTCGAGCAGGATGGACACGTCCTGCAGGCCAAGGTTCAACCCCTGGCCCGCAAGCGGATGAACCACGTGGGCAGCGTCGCCGATCAAGGCGACGCCGGGCACCGTGAGCCGATCAACGCGCAGGCGACGCAGCCGAAAGGCATGCGCGTGGCTCGCGGCAGTGGCCGTGCCGAGCGGGCTCAGCGCGCCCCGGCGCGTGCCCAATCCCTTCGGCGTCCCCAGGATGCGACGCCCCACCCGCTCGGCCAGAGCCTGCGGTTGCAGCGCCTGCAATTGCTCGGCCAGTGCATCGGGTGCCGACCACACCAGCGAGACCCCGCGTCCAGGCAGCGGCAGCAACGCAACAACGCCCTCGTCCGTAAACCATTGCCAGGCCACGCCCTCATGCGGTTCTGTGGTGGCAAGGTTCATCACGACCGCCGTCTGGTTGTAGGGCACGACCTGTGCCGTGATGCCGGCGGCCGCGCGCACGCCGCTGTCGGCGCCATCGGCGCCGATGACGAGCGCGGCCCGCACCTGCGTGGCATCGGCCAGGTGCAGCGTCGCGCGGCCCTCCTGCGTGTGCAGCGCCCGCATCGGCGCGAGCAGTCGGCGGATGCCCGGTGCGAGATCGACGCCTAGGGCCAGCACGCGCAAGAGCTCGCGCTCCTCGGCAATGGTGGCCAGACGGTCGACGGCCGTCGTGTACGCGTCGAAGCTGAGTTCGTCGCCGGCATCGCCGAAAACGCGCATGCGCTGCACCGGCTGCACGCGTGCGGCATCGACCTGGCCCCAGGCGCGCAGCTGCTCCAGCAGCCGCACCGACGCCGGCGACAGCGCATAGATGCGGGCATCGAAGGCGGGCGTAGGCGGCGCCAAGCGCGGCGCGGGACCGATGAGCGTGACACGCAAGCCGAGCTGCGACAGCCCAAGGGCAGCGGCAAGGCCCGCGACACCCGTGCCGATCACGGCGACGTCGGTGGCTGCGGGCTCAGCGCTCATTAAGCAGGGAATTTGGTGGCCAAGGACGGAATTGAACCGCCGACACAAGGATTTTCAGTCCTCTGCTCTACCGACTGAGCTACTTGGCCGTTTGTCGCACACCGCAGACAGGGAAGTGTCCTTGGCCGCACCAGAAGGGCAAGCAGTATATCCGATGCCGTCAGAGGGGACCGCGCACAGTGGTCAGTCCAGCGTCCGCCGATAGCGCTTCAACGCGACGAGTGCCGCCGCGGCGATGAAGGCGATGACCGGCCACACCCGGGGTGCAATGTCCGCTGCGCCCGCGCCCTTGAGCATGACGGCCCGCACGATGCGCAGGAAGTACGTCAGCGGCAGCACTTCGCCCAGCACCTGCGCCCACTGCGGCATGCCGCGGAACGGGACCATGAAGCCCGAGACCTGCGCCCACTGCGGCATGCCGCGGAACGGGACCATGAAGCCCGAGAGCAGCATGTAGGAATTAGAACATGGTCATCCGCATCGACTGCATCTGCGAGCGCGCGATCGTGGAGAACGTGAAGCCCGCCGAGAGCGTGGCAATGATGAACGGCAGCACGGCGGCGGCCAGCAGGAGGAGCGAGCCGGCCATCGGGACATCGAACAACAGGCGGGCGGCCGCGTACACGATGGTCACCTGCACGAAGCCGATCACCACATAGGGCGCGATCTTGCCGACCATCACCTCGCCCGGCCGTACCGGCGTGGCGAGCAGGTTCTCGAGCGCGCCGCGCTCGCGTTCGCGCGTCATCGCCATGGCGGTCATCATCACCAGTGTCATGGTGAGGATCACGCCCATCAGCCCCGGCACCACGTTGTAGTTCGTCAACCCCTCGGGGTTGTAGCGGCGGTGCACGCGCACCTCGAACGGCGCCGGGTCCGGCCGCAGGTGCGCCAGGGCACCTTTCAGGTCATGGGCCAGCGCAAGCTGCGGCAACTGCGCCGCCGCCGCGACGGCCGAGCCGGTCGCGGCAGGGTCGGTCGCATCGGCAAGCACCACCAGCGGCGGACGCTCGCCACGCAGCAGGCGCTGGCTGAAGTCGGCCGGGAACACGAACGCGAACTGCACCTCGCCGGCGGCGATCAGCCGTTCGGCCTCGGCCTCGCTCGGCACCGCGACCACACGGAAGTACTGCGTGTTCTCCGCCGCGCGCACGATGCTGCGCACCAGTGGGCTTTGATCGTGCGCGACAACGGCGGTCGGCAGGTGCTTGGGGTCGGCGTTGATCGCGTAACCGAACAGCACCAGCTGCATGATCGGCACGCCGATCATCATCGCGAAGGTCAGCCGGTCGCGCTTGAGCTGCACCAGTTCCTTCAGGAACACCGCCACGATGCGCGCCAGCGACAGCTTGGGCCAGCGCAGTGGCGCCGGGCGCACGTCAGTTGAAGTTGTCACGTGCGTCCTGCGTCAGCGCAATGAACACGTCTTCTAGGCCTGTGGGCACGCGCTCGACCACCCATGCGTGGTCCGGCGCCTGCATTTGCAGCCATTGCGCAAAGTCGGTCGAGCCCGCGCTGCTCAAGTGCACGGCGCTGCCGAACGGCACGGCCATCCACTCGCGCGCGGCTCCAATGAGCGCGAGGAGCGCCGGCAGATCGGCGCCTCGCACCTGCCAGGTGCGCAGTCCGGCCCGCTCGACGACCTCGGCTGCGGTGCCCGCCGCGAGCAGGCGCCCATACGAGATGTAGGCTAGCCGATGACAGCGCTCGGCCTCGTCCATGTAGTGCGTGCTGACCAGCACTGTCATGCCCTCGGCGGCCAGGGCATGGATCTGTTGTCAGAAGTCGCGCCGCGCCTTGGGGTCCACGCCGGCGGTCGGCTCGTCGAGCAGCAGCAGCGCCGGGTCATGCAGAAGGCAGGCGGCCAAGGCGAGCCGCTGCTTCCAGCCGCCCGCCAGCGTACCGGCGAGCTGCTTGCGGCGCTCGTTCAGGCCCAGCCGCTGCAAGGTCTCCCGCACCCGCCGCGGTCGCTGCGTGATGCGATACAAGCGTGCGACGAAGTCGAGGTTCTCCTCGATCGATAGGTCCTCGTACAACCCGAAGCGCTGCGTCATGTAGCCGACGGCCAGCTTGATGCGCCGCGCAGCGCGCCGGATGTCCAGCCCCAGGCAGCTGCCCTCGCCGGCGTCGGGCTCGAGCAGACCGCACAGCATGCGGATGGTGGTCGTCTTGCCGCTCCCGTTGGGACCGAGAAAGCCGCAGATCTCACCGCGACGCACCTGGATCGCCACGTCGTCGACCACCGCACGCTCGCCATAGCGCTTGGTGAGTCCCCGCACGTCGATGGCGAGTTCGGCGTTCATTGTGCGAGCTGCCTCATTCCATTTCTAATTCAAAAGGCTAATATTTAGCCACGGCCAAGAAACGATGGAACGCACCCGAGGAAGATCGCTTTCGAGGTCGCGAAGCCCGCATTCGAGTTGGTTCTCCAGCGCCTCCAGGCTGTCGAAGACGAG
>JADCGX010000202.1 GCA_020248785.1 Burkholderiales bacterium | reverse complement strand
CGCTTCATGCTCCATGAGGGAACGGTCAACGCCCAGGTGTTCCGGGAGTTTCTGCGTCGCCTGATGATCGGCCAGAGCACCCCGGTGTTCCTCATCGTCGACGGCCATCCGGCGCACCGCGCGCGGCTGGTGCGCGAGTTCGTCGAAGAGCAGGGCGGCCGGTTGAAACTGTGGTTCCTGCCGCCGTACTCGCCCGAGTTGAATCCGGATGAACTGGTGTGGGGTCACGTCAAACAGGCGGTCGCCAAGAAAGTGCCGCAAACCAAGGCGCAGCTGAAGCAACGGGTCCTGGGGGCGCTGCGCAGATTGCAGAAACTCCCCGATCTGGTGGCTTCGTTCTTCCGCCATCCGACCTGCCAGTACGCGAGATGACACTACTTTCGAAACGATTAGTATCATCGCCATCGAAACCCTACGCTCGCGAGCGGGGCCTATGCCACTACGCATGCGCTGTCTGCACGCCGTCTTCACACTCACTCTGGCCCTTTTTCTGGCCTTCATAGTCAGCTGGGACGCCGCAGCGCAGGGGCTCATCGACCCCGGGCGAAATCTGCCCATCGAGGCAGTCGAAGTCCGGCTGGTCAATCCAAGCACCGACACGGCGCTGAACTCCAGGCTGGAAGACCTCGTGCGGCGCTCGGTCGCCGCGTTTCCGTCGGGCCGCTATGCCCAGCAGCAGGTGGCGGCATCACTGGAGCGCGCCCGGCGATCGGCCGACATCGCCGACATTTCGCACACCGTCGATTTCGGGCCGACTGGCGGCGTCGTGCTGAGGATCACCGTCACGCTCAGTGAAGATGGTGCCCGCGCCGGGCCACGCGGTGCCTTGACCGAGCGCGGAGCGCAGGACTTCCCCGTGCTCTACGAAGCCGGCGGCACGCTGCTGCGCGCCAAGGTCGAGACGCTGGCCATGCTCTACGGCAACCGCGATGCTTGGTACGGGCGCCCCGATCTCATGCTGGCCGGCAACCCGTTCGCGCTCGGCAAGCCGGCTGGCGCCGGTTGGAGCGGCTGGCTGGAGGGCTTCGTCCACGCCGGCCTCTACGGCATCACGCCGCTGACCGACACCGTGCATGTCTACGCGGGTGTGAGCGCGATCGCGAGCGGGTCGGTCGGACAGGAGTTGTTCACCGACAAGACGCGCTCGCATCTCGGCGTGGAAGACGCGTTTGCCGGCGTCGTCGGCGGCAGCGACTCGGACGCCGGCGACCGCTTCGTCTATGCCGTGTCCGCCGGCCGCCAGCGCTTTTCAGTGGGCGACGGCATGCTGCTCACGAACACGGCATCGAACGGCCTGAACCGGGCGGCGCTGCAGTCGAACCCGCGCTGGGCCAGCGACATGGTCTTCGTCGCGAAGGCCGCCTACAACAACTGGCGTGCGGAAGTCTTCCAGGTCGATCCCGACGAGATCCCGGAGATCGACAGCAAGACCCGCATCGAAGGCATCAACATCGAAACACGGGCGCTGCAACAGTTCGACCTGGGGTTGACCGCGCTGCGGGTGCCTACATCGACGTTCGGCTACTTTACGACGACCGGCACCTTCACTCGCGAGGGGCTGCGCGTGCTCGATGCCCGGCTGCGCTGGCAGCCTGCACCGGTGGGTTCTAGCGGGCCCTTCGTGACCGCGGAAGTGGCCCGGCAGACCAACAGCCGCTTCGACATGCGGGCCTGGGCGCTGGCCGGCGAGGCGGGTTACGTTTTTGCCACGTCGGCATGGGCGCCGACGATCAGCTACCGCTATGCGAGTTTTTCCGGCGACGACGCCTCGACATCCCGGTTCGAGCGCTGGGACCCGTTGCTGTCGGGCGGCAATGGCGAAACCTGGGTGCAGGGCATCAACCACTTCAAGGTGTTTCAGAATTCGAACCTCGTTGCGCACCGGGTCCAGGCCCGCTTGCGCCCCATGCCGACGGTAGAACTGGTGCCGCAGCTGTGGGTCTTCCGCGCCGATTCGACCACCAACCTCGGCGGCAACCCGGCGCTGTCATTCCTGCCGTCCAAGGACCTGGCGACCGAGCTCAACCTCACGGCGAAGTATTTTCTATCCCGTAGCGTGATGCTGCAGGGACACGTTGCGGCGACCTATGCGCGCAGCGCGGTGAAGGACGCACTGGGGCCGCTGTCCAGCCCGTGGGTCAGCACGATGCTGTTCCTGCGGATCGGTTTCTAGAAACGACCACTCAAGACGAAGGAGAAGACTGATGGAACGCAGGGATGTCATGAAAAGCGTGGCGGCCATGGCGGCCGCCGCCGCAGCCAGCGGCGGCGCGGCTGCACAGCAGGCCGGCGGGGCGCCGCCACCAGTCGGCGTGCGCGACATCGAACCGGTCGACAAGGACCTCATCGTTCCGGGTCGTTTCAAGGGCCGGACGATCGTCGTCACCGGCTGCGCCCGTGGCATGGGTGCTGCCGCGGCCATGCGCGCTGCGCGCGAAGGCGCCAACGTGGTGGGGGTCGACTGGATCCAGGACCTGGGCGCGGAGAGCATCGCGCGCATCAACGCCGCCGGCGGCAAGGCCGTGTTCGTGCACGGCAATATCGGCGAAACGGCGACCTGTGATCGCATGGTGAAGGTCGCCGTCGACACCTACGGCGGTCTCGACCTGGCACTCAACAATGCCGGCGTGATGGACGGCGTCTTCTCGGGCGACCCGATCGACTATCGCAAGCAGAAGCCGCTGATCTTCGCGCCCATCCACGAGGCCACCGACGAATACTGGGACCGCGTGTTCCTCAGCAATGCGGCCGGCATGTTCCGCAGCATGCGCGCAGAGCTCAGGCAGATGGTGGCACAGGGGCGCGGGGGCGCCATCGTCAACGTCGGGTCGATCGCCGGCATGACGGGACTGGCGGGCAACCCGGCATACGTAGCCAGCAAGCACGCCGTGACGGGCCTGACGCGCAACGCGGCGATCGACTACGCGCCCTACGGCATCCGCGTCAATTCGGTCAACATGGCGGCCACCGATACGCCGATGATGGCGCGCGCCGGGCAGCTTGTTGCGGAGGCGTCCAAGGCCGGCGGTCCCGGGATGGGCCGGATCAAGACCCAGAGCCTGCTGTCGTACGCCGACTCCAATCGCCGCCCGGCCACGGTCGGCGAGCAGGTGGCGGTGATGATGTTCCTGCTGTCGACCGAAGCGTCGAACCTGACAGGCGCTGCCTACGCAACGGACGGAGGCTGGACCGCCTATTGAGGGGCCTGCGAGAACCGAAAGTTCAAGGCGCCGTGCACTCGCCGCCGCCTGCTCCGGCACTGCAGCCAACACCTCCTGACGGGGACTTGGAGCCGCAACTGCGGCAGCTCCGCATGCATGGATCTGTGAAGGGGGTGATGGGTGACTGTCATTCCTAGTTCGATTCTCGTGGTCGGCCTGGCGTTGTGATCGCTTGTTCATGCACAGCCGCTGCATTGTCGCGTTGACATCGCATAGGCGTGGCCTGAAGAATCACCGCACCTGAAGAATCACGCAACGCCACGGAGGATTCGCGATGAGCAGCGGCACCAGCACCCTTGATCCAACCGACTATGCAACCGACTTCGCGACCGACTACTGGCTGCGCAGTTGGCGCGCGCTGTGGCAGCTCGCACCGCAAACCCTGGTGCAGCCCATCCTGCCGGGCTGGACCTTCAACATCAACAGCAACAACTCAACCTCGCCGCAGACCGAGGCCGATGTGCTGCACAAGCACAGCTATGGCCGGCAACTGGGGCGCATCGCGGACGCACTCGCTGCGCTGATCGCCGCGCAGCCAAAGGCGGTGCAGGGCGCTGCTGTGGTCCAGGACTTTCTGCAGATGAAGAGCGAGATCGACAAGATCAAGCTGCAAGGCGCCAGCCAGCGCATGGAGCAACTGGTGCGGGACGTCGAGCGCACGATGGAGCGCGCAGAAGCGCGCACCAAGCGGCAACTGCGCGAGGCACTGCGCCGGGCCATTGGAGAGTAGAGCGAAGCAAGGGCAATGAGGGGCGCAGGTCCGTCAGGCGGGCGGGCGGCGTAGGCCCGTGTCTTGGCCGTCGTTCCCGCGCAGGCGGGAACCCAGTGACGTTCAACGTAAAGCCGCCGGGCCGCCGCCTGCGCGGGGCGACCAAAGCTGGTCAACGGGTTCGAGCCGCGAGGTCCAAGCCCCCCCCGCGTCAGACTAGTTGTCGCCTCCATAGAACCAGGAACCCGGGGGCGGCGATGGAGGACGACAGTGGCTCGATACGGACAGGCATTCAAGGACAAGGCGGTGGCGCGGTTGCTGCCGCCGGAGAGCGCGGCGCT
>JADCGX010000201.1 GCA_020248785.1 Burkholderiales bacterium | reverse complement strand
CAGCTGAAAAGGAAATGAAAAACCACCAACCGCCCGCTCTGCGCAGGCGGCCCTACACTGCATCCCCAATCAACAAATCGACGCGCTTCGCTACATCCACTGCCGTCCGCTCCAGGCTCATACCTGAATTGGAAAAGACTCTCGCCGGCCGCTTGCGCCAGACCGCGCAGACTCACGCGCCGCCAGCCCATGACCTGCGCGATGATGCCGAACACCGGTTCGATCGTCTGTTTGCGCAGCGCACACAACGCGCGCCCCGCCCGCGTGCCCAGCCGATGCGCCATGCGCACCACCGGCTCGTCGGTCGCCGGCGGCGGCGCATCCTCGGCGAAGCGCTCCAGCACCGGCAGGTGATGGGCATCGCGCTGGAGCGCTACCAGCGGCGCGATTCCCGCGGCTTCGGATGCGGCCACATTGGCCGCGCTGAAGTCGCCGCTGTCGGCCAGTACGGTGTCGATCTGCCCGAGCGCTGCCGGCGGCGCCACGAGTCGCTCCAGCGCCGGGGCCAGTTGCTGCTTGTCGTTGGCCGCTTGGGTCAGGTGCGCGCTGAGCACCAGCATCGTCGCCGTATCGACCGCCGCCTGCGCGTTGTAGCCCTGCACGAATGCGCCCCCGCTGGCCGGCAGGATGCGCGAGTCCTCGTCGGTCAGGTTGACCTGATCGGTGGCCCGCGGCCCGGGCGCTGGCGGCTCGGGCGGTCGTCCGCGCGACTTCTCGCCGGCAGCGCGCGTCGCTTCGCGCCGGGCAAGCTTGTCCTCGTCGTCCTGCTGCTCGCGCCGCTGCCGCTCCTGGGCGCGCTGCTCGATCTTGGCTTTGGCCTCGGTGATCGCCACCAGCCGCGTCTGGCGCCGGGCGATCTCGGCCGGCACGTCCAGAGGCCATCGGGCAGCGCGCTGCCATCGGCTTGCTCGGCCAGCGCCAGCAGGCCCTGTACTTCCTGGCGCAACTGCGCTTCGATCTTCTCGGCATGCGCCCACGACAGCGCCTTGTGCTTGCTCGCGTTGGTGCCGATCTTGGTGCCGACCAGCGCCCCCTGCCCCAGCTTGAGCAGCTTCATCTGGCGCGCCAGCAGCAACACTTGCACGAACAGCGCTTCGATCTGCGGCAAAAACCGACGCCGAAACGTCGCCAGCGTGGCGTGATCCGGATGGGTGTTGGCCGCCACAAACCGAAACGCCACCGAGTCGTAGGTGGCCCGCTCGATCTTGCGGCTGGAATGCTCGCCGCTGGCGTAGCCGTAGATCAGCAGCCCCAGCAGGACCGCCGGATGATGTGCCGCCGAGCCGCACCCGGCGTACTGGCCGATCAGTTCGCTCAAGTCCAACTGCTCGATCACCTCGACCACGAACCGCGCCAAATGTGTCTCGGGCAGCCACTCGTCGACCGACGGCGGCAACAGATACGCAGCGTGACGATCGGCTTGCACAAATCGGTTCATCGCGGTTGCCTCGGCTTCGCTCCGCCCCGATTGTCCCGTCCTGCTATCGCCGCGCATCGCGCAAAGCCGACTTTGCTCTCGCGCTGATGCAAAAGTCCGACAGAGTCCTAGCGCGGAGACTTCATCGGGGACGCGGATGTTGCGCGGATGCGGGCGCGCGTCGGCTCGGGCGACAGGGTACAGCCGATGGCCGCTGGCATCAGCGAGCACTTGATTGCAAGCCGGACGCGCAGAGCCTGCCCCCGCGAAGGCGCATGCGTCGCGCAAGCCCGCGTCGCCCCAACGGACCAAAGTCGTTCTGCCCAAACATGACTTCACCAGGCCGGTGACAACGTGAGAAACATCCCCTGCGGGGGCGATCTGGTCCAACGTCCAGGCTGGTGCGTCGCCACCCGGCAAGTCGACGCGGCGGCCGTGCACTGTCGCCGCCGTTGTATCGATGCACCGGCGAGCGCTGGGGCAGTCGCGGGAGCTAGCACATGAAGCCTGCGCTTGTATGAACGATCACACAACGCTTGTCCCGCAAAAGTCCCAAAAAGTTGGGCGCCATTGGCACCCAATGAGACGAGCGCCGACGACAACAGGTACAAGGAGACCCACCAATGCTCAGTATCCTCGGGCGCACAGCGCGCCTGACCACACGCGCCGCGGCGGTCACGCTATCGGCCCTGATCCTAGCTTCCTGCGGCAGCGACAGCGCGCCGACGCCACCGCTCTTCAGCACGACCGTCGTGTTCGGTGCCAGCGTTACGGACACAGGTAACGCATGCCCAACGTCAACGACGACGGGCTGCCCGCCCGTGCCGCCGTATGCCGCGGGCCGCTACACCAACGGGCCGAACTACGCTGAACTCGTTGCACAGCGCTACGGGGCCAATGTGACGCCTCCAGCGCGCGGCGGTACCAATTTCGCTGTTGCCGGCGCTCGCACGGGGGTCATTCCCGGGCTCGCCACCCAGTCGACCATCGCGAGCATGGCTGCTCAACTCGAACAGTTTGTATTGGGCCAGCGCGGTCAACTGTCGGATCGGGCGCTGTTCATCCTCGACGCGACGACTTTCGGCAACAACATCACTGCGGCCCTGGGCACGACAGTGGCGCCTGGTCCTCTTGCCACTGGCGCCATCACGGGGACGCAGCTCGTGGGCGCAGGCATCACCGATATCGTGACCATCATCACGCGCCTGTATGCGGCGGGTGCAAGGCATGTCGTCGTCGTCAACGCACCAAACATCGGCCTCACGCCGCTGGCACAGGCGGGGGGGGGGCGTCCGTGAGCGGGGCAGCGACTCAGCTTTCAGGCGCATTCGCGCAAAACCTCGCCGCGACCTTGGCCAGCCAAGCGGCCAATTGGCCGGGGCTGAACCTGTATCAGCTCGACCTGTTCACGTTTAGCAACCAGGTCACCGCAAGCCCCGCGACCTTCGGCTTAAGCAACGTGACCTCGCCCTGCTTCAGCGTCTCGGGCACGACGGTCAATGTTTGCACCCAGCCGGACCTGTTCCTCTACTGGGACTCGTTCCATCCGACTGCCGCAACGAACAGACTGATTGCTCAACGGATCAACGCGTTGCTGCCCGCACCACAGTAGGGTAGCGCGTCAAACCAAAGCGGCGCCTACGGGCGCCGTTTTTTGTTGCAAACAGCGCCTTGGCGACATTCTTGCGGCCGAGGATGCGGTGAGCCGCTCCACGGTCAGACCGTGGATGCCGCCACGGGCGCATCGAACCAGCCACGGCGCACGCACCACTTGGTGAGCTCGAGCACCGGCACGATCGAGGCCGCGGTGCCGGCGACGATGAGCCAGTCGGCGGCCGAAAGCGCGTAGGTGCCAAAGGGCGCATGCAGGATCGGCAGATGCACGATCAGCACCAGCAGCCCGACCTCCCAGACGATGGCGAGATTGAGCCACTTGTTCGCAAATGGCGCCTGCGTTACGGACACGTGGTCCGAACGGAAGTTATAGGCCTTGAAGAACTGGATCAGCACCAGGCCGACGAAGGTCATCGTCATCGCCTCGGCCACTGCGCGCCCCGACTGCAGAGCCCAGGCGAACAGCGACACGTTGACCAGCGCGGACCAGGCCCCGCCAATCAGCATCAGCGCCACTACGGGCCGGGTGAAGATGCCGCGGCGCGCATCGCGCGGTGGCCGCTGCATGAGATCGCGCTCGGGCGGGTCCACTGCCAGCGCGAGGGCGGGCAGGCCGTCCGTGGCCAGGTTCACGTAGAGAATCTGCACCGCCGTCAGTGGCAGCGGCAGGCCAAGCAGCGCCGCACCGGCCATGAGCCCGATCTCGCCGATGTTCGAGCTGAGCAGGAACATCAGGTACTTCTTGATGTTGCAGAAGATGCCGCGGCCTTCTTCCACGGCGGCGACGATGCTCGCGAAGTTGTCGTCCATCAGCGTCATCGCCGCGGCTTCCTTGGCGACGTCTGTGCCGGTGACACCCATCGCGACACCGATGTCCGCCTTCTTCAGCGCGGGCGCGTCGTTGACGCCGTCGCCGGTCATGGCCACCACATGACCGTGCGCCTGCAGCGCGGTCACCACGCGCAGCTTGTGCGCCGGTGACACGCGCGCATACACGGCGATCTCGCGCACGCGTTGAGCAAGCGCGGCGTCGTCGAGCGTGGCGAGTTCGGCGCCGCTGATGATGCGGCCACTGGTCTTGTCCGTGGCATTGGTCGCCGCCTCCAGCAGGCCCAGCTCGCGCGCCACCGCCGCCGCGGTGACCGGGTGATCGCCCGTGATCATCACAACGCGCACGCCGGCCGAGCGGCAGGCCGCCAGCGCGGCCTTGGCTTCGTCGCGCGGCGGATCGATCAACCCCACCAGCCCGAGCAAGGTCATGTCCTCGACGGCGTTGTCGAGCGTGGCGTCGTCGCGGCGCGCCACGGCGAGCACGCGCAGCGCATGCCCGGCCATCGCCTCGGCTGCGGCGACGACGGCGGCCGCGTCGCTTTCGGTCAGCACGGCGTCACCGTCATCGGTGCGCCAGCGAGAGCAGCCGGCGAGGATCACCTCGGGCGCGCCCTTGGCATAGGCGACGATGCCGTCGTCCACGCGGTGCAGCGTGACCATGCGCTTGGTCTCGGACGAGAACGGGATCTCGGCCACGCGCCGCATCGCCGCATCGAGCGCGACCTTCTGCAGGCCGGCCTTGGCGGCGGCCACCACCAGCGCGGCCTCGGTCGGATCGCCCTTCACTTGCCAGCGCGCATCGTCTTCGCGCTGCACCACATGCGTGTCCGAACACAGCGCGCCCGCGGTCAACAGCTCGCGCAGGGCGGGCCCCGGCTCGACCGCTGCACCGCCGTGTTCGAAGCGACCCTGCGGCACATAGCCGGCGCCAGTGATGTCGAGTGTTGCGCCCCCCACCCAGAGCGCGCGCGCGGTCATTTCGTCGCGCGTGAGCGTGCCCGTCTTGTCTGAGCAGATGATCGTGGTGCTGCCCAGCGTTTCGACCGCCTGCAGCCGGCGCATCAGCGCGCGGCGCCGCGCCAGCCGCTGCACGCCGATGGCCAGCGAGATCGTCACCACCGCGGGCAGCGCCTCGGGAACCACCGCCACGGCGAGCGCGATGCCGAACACGAGCATCTCGATGAACGGCTGTCCGCGTGCCAGCCCCAGGCCGACGATGACGATCACCACCACGAGTGCCGCGCGCGCCAGTTGCATGCCGAGCCGGTCGAGGTTGAGTTGCAGCGGCGTGCGGCTGGTCTCGACCGTCTGCAGCATGCCGGCGATCTGGCCGAATTCGGTCGCCATTGCCGTTGCCGTGACGATGGCACGCGCGCGACCGGTGCCGATGGCGGTGCCTGCGTAGACCATGTTGCGACGATCGCCAAGGGCGAGCCCAGCGTCGGCCAGCACGCGATCGTGCTTGTCCACCGGGGTCGATTCGCCGGTGAGCGCGGCCTCGTCGGCCTGCAGGTTGACTGCCTCGATCAGGCGGGCGTCGGCCGGCACGCGATCGCCGGCGGCCAGCAGCAAAACGTCGCCGGGCACGATCTCACGCGCCGGGACCTCGAGTTCTTCACCATCGCGCAGCACCGTCGCGGTGGGCGCGACCATCTGCTGCAGCGCCTGCAGCGCCCTTTCGGCGCGGTACTCCTGCACGAAGCCGAGCAGCACTGCGAACGTGACGATCACCGTGATGGCGGTCGCCTCGACGCCATGGCCCAGCAGTGCCGACAGCGCCGTGGCGCCGAGCAGGATCAGGATCAGCACGTTCTTGAACTGCGCGGCGAAGAGGTGCCACGGCGACCCGCGCGCGGCGGCGCGCAGCGCGTTCGGCCCGTATGCGGCCAGGCGACGCGCGGCTTCGGTCCGTGACAGCCCAGCCGGCGCGGTCTGCAGCAGTGCGCACAGGGCCACCCGATCAAGCGTGTGTGCGGAAAGGTCGGTGCGTGGTTGGGCCATCGGCCGCGGTTTGGAAGGACGCTCAAGCATCGAGTGCGGGCGATCACGAGACAACGCAGCTGAACACAGCGGCGTATGCGCGTCCAGCGTGCGCCGTCGGGACGCGCTGGCCTTGACCGCGATCAGGCAGACGATCGAGGACGGGCGCAACGGCAAAGCAAGCCGCCGGCCGGCTCCGCGCCGGCGCCGGGCGTCAGCGGGCGAAACTAGGCAGCCGCATCGATCGCCCGCGGCTTCCGCCAGGACGTTGTTGCGCGCGACGCCGAGGCCGCTACCCCGCGCGTGCCACTGCCGGTTGTCTTTCGCCCAGCTCAGCTGTGTGTCGCCGCGCTGATCGGTCTGGACCCGAAGGAGACGGTCTGCGCCTTTGATTCGACCGCCGTCGACCTGGCCTGTCGGTGTGCCCCTGGACGCCGTGTCGCTCGACCGAGGCCGCCGCCAAGCTGCACACCCGGCTGGACGTGCGCGGCGCTGTCCCGAGCCTTATGCACATCAGCGACGGCAAGACCCAGGACCAAGACCGACAGGCACGATCGACGACACTAACGCACTGGACAAAGTGATCATCGAACGCGGAGCGTTTCGCCTGTTCGACCGCGGCTACCTGGAGTTCTGCCGCCCGCACGTGCTGCACGAGGCCGGTGGCTTCTTCCTCATCCGCGCCGAGCGCGGCCCGCGTGCCAAACGCCGCGACTCGCGCCCGGTGGATCGGCGCGACACGCCTGTCCAGTGCGATCCGAGCGTGACCCCGGAGCTCCACCATCGGGCACCCACGATTGGGTTGTTGCGGGGTCGATGCAACCGGTGCATGCTCCGGGCCTGCCGCGTTTCCTCATCGCTTGTTTCCTTCAGGAGGTGCACCATGCCGACTCTGGACCTTGCACCTGTCGCCTTTCTCGCTGGCGATCGCATCGGCTACGCCTGAACCTCGCGCGCACATCCTGCGCCTGCACTCGCTCCAACTGCGCACTGCCTGGCACGCCGCAGCACCGGCGGCCTGCACCGTTGCGTTGCCGTTCGATCGCTCGCCGCGCCGCCTGCGGCGCTGGCCTGCTTTGCTTTCGATCGAGCTGCTCAGGAACAACGCAACCCATGCTTCTGCACCATCTGTCACCCCTGCAACGCCTCGGCCTCGCGCCGGCCTTGCTGCAATCCCTGCTGACCCTCGCACAGCGTTTTTCTGATGCGTCCGTTCGCCCCGCACGCCTGGTCACCGTGCATCGCGAAACCTGTGTCGTGCACGACGGCGCTGAACTGTCCTGCGTGCGCGTACACCCGCAATTGGCCGGCACCACGCTCGCCGTTGGCGACTGGGTTCTGCTGGTCACCGACGCCCATGGCGCCGCATGGCTCGCCGCACGCGCCGAGCCGGCGACCGAGATCGTGCGGCGCGACGCCGATGGACTGCGGCACGTCGTCGTGAGCAACGTCGATGTCGCATTCATCGTGATGGGGCTCGACGGCGACTTCAACCCGCGGCGCGCCGAGCGGTATGTCGCGCTGGTGCGCAGTGGCGGCGCCGGCATCGAGCCTGTGCTCGTGCTGACCAAGCGCGACTGGGCCGGCGACGCCGTCGCCGACGACGAGGCCGACGCGATGCGGCGCCGCCTGGGCATCGCGGTCGAGGCGGTGAACGGGCTCGACCCGGCCGCGGCGGCGAAGCTTGGTCGCTACATCGCGCCCGGCCAGACCGCGGTGCTGCTCGGCTCCTCGGGTGCTGGCAAGTCGACGCTGACCAACACGCTGGTCGGTGCCAGCGTCGAGGACACCGGTGCGGTGCGCGCGGCCGACGATCGCGGCAAGCACACGACGACGCACCGCGCGCTGTACGTGCTGCCTGGGGGTGGCTGCATCATCGACACGCCGGGCGTGCGCACGCTGAGCCCGGATGTCGATGCCGCCGCGCTGGGCGCGGCCTTCAGTGACATCGAGGCGCTGGCCGCGCAGTGCCGTTTTCGCGACTGCCAGCACCAGGACGAGCCGGGCTGCGCCGTGCGTGCCGGGGTGGACCCGGATCGCCTGGCCAACTGGCACAAGCTCGGGCGTGAACTGCGGCGCGATGCGATGACGATCCTCGATAGGCAGCGCCAGCTGGCCGAGTGGAAGGCGCGCTCACGCGGCGCCCGCGAGCGCATGCGCCTGAAGCGCGGCGCGTGATGTCGTGTTGGGGATGCCCCCGTGTCGCTACTTTGACTGCGCCAGCAAGGTGACGACGGCGTCGATCTGCGGATCGCCCGCCGCGCGCCGCTTCATCTGCACGACGCCGGCGGGTAGAGCCGCGCGTGCACTGCCTTGGCCAAGCGCGTTGTCGCGGATCGCGGCGGCGCTGCGTCGGCTGCCGACGCCGTCGAGCGGCATGCCGCCGCCGCGGCCCGCGAAGGCGTGGCAGGCCGTGCAGTGCAGGCGCTCGAACGTCGCCAGCGCGGCCGCGCGATCGAATGGGGCGGACGGCGCAACGCGAGTGCCGACCGTAGCCGCCTGCGGTGCAGGTGCGGTGTCGCCGCGGTTGCGCAGCCCGGCGAACACCGCCGCCAGCAGCACCACGAGCGCGGCGGTGGCCGTCGCCAGCCAGCGGGCACGGGACTCACGCAACATGGCTCACACCCAATCGAACAGCTCCGAGTGCACCTGCGCGGCCGGCACGCGTAACGCGGCGAGGCTGCGCTCCACGCTAAGCGTCATCGGTGTCGGTCCGCACAGCAGGTAGTGCAGGCGCTGGCGCAGCGGTGCGGGCGGCAGGTGACGGTCCAGCACCGCCTGCGTCACCAAACCCACCTCGCCCGGCCAATCGGCGAGGGGCTCTTGCAGCACATGCACGACGCGCAGCGGCAGTCGCCCGGTGAGCGTGTCCAGCTCTTCCCGGAAGGCAATGCGATCCCACGCGCTGTTCCCGTAGAACAGCACCAGCGGCCGCCGGTCCCCGCGATCGGCCAGGCTACGCAGCATCGACATGATGGGCGCAATGCCCACGCCACCGGCGACGAAGACATAGCCGGGCGCCTCGGGCAGCGCATCGATCCCGAAGGTGCCATAGGGCGCATCGACCCAGGCGATCGTCCCTGGGCGCACCTGCTGTACGGCAGAGGAAAAGTCACCCAATGCCTTGATCGACAGTTCGATCGCATCATGCTGCGCGGCGCTCGATGCGATCGAAAACGGATGCTCCTGCATGGTCCAGGGCGTGCGCGCGAGCGAAAGCCAGGCAAACTGGCCCGGCGCGAAGTCGATTCGCTGGCCCGCCGGCGGATCGAGCACCAGCGTGGTCACGCGGCCGCGCTCGGCGCGCACCGCACGCACGCGCCACGGGCGTGCTGCCAGACGCGCAGGCCGTAGCACGCGCACGTGCGCGATCAGCGCCAGCCAGAACAAGCCGTAGGCCAGCCACAGCGCTCGCTTCCACGTCTCGTCCAGATATCGGCCGGCGCCCACGAGATGCCAGAGCGCGAGCGCGAAGCCGGTCGTGGCCAGGAGCGCATGCGCGATGCGCCAGGCCTCATAGGGAAGCCGCAGCCGGTGCCGCAGCACTGAACTGAGCACCAGCAGGACGAAGAGCACAAAGCCGATGCGCCCAGCCGTCAGGTGGGCGGGGGCCACCCGCGGGTCCAGCGTCATCGGCGCCATCAGCTGAAGCAGCGCGACGTGCGCCGTCACCAGCAGCACGGCCGCGATGGCCAGATAGCGATGAAAGTAGTAGACGATGTCGATGCCGAAGGGCGAGGTGGCGCGTTTGAAGCGCGCGGTCAGCGCAAACTGCACGCCGAGCATCGCAATGCCGGCGTAACCCAGTGCCATCGCGAAGTCCCAGGCGAAGCCCGCTCCTGCACTAGCCGGCGCGGGCAGCAGCGCGAACAGCGGCACGGTGACGGCGAGCAGGTACAGGCCGAGCCACAGCGCGGCCGCACTTGCGGGCGAGCGGCGCTGCCGTTTGGGGGTGGGTGGGACGAGTGTCATGAGCGCAGCGGAATTGTGCGCATTGTGCGACCCCGGCTAGCGGTGTGTTTGGTCTGGTGCAAGGCGACCGCGCCCCGGCTCCCCGGCGCTGGCGGGCCCGATCGATGCCCTGCGCCAGGCGAGATCGACGCGTGGCGGTGCTGGCGTTGTGGCGTGCGAGCTAGCTGCGCGCCTGCGTCAGCAGTGCGCGCAGGCGTGTTGTGGCGGCTTCCTCTCGCGTATCCAGGCGCTCGCTGGGCGTGGGTGCAGTGTTGTCTGCGTCCGTGCAGCGACGCAAGCTGCCGTCGCGCAGCAGCAGGGTGATCGAGCCGGCCGACAGCAGCAGGGGCCGCCGGCCGTCTTTGCCGACGAACAGTGTCGGCCGCTCGGCCGTCCCACGCACCTGCAACTGCAGCCTTAGCTGACCGGTGCCGGAGCTCAGAAGGTAGTGCTCGCCCTCACGCAAGTCATCGAAAGTCAGGGTCTCGCCAATGACGTCCTGCGCGCCGGCGGACCTGTCCACCGGCGGGGCGGCAGCCTCGAGCCCAAGGGCGCGGCGGTGACCTTCCATCAGTCGCGACAGAAAGCCGAGTTCGCTTGAACTGTCGAGCTTGATCAGCCGCATGCCGTCCTTGAAGGTGCGCACGAGATCCGGGATCGCGCGCTTCAGGTGGCCGCGCTGCTCTTCGGTGCGCGAGGGCTGCACGCTCCACACCGCGGTGCGCGCGGCCTTCAGGTACTTGGGCGTCAGTGTCTCGCCCAGCCGCATGTCGTTCAGCGCGCGCACCAGCACGCGTGACCATGTCCACAGCAGGAACTCTCGCAGAAAACTGTCCTTGGCCGCGCGTGGCACGGCACGGCGCATCCAACTCATCGCTTGCCGCGCGGCGGTGGCGTGTCGGCTGGTGTCAATGTGCTCCGCGCGGCTGGCAAACTCTTCGGCCCGTTCGAGCGCGTCCCGCAGCAGCGACTTGTTGGGCGCCGGTTCCTCGGCGAACTGGAGCAACAACTCGAGAGCGTCATCCCAGGTGCGCTCCAGCGTGCTGCTTGGCGTCACGGTCCCCACGCTGCTCACGGCCAGCCGCTCGAACGCCTGCACCAATGTGCGGTGCGTGAGGAAGTACGCTGGCGGATCTTTAATGGCTGTGGCGAGCAGACTGCTTTGCACACCGAGCATGCGCTGGCGAAAGGTCACGGCCACGAGATCGCAACGGCACATGCCATCGAACAGCGAGGCCACCAGATCGAAGGCCACCCGACGCGGCACATCGAGCATCAGGTCACGGATACCGGAGCGCCATTGAGTGAACAGCTTGACTTCTTCGGCGTAGTCCTGCCCTGGCTGAGCCGCCTCCGACAGTGCCGACAACCCGGCCAACGAGCCCGCCAGCCGCGTCTGGTCTAGCTCCTCGCGATGCTTTCCGTCATGAGGCCTCGGACTTGCGAGCACGCCTGCCGGCATCATGACGAGCGGCAGTGGCGCGACCGGCAGCACTGGCGATGGCGCACCTGCCCGCCAACCCGTTGCCAGCAGATTGACCAGCATGTCGATCAGCTGTGGATCACCGGGGGGCGGCGCCGGCAAGTCGGACAGCGTTGCGCCGGTGTGCGGTTCCGTGCCAAAGCTTTCATGGTAATTGCGCTGGGTTCGGCTGCTGGGCGCGACAGCCGGCGTGTCGGCCCGCTGACGCGGCCGTTGCAGCGGAGGCTCCTCGCCGAATATCGTGTTGATGGCGTCGTACATCAACTTCAGCGGGCGCGTGCACTCAGCGGCAATCGGTCGCAGCAGAGCGTTGGTGATGCGGCCTTCGAGTCCGCGCGCGGCGAGCGCGGCAACCGCCGCCTCGATCAGCACGACAGGTGCAAAGGGGGAGCGCGATTCGGCAATCTCTTCGCAGCCCACGAGGGCAGCGAGGTTGCGATTGAGCAGAAGCAGGTCTTGCTCGACCGCGGCCGCGATCGAGCTTGCGAGAGACGACGTCAGCGCCTGAATCTCCGTCGACTCGACCGACACCAGGTCTAGCGAGGTCGCTGCGGCGGACCGTGGCGCGCGCTGTGTTCCTGCTTCGCTGAGCAACTGCGCGAACAGCGCCGACACCTTGGTTCGGAACTGGTGGCACAGCGAGCGTCCAAAGCTGTGCTCGCCGGTACCGGCGCTGGCGCCGGCGGGCGCATGGAACTTCAGTTCGGCCGAGCGCAGCGCGTCGTTGACCACGTGGTCGAAGTGATCGGCGCGGCTGAGCAGCACATCGGTGGCCAGCTTGAGGCACTGCTGGAACACCGATTCGATGGAGCGCGTGCCGCCGCTTGTGGCGCGCTGCATGAGGTGTGGGTCGCGGGTGATCATGGACAGCCGGCGGTTTTGGCGCCGTGACTAAGGGTGAGCCCGCTTCGACGCGCCGACCAGCGCTGCATGACGTTGGTCACCGCGGATCGGTGCGCTCAATTGGGCGCTCAATTGCGCGTTCGATTGCGCGTTCGATTGCGCGTTCGATCACGCGTTCGATTTCGTGCGAACGCGCGGACCGGCTGCGCGCGCCGTGCACGCTGCGGCGGTGACATCGGCTCGACCCCGGCTCGGTCTGTCTGGAGCAGGGAGCGTCGCTCTGGAGCGACGAAAGAACTTGAAAAATCCGGTCGCAATTGCCGGCCAAGCGACTTCATTCTTTCTCTTCAAATCAAAGGCTTGAATCCTCTTGTCGCCCCCCTAAGTGGTCGTATCGGCCAACTTTGCTGCACTGCATCGTCGCCTGGTAGCGACAGATTCCACAGCATTTCGTGGTTCGTCGCTTTGATGTTAGGGCTTACTCTCTGTTTCTGGGCTGTCGGAACTTCCTGGCCCGGTCCGTGCAGAGCAGAGATCGCGGTTTGCCTGCCATGGAGACCGACGCGTCGCCCCCTCGACGCTGCGGTCGGCGGTGCAGCCGCCCTTTCCCCGATGAGCACCCTCAAACACGTTCCGAGCGCGTTCGCCCGCGCAACCTTAAGCCTGCCTGCCGCGCATGCGGCGCGTCGGTTGCGCGCGACAACGCGCGAGTTGTGCGGGATGGTGTGTGTGCTCGTCGCGACCCTGCTCGCCGGCGCGCCCAGCGCGCAGGCGCAAGGCACCTTCGATCTGGTGGCAGAGCAAGCGCGTGCCTTGGCGGCACAGCCCTATCGCGCCCCGGCCAAGGTGCTGCCTGCGGAACTCGCGGCGCTGAAGTACGACGGCCATCGCGATATCCGTTTCAAGCCCGAGCGCGCGCTGTGGCGCAAGGACGGGCTGCCGTTCGAGGTGATGTTCTTCCACCCCGGTTGGCTGTTCGACGCGCCGGTGCGCATCCACGAGGTGACGCCGCAAGGTTCGCGCGAACTGACGGTGGCGGCCGATGACTTCGACTACGGTCGCAACAAGCTCAATCCGTCGTCGTGGCCCAAGCTCGGCTTTGCCGGCTTTCGGGTGCACTACCCGCTGAACTCCGACAAGTACAAGGACGAACTGGTCGTCTTTCTCGGTGCCAGCTACTTCCGGGCGCTCGGCCAGGGCCAGCGCTACGGCCTGTCGGCGCGCGGGATGGCGCTCGACACGGTCGATCGGCCCAATCGACCCGAGGGGGTGCAGTACACCGGCGAGGAGTTCCCGCGCTTCTCGCAGTTCTGGCTAGAGAAGCCTGCCGCTGGCGCTGATCGCCTGACCATCCACGCGCTGCTCGAGTCGCCGCGTGCCACTGGCGCCTACACCTTCGTGATCGTGCCGGGCGAGAGCACCGTGATGGAAGTGCGTTCGCGCATTTTCCTGCGCGCTGGCGTGACCACGCTTGGGCTGGCGCCGCTCACCAGCATGTTCCTGCACGGCGAGAACCAGCAGGACGCCGGCGACTTCCGGCCCGAGGTGCATGACTCCGACGGCCTGCAGGTCCTCACGGGCGACGGCGAGTGGATCTGGCGCCCGGTCATCAATCCGCACTTCGCGCGGCCGCGCGGCACCATCACCACCAGCTTTTCCACCACCAACCCGCGCGGCTTCGGCCTCATGCAGCGCGACCGCGCCTTCTTGCGCTACGAGGACCTGGAGGCGCGCTACGAGCTGCGGCCCTCGGCATGGATCGAGCCCATTGGCCAGTGGGGCGCGGGCCGCGTGGAGCTCGTGCAGCTGCCGACCGACGAAGAGATCCACGACAACATCGTCGCGTACTGGAAGCCGGACGTGATGCCTGCGGCCGGCCAGCCGTTCGAGATCGCCTACCGCTTGAGCTGGCAGAAAGCCCGCGAGGCACGCGCGCCGTCGTCGTGGGTCACCCAGACGCGCCGCGGCCGCAGCTACGGCCGGCTTGCCGCCGGCGAAGAAAAGTTCGTCATCGACTTTGCCGGCCCGGGTCTCGATGCGCTGCCTGCCGATGCCACGGTCGAACCCGTGGTCGACGTCGGCCCCAACGCCAAGGTGCTCGAGGCGGTGGCCTATCGCAATGACGCGGTCGGCGGCTGGCGCCTGACGCTGCGCGTGCAACGCACCGATCTGCCCGCGTATGCCACGAATACGGCCTCCGCTGATTTCACCGTTCCCTCCACGCAGCCCGCACCGCTGGAGCTGCGCGCGTTCCTTCGCCATCAGAAAGACACGGTCTCCGAGACATGGACGTATCTGCACCCGACGCACTGACGCCGGCGCGGGGCGACATCGCCCGCACCGCCGACTTTGCCGCCGCACGCCGCCGCCGGCTGGACCGAGAGCGCGCTGACGCGCGCGATGCGCGCGAGGTACGGGACGGCCGTGCCAAGCGCAGCTTCCCGCCGCTGGCCCGCGGGCAGATGGTTGCGACCGACTGGCGCGCGCGGCCATTCCATGGCTTGGCGCAGGCGCTGCTCGGTCGCGATGCCGGGCCTGCTGCCGCGGCGACAGGCAAGCCGGCCTGGGCCGCAGTAGCCGAACGCCGTCGCACCGTGTTCATGGCGCTGATCGCGCTGTCCACGCTCGCCGCGGTCGGCGCGCTGTGGGCCGCCTGGCCGGCCGATGAGATCGGCGCGCTGCACGTCTTGGTGCTGGCGCTCTTTGCGGTGCTGTTCGCGTGGATCGCGGCCGGCTTCTGGACCGCGGTCACCGGCTTTGCGCTGCTGTTGCGGGGTGGCGATCGTTTTGCGCCCACCCGCAATGTCGATCGGGCCAAACCCATTTCGCCCGCGGCGCGCACCGCGATCGTGATGCCCGTTTGCAACGAAGACGTGGCCACCGTGTTCGGTGGCCTGCGCGCGACCATGGAGTCGCTGGCGGCCACGGGTTCGGCGCGCCTGTTCGACTTCTTTGTGCTTTCAGACACGCGGCAGCCTGACCTGCGCGTGCAGGAGCTCGCGGCGTTCAACGAGCTGAAAGGCGCGGCGGGTGCGGAAGGCGAATCGGCGCGCCTGTTCTACCGGTGGCGCGGCCGCGCCGCGAAGAAGAAGGCCGGCAACGTGGCTGACTTCTGCCGCCGCTGGGGCCGTAACTACCGCTACATGGTCGTGCTCGACGCCGACAGCGTGATGAGCGGCGACTGCCTCATAGCGCTGGTGCGGCTGATGGAAGCGCATCCGGACGCCGGCATCATCCAGACCGCTCCGCGCGCGCTCGGGCCCGACACGCTGCACGGCCGCCTGCAGCAGTTCGTGCAGCGCGTGACCGGGCCGCTGTTCACCGCCGGCATGCAGTACTGGCAGATGGGCGAGTCGCACTACTGGGGCCACAACGCGATCATTCGCACCGCGCCGTTCATGCAGCATGCGGCGTTGGCCAAGCTGCCTGCGCGGGGCAGCAAGCCCGGCATGCTCGACGGCGACGTGATGTCGCACGACTTCGTCGAGGCTGCATTGATGCGGCGCGCTGGCTATCACGTGTGGGTCGCCTACCAGCTGCAGGGCTCGTACGAGCAGGTGCCGCCGAGCCTGGCCACCGAACTGCAGCGCGATCGCCGCTGGTGCCTGGGCAACCTGCAGAACGCGCGCCTGATCGGCGAGCCCGGACTGCACCCGGTGCACCGCGTGATGTTCCTGACGGGCCTGCTGTCGTATGTGTCGGCGCCGTTGTGGCTCGGTTTTCTGCTGCTGTCCACTGCGCTGGCCGTGATGCAACACACCGCGAGCCCGCTCGGCGCGCTGGCCAATGTGTCGCTGCAGCCGCAAGCCAGTGCCAACTGGATCATGCTCGCGTTGTTTGCGGCCACCGCAACCATGCTGGTGCTGCCCAAGGTGCTGGCAGTGGCTGCGGTGTTCCTGCGCCGCGAGCAGCGCCGCTTTGGCGGCAGCGGCCGGTTGCTGGGCAGCGCTGCGGCGGAACTCGTCCTCAGCGTCGTCATGGCGCCGGTGCGCATGATGTTCCATGCGCAATTCGTGCTGGCCGCCTACATCGGCCAGTTCACCGGCTGGAAGATCACCTGGCGCTCGCCGCCGCGCGGCGCGCAGGCGACCACCTGGATGGAAGCGCTGCGCATCCACGGACTGCATGCACTGATCGCCGCAGTGTGGCTGGGCAGCGTGGTGTGGGCCGTGGGCGCCGGCGGCGCCGTGTGGCTGGCGCCCGTACTGGTACCGCTCCTGATCGCGATTCCGCTGTCGGTCGTGAGCAGCCTGCCATCACTGGGCCAGCGCCTCGCGCGCACCGGCCTCTTTGCGGTGCCCGAGGAAGCGTGGGCGCCCGCCGTGCTGCGTGCTGCCGCGCGCTATCAGTCGCGCCCGCTGCGTCCGCTGGGGTTTGCGGATGCCGTGGCCAATCCGGCCGTGCATGCCGACGTCAGCCGCGCCATGGGTCCGCGCGAAACGCAGGAGGGCCTGCGGGCCGGCCGGCGCCTGCAACTGGCCGAGCGGGCCGCGCAGCGCGGGCTGTCGTTGCTCAGTGCCGATGAGCAGATGCGGCTGCTGAGCGAGCCACAGGCGCTGGCACTGCTGCGCCTGTGGCTGGCCGCGCGCGGCACGGTCGAGGCGCGCGCCAGTGCGGCCGCGTCCGCGAACCAGTCCGCGTGGACCGACGAAACTCAGCCGCCTGGCAGCCGCGGCGCGCAGCCGCGTCGCGCGCAACGCCGCGCCGGCGACGAGTAGCCGCGCTCCAACCGAGTTCGACACACTCTCAGACGAGTCGCGCGAGAGCGTGCACGACACTCGCGGCGCGTGCCGCGCGAGCCTTCCATAGCCGAGTGCGATTGCCGCTGGTGGGATGGCTGCGCCTCAAGGCAAGTTCATCCCGCCTGGCGCCAGCTAGACGTTGAAGCGTGCGTGGTCACGCAAGGTAATGATCTGCTTACTTTTTTCGAACCTGACAAAGTCGTACCCACTGACCGTACCCGCTGAACATCGGGCTGCGTGTGATGGACTTCACGCAACGCAGGGAGCACCCGGCGGACGGCGGATTCACAGATGCGTGTATGGCTGGAAAACCTGCGGCACCGCGACGAGGAGGCCCGCTTCCACGCCCTCGGCAAGACGCTCGGTGGGCGTGCGCTGCACATTACCCTCACGCTGCGCGGTGATGGCACCCTGATCCGGGTGATCTCGGCGCGCGACATGCACCGCAAGGAAAGGAGCGGCCATGACCAAGCCCGCTAGGCCGCTGCCCAGGTTCAGGACCGAGGCGCAGGAGCGCGCGTTCTGGGAGACCGAAGGCCGCGACTCCACCCGGCATCTCGACTGGCCGAAGGCGCAGCGTGTGGTGCTACCCAACCTGGGGCCGTCGACGAAAACCATCTCGCTGCGCCTGCCGCAGCACCTGCTCGATGCCATCAAGGCGGCGGCCAACGCGCGCGACGTGCCCTACCAGTCGCTGATCAAGGTGTGGCTGCAGGAGAAGGTCGAGGGTTGATACATGGCGTGGGCACGGGCACGCTCGCGGCGAAGGCTCAGGACAGGACAAGGGCACGCATGTTGGCGCCGACCGAACAACGCGCGGCTTGAGGTACCGGCACTCATGAAGACCGTCCTTGCGCTCACCGTCGGCGGCTGCATCCTCCTCGTCGCATTCCAGACCTCGGGAGCGGGGATGGCCCCATCTGCTGCCGCCCACTACCCGGTGGTCGGTACGGGGCAGAGCGAGTGCTATGGCGAAGACGGCGACGTCATTCGGTGCCCGACGGCTGGGAGTTTCCTCTCGGGGCAGGACGCCCAGCATCCTGGCCGCCGGCCCAGCCATGTCGACAACGGTGACGGCACGGTCACGGATCGGGTGACGGGACTGGTCTGGGCCAAGGCGCCAAGCGCTCCGATGGCGGTCTCCGATCTCGACGGCTTCGCACGGGCGAGCCGTCTCGGCGGTCACGCCGACTGGCGCGTGCCCACGATCCGCGAGCTGTATTCGCTCATCGACTATCGCGGCGGGTATTCGGGCGATCCACGAACCTCGCGACCTTGTTACCTCGACACCTCGGTCTTCGACTTTGCCTATGGTGCGGGCACGGGCCTCGGCGACGCGGCGCACGGCCGAAGGCCGATCGATGTCCAGGAGTGGAGCGCGACGCGCTACGTCGGCCGGACCATGGGCGGCGACGAAACGGTCTTCGGCGTCAACTTCGCCGACGGCCGGATCAAGGGGTATCCGGTCATGGATCCGGGCAACCGCATGCAGACGCCGAACCGGCTCGCCGTCCGGCTGGTTCGAGGCCCTTCCTACGGACGGAACGATTTCCACCCGGATGCCGAAACGGTGACCGATCGCGCCACCGGTCTGGTCTGGCAGCGGCGCAGCGTCGCCGGGGCGCTGCGCTGGGCGGACGCCCTGGCCTACTGCGGCGAGCTCTCGCTGGGCGGTCACCGCGACTGGCGACTGCCGAACGCGAAGGAACTTCACTCGATCGTCGACTATTCGCGAATTCCGGCCATCGATCCGCTGTTCGGGTTGAGCGATCGCCTGGTCTACCTCTGGTCGTCCACCACGCATCTCGAGGGGCCGCCGCCGGCAACGGTGCCGAACCGCGCCTTTTCGCGGACCGGCGAACTTGCCGTGTATGCGGCACTCGGGCCGGCAATGGGTTACATGGAGGCACCGCCCGGATCCGGGCAGCGCCGCTGGCTTGACGTGCACGGCGCGGGAGCCGTGCGAAGCGACCCGAAGACGGCGACACCCGGCGCGTTTCCGTTCGGCTTTGGCCCGCAAGGCGATGACATTCGCGCACACAACCACGTCCTGTGCGTGCGCGATCTGGCCGGTAGATAGCGTCCGTCGTGCGCGCCGGCAAACCGTTACTCAGGACTCCGCCCGCCTTGCCAGCAGGATCCGAAATGAGCAAGCTCTGCCGAAGGGCTGCGGCCGCCGAGGTCGTCTTCCAACCCCCTGATGTTCAATCCCGGAGTCGAGGGAAACCATGTCGGATATTCTGATCTACGGCGCAGCGGGATACACCGGCCGGCTTTGCGCCAAGGAGTTCGTAGAAACGGGACTGCGGCCCGTGCTGGGCGGGCGCCAGGAGACGGTGCGCGAGCTGGCTGCGCGCCTCGACCTCGATGCGGCGGTTTTCGACTTGAACGACTCGCACGAGATCGAGCGGCAACTGAAGGGCGTGCGCCTGCTGCTGAACCTCTCCGGGCAGTTTGTCACGACCCAGAAGCCTCTCATCGAAGCCTGCCTGGCTTCCGGCACCCACTACGTCGACCTTGCAGGCGAGGTGGAAGACACCTCCAGCGCTTTTGCCTTCGACGAACAGGCTCGCCGCGCGAACATCATGATCATGCCTGGCGCCGGCTTCAATGTCGCACCCTCCGATATCGCGGCGGAGCTCGCGAAAAAGAGGTTGCCGGATGCGACCGAACTGGTGATCGCGCTGGCCACCGACGGCGGGGTATCCCGCGGCACCCTCAAGGGGATGCTGTCGCACATCGAACGCCCCGGGCACCGACGAGTCGGCGGCGCCCTGGTCGCGGCCCGGCCAGCCGAAACCGAACTGAATTTTCAGGTTGCAGGCAGGAAGTTCCGCGCGGTCTACGACCCTTGGCTCGGGGACCTTTTCACCGCAGGGGTTTCGACCGGCATCGGCAACATCTCGACCTACTCGGTCCTGCCGGGGCTCGCAGTCACGATGATGAAGGGCCGGCTGCTCTGGCTGCGAAATCTGATCCTGAACCACCTGCTACCGCTCTTCCCGGAGGGTTCGTCGGCGCGCCAGCTGCGCGACGGCAGGTCCTACGTCCTGGCGATCGTTTCCAACGGGCAGACCCAGCAGCGGGTCGCGTTGATGGGTCCGGAAGCCTACCGGTTCACTGTACTCTGCCTTCGCGAGATTGCGCGTGCGGTGCTGGCGGGGAAGTGGTCCCCAGGCTTCCAGACCCCGGCCCTTTACGGGCGGGAACTGCTCGACCGGATCGAGGGCGTGAAATGGGATTGAGATCGGTCGACGAGATGTGCGGCGGGCGCAAGGGCGATGCAAGGCCCGCGCCACAGGCCGTCAGACGTTGAAGCGTGAGTGGTCACGCAAGGTACTGATCTGCTAACGCGGAAGGGCGGCTCGCGCCACATCACCGTCGCCGCTGCGGAAACGATCGTCTGCACGCGCACTCAGCGGGCAGCGTTCGCGCCACCCTGGCGGGTCAGCTTAACCCGCGCGTGGATCCACTCGCTCACCTCGGATTCGAGCCAGCCCACCGCTCGCGCGCCCAGGCGCACGGGCACGGGAAACTCGCCGTCCTTGATGTACTCGTATAGGGTGGTGCGCGAGAGTCCGGTGCGCTGCTGCACCTGCGGGCGGCGAAACAGGGTGGGTTCGTTCGAGGGCTTGGGATGCATGGCGGTCGCCTCCTGATCAGCGATGACAGGTGGTGGAATGCCGGGCACGGCTGCGAAAGCAGCCGGGAGTCGACGGTCCGTGCTGGCCATCGTGCCGACGACGACGGCCGCTGACTGCTCGATTCGGAGCCCGGCGCAGGGCCTGATTGCCCTTGGTGACGGGCACGGGTCAGCGGTACCGTCGAGGGACTGAATCTCCGCTGGCTGCGTCAGCCCGCCTGATGCGCGTCAAGCATCGCCCGCCCGAAGTCAGGGCACCCCGAGCCGGCAAGTCTCCCGAGAGCCGGCCGCCGCAAGGCAGGAGAACGCGTATATCCCTGCGCCAGCCACCGAGCCCATCGGCAGGCTGCGGCAACCCTTCAGCGGCCCGCCGCTGCGCCAGCGATGCGCGTCGTCACTACGCGCCGCACCGGTAGTGACGACGCGCCGAAAGCTGCGCCCAGCAAGCGATTGCAGAGCGCAGGCGCAAGTGACGGACCCAAGTGACGGGCTCCCCGCCGCAGCCGGGATCCCCGGCACGCTGTTCCTGATGACCCCGCCACAAGCGGGATTCGTCGTGCAAGCGCCCGACGGTCTGAACGACCTGGCGCACCCCCCCGAGCCCCGGGGCGCCGCTCACGCGGCAGGGGCTCGATCGGTGGGCCGACTCGCCACAGCGAGCGTCACCGAGGCCAGGGCCGTGCCGGGCAGGCCAGAAAGTAGGAAGTCGGCACAAGAGCGGGAGTGGTGTCCCGCGTCCGCAATGGTTCCCGATTCGCTCAGGCGATCGGGACGGACAGAAACACTGACCTGAATGAACGACACCATCATGTCTGCGGCAACCAGCGGGCGCCGGAATGACCCGGCCGCCCGGAGGACTGGGTCATTGCGAAGACCTCAGGCCGCAGCCCATTCCCCCGACAGCAGCGCAGCCTGCTCCAGCACGGTCTCGGTCGCCCTGTACTGCTTGTCGGGCGGATACCCGTACTTGCGCAGGATGCGCTTGACCAGCACGCGCAACTGCGCGCGCACGTTGTCGCGTAGCGTCCAGTCGATGGTCACGTTGGCGCGCACAGTGCGGACCAGCTCCTGCGCGATGATGCGCAGCGTTTCGTCACCGAGCACCTTGACCGCGCTATCGCTGGTTTCCAGCGCATCGTAGAAAGCCAGTTCGTCTTCGGACAGGCGCAGTTGTTCGCCGCGCGCCTGTGCCTCGCGCATGTCTTTGGCCAGCGCGATCAGCTCCTCGATCACCTGCGCGGCCGCGATGGCGCGGTTCTGATAGCGGCGGATCGTCTGCTCCAGCATTTCGGCAAACGATCGCGCCTGCACCACGTTCTTGCGACGCCGCGTCGCAAGTTCGCCCTTCAGCAGCTTCTGCAGCAACTCCACTGCCAGATTGCGCTGAGGCAGCCCGCGCACCTCGGCCAGGAAGTCCTCGGACAAGATCGAGATGTCGGGCTTGGCCAGCCCGGCGGCGGCGAAGATGTCGATCACCCCCTCGGGCGCCACCGCGCGCGAGATGATCTGCCGCACCGCATGCTGGATGTCTTCCTCGGGCCGGGCCTCACCTGGCGCGCGCTTGGCGAGCACGGCCTGTACCACCTGAAAGAAGGCCACGTCGTCGCGGATGCGCAGCGCCTCGGTGTGCGGCACGGCCAGCGCGAACGCCTGGGACAGCTCGCGCACCGCGGCCACGCAGCGGTCCTTGCCCTGTTCCTGGGCGAGGATGTGCTCCTGCGCGGCCGGCAGCAGACCGAGCCGCTCGGGCGCCGTGCCGTTGGTCCACTTCGACCAGTCGAAGCCGTGGAAGAGACCGGCGCAGACCTCGTGCTTCTCCAGCATCACGGCCACCGCCTCGTCCTGGTCCAGCGCCGTTCGGCCGGTGCCGCCGCTGTCGGTGTACGTGGCGAGCGCCTGCTTGAGCTCCTGGGCGAGACCGAGGTAATCCACCACCAGCCCGCCCGGCTTGTCCTTGAACACGCGGTTCACGCGGGCAATGGCCTGCATGAGCCCGTGGCCGCGCATCGGCTTGTCGATGTACATCGTGTGCATGCATGGCGCATCGAACCCGGTGAGCCACATGTCGCGCACGAGCACGAGCCTGAAAGAATCGGCGGGCTTTCGGAAGCGGTTGGCCAGTGCCTCGCGCCGCGGCTTGTTCCGGATGTGCCGCTGCCAGTCGACCGGGTCCGAGGCCGAGCCGGTCATCACCACCTTCACCGCGCCCTGCTCGTCGTCTTCCGATCCCCAGCCTGGGCGCAGGGCGACGATGGCGTGGTAGAGGTCCACGCAGATCCGCCGGCTCATGCACACAATCATGGCCTTGCCGTCCATCGCCTCGCAGCGTTTCTCGAAGTGCTCGACGATGTCCCGGGCCAGCAGCTCGATGCGCTTCTCGGCGCCGACCACGGCCTCCAGCTGCGCCCATTTGCTCTTGAGCTTCTCCTTGCGCTCGACCTCCTCGCCCTCGGTGGCTTCCTCGAAGCCCGGGTCGATCATCGGCCGCTCGGATTCGTCCAGCCCGAGCCGTGCCAGGCGGCTCTCGTAGTAGATCGGCACCGTGGCGCCGTCCTGCACGGCGCGCTGGATGTCGTAGACGCTGATGTAGTCGCCGAACACCGCCCGGGTGTTGGCGTCCTGCAGCTCGATCGGGGTGCCGGTGAAGCCGATGAACGAGGCGTGCGGCAGCGCGTCGCGCATGTGACGCGCGTAGCCGTCGATGAAGTCGTACTGGCTCCGGTGGGCCTCGTCGGCCATCACCACGATGTTGCGCCGGTCCGAGAGGGTGGGGTGGCGATCGCCCTTTTCCTCCGGGAAGAACTTGTGGATCGTGGTGAACACCACGCCGCCCGCCGCCCGGCTGAGCAGCGCGCGCAGTTGCGCGCGGCTCTCCGCCTGCATCGGCGGTTGGCGCAGCAGGTCGCGGCAGCGGGCGAAGGTGGCGAAGAGCTGGTCGTCGAGGTCGTTGCGGTCCGTGAGCACGACCAGAGTCGGGTTCTGCATCGCCGGCTCGCGAATGATTCGGCCGGCGTAGAAGGCCATGGTCAGGCTCTTGCCCGAGCCTTGGGTGTGCCACACCACCCCCACACGCCGGTCACCGGGCTGGCCGCCGGGTTGGTGCCCCGCCTCGTAACGGCCTTCGGGCTCGGCCACACGATCAGCCGCACTGAGGGCCGCGCGGTGCAGTTCCGCAGCGCGCAGCGTCTAGCCCACCGCCACCTGCACCGCATGGAACTGGTGGTAGCCGGCCATCTTCTTGACGATGCGGCCGCCGTCGTCCTCGAACACGATGAAGTCGCGCAGCAGGTCCAGAAAGCGCCGCGGCGCGCACAGGCCCTCGATCACCACCTGCAACTCCGGCATATGCGCGCCGGCCAGCGTCTCGCCCGCGACGGTGCGCCAGGGCTTGAACCACTCGCGCCCAGCGCCGAGCGTGCCCACCCGCACCTCGACACCATCGGAAACCGCGAGCAGCGCATTCGGCGCGAACAGCGTTGGCAGCTCTGTCTGGTACGTTTGCAACTGCTGTAAAGCGCTCCAGATCGTGGCGTTCTCGGCGGCGGCGTTCTTCAACTCCAGCACCGCGAGCGGCAGGCCGTTGACGAACAGCAGCACGTCCGGCCGTCGCGAGTGCTTGTGCTCGACCACGCTGAACTGGTTCACCGCCAGCCAGTCATTGCCCGCCGGGTCGTCGAAGTCGATCACCCGCACCTGCGCACCGCAGATGCTGCCATCGGCATCGCGGTACTCGACCGTCACGCCGTCCACCAGCAGGCGATGCTCAGCGCGGTTGCGGACGATGAGATCCGCGCCTTCGGGACGCGTCAGCTTGCGGAAGGCGTCTTCCATCGCCTCGGCAGGCAGCGCCGGGTTGAGCTTGGCGAGCGCATTGCGCAGCCGCTGCGCCAGCACCACCTGCCCGTAGTCGTCGCGCTCGGCCGCGGGCTCGCCCGGGGCAATCTCAGCGGCGTTGCGGACCTGCCAGCCAACACCCTCCAGCCAGGCGAGCGCGGCGTCCTCGACGACCGATTCCGAGAACCGGGTCACGCCGCCAGCTCCGCGAGCATGTTCATCACCAGCCGGACCATCACCTCCTTGTCCTTCGGTGCCGATTCGGCCACCAGCAGCGCGAGCGCAACCAGGCCGATATCGTTGATCACGGCCTCGCCGTTGCGGATCAGCCGCCCGTTGCGATGCAGGAAGTCGACGAACAGGAACGAGCCGATGCGTTTGTTGCCGTCGGAGAACGGGTGGTTCTTGATCACGAAGTACAGCAGATGCGCAGCCTTGGCTTCCACAGTCGGATACGCTGGTTCACCGAACACGCTCTGTTCAAGGTTGCCGAGCAGGGCGGCCAACCCTTCCTCGCGCTCGCGGCCGAACAGATCGGTTGCTTCGCCACGCGCAATCAGGTCGTGCTTGAGGCGCACGATGGCAGCTCGCGCTTCGGCCACTGGCGGCAGTACGCCGCCCGCGATGCCCTTCGGCTCGACCAGCAAGCCTTCGTCATAGCGCTGCAGAAGCAGAAAGGTCTGCGTGTATCGGGCTATGACATCGATCAGTCCGCGTCCCTGATCGGTGCTCAGCTCCTCGGTCGCGGACGCCTTACGTACCAGGGCGAGCGCGGATTCCAGTTCTCGTGCGTTGCGCTCGAAGCGCTGCTGGTTGATCGTGTAGCCGCGCACCAGGTGGTCGCGCAGCGTCTGTGTGGCCCATTGGCGGAAGCGCGTACCCGCGACCGATTTGACCCGGTAGCCAACCGAGATGATCACGTCGAGGTTGTAGTGATCCACCTCGCGGGTGACCGTCCGCGATCCCTCCGCTCGAACCTGTGCAAATTTTGCACAGGTTGACCCCGGGTCCAGTTCGCCCTCGTCGAAGGCATTTCGGATGTGCTTTGCGACCACCGAGCGCTCGCGCCCGAACAGCCGGCTCATCTGCTCCTGCGTCAGCCAGGCCGTGTCGCGGTCGAGCTTGACCTCCACGCGCACGGCGCCGTCGGGCGCCTCGTAGACGAGGACTGCGCCGCGGGCGATGTCCGCTTTGTGGGGGTCGGTCACTTTCAAGCCTCCTGAAGACCGGGCATGTGCGCGCCGGCCAGCGTGTCGCCCGCGACGGTGCGCCAGGGCTTGAACCACTCGCGGCCGGCGCCGAGCGTGCCCACCCGCGCCTCCACCCCGTCGGAGACGGCCAGCAGCGCGTTCGGCGCGAAGAGCGTCGGCACCTCGGCCTGGTAGGTCTGCAACTGCTGGAACGCGCTCCAGATCGTGGCGTTCTCGGCGGCGGCGTTCTTCAGCTCCAGAACCGCCAGCGGCAGGCCGTTGATGAACAGCACCACATCGGGCCGTCGCGAGTGCTTGTTCTCCACCACGCTGAACTGGTTCACCGCCAGCCAGTCGTTGCGCGCCGGGTTATCGAAGTCGATCACGCGCGCCTGCGCACCGCGAATGCTGCCGCTTGCGTCGCGGTACTCGACTGTCACGCCATCCACCAGCAGGCGGTGCAGGGAGCGGTTGTGGACCATGAGCTCCGCGCCTTCGGGGCGGGTGAGCTTGCGGCAAGCGTCATCGAGCGCATCGGCCGGCAGCACCGGGTTGAGTTGGCCGAGCGCATCGCGCAGCCGCTGCGCCAGGACCACCTGCCCGTAGTCGTCGCGCTCGGCCGCCGCCTCACCGGGGGCGATCTCGGCGCCGTTGCGTACCGCCCAGCCGACATCGGCCAACCACGCCAGCGCCGCCTGTTCGACGATGGATTCGTCGAAGCTGCTCATGACTTGACCGCCAGATCGCGCGCGGCGGCCAACGGGCCAGCGGCAAAGGCACGAAGCTCGGCGACGACTTCAGACAACACCGGCCCGTCGAGGCGATTCTTGCGCAGGAAGGCGGCCCACTGCGCGCTCTTGTCGCGATCGAACGAGAACGCGTCGGTAAGCCCCTCCGGCACGGTGGCCGGCAGCGCTGTCCGGCGGCGCGCGAAGGTGGCGGCGATCGCTTCGGGCAGGCGGGCGGTGTCGAGCGCGCCTTCGCGCACCAGCGCTCGCAGGTCGAAGTAGTCCTTCAGCCGGCTGTTGCGCAGCCCGAGCAGGGTGATGGCGTGCAGCTTCTCGGCCACGACCGCCTCGCGCGGATAGGCGCGCAGACGCGGCCGCGGCAGGTCGAGCAGGGTCGGGTACTCCAGCCATTCCGGCCCGGGTATCACGGCGTCGCCGATGCCGATGTCCACTTGGACGCGCAAGCGCGCGGCACCGACATGCGCGGCCAGCACGACCCTGCGCCCACCGTAGGCGTCTTCGACACGGATCGGCTCGACAACGATGGAGCCGACGTCGAACACGACGGCGTCCGGCTCCACGTCCGTGGCGCAGATCTCGCGCACGATGCGCCCCAGATCCTCGCCACCCAGATCGCCGAAACCCAGCAGATCAGCGTCACGTGTCGGGCGCAGCGTTTCGCCCAGCCAGGCCAGCAGCAGCAACGCCCCCTTGAGCACGAAGCGACCCGCATGCTCCGAGCGCGACAGTCGGTACAGGAATCGCTCCGCCGCATAGCGCGTCAGCACCAGGTTCGGATCGACACCCATGTCCCGCGCATGACGCGCAAGCCGCGTCTGCACCGACTGCGCCAGCCCGCTGCGAGCGGTGGGCGCGGCGTTCATCCGACCAGCGCCTCGAGATAGGGCCGCATCACCCGCTGCACGCGGCAGATCGCGGCAAAGCGGTCCATCTCCTCCATCGTGAAGCGGCGCGCACGCCAGGCATCGCGCAGCGCCTCCAGCGCCGCGTCGAGCCCGATCTTGCCGCGGTACTTGAAGCAGTCGGCCAGGGTCTTGGCCACGCCATAGACGCGCACCTCGCGCCCTTCGACCCGGTGCGTCTCGATTCCGGCGTCAAGCGCATCGCCGCCGAACCGCAGCACGCGCAGCGGCGGGTACTTCAGCGCCGGGTGTCGCGCGCGCCGGTCGATCGCGATCCAGACCTCGGACGGCAACTGCGTGCCCAACCCGTGGAACTGCAGCGCCGACAGCAGACAGATCACGCCGCGCGGCACCGCCACGGCGGCCACGGCCAGCGCATGGTGTTCGGTGACCGGGTGCGCAGGCAGCCGGTACAGGCCGCGCGCGGTGCGTTCGAGTTCACCGGCCTGAACCAGCCGGCTCAACACCTGGCGGTGGATGCCGGCGCCCGCCACGTCTTGCGCAGTCACGCCCTGGCGCCGACGCGCCAGCTTCAAGGTCCGCGCGCGCGCGCTGGTGGTTGCGGGCATGTGGCGAATGGTAGGCAGATGTTTCTATCTGTCAACGGTTTGCCACATGTGCGGCCGCTTTGGGCCACCGCGGGTCAGCCACCAACGTGCTAGGCAGCTTCGAGCATTGCTTCGCTGACCTCGGCCTTCATCCAACCCAGCAGTACCAGGTTGCGGATGGCGCTGGCCACGGCTTGGCGCTTCTCCTCGCTGTGCCAGGCCTTTTTCCACTCGAGGATGTAGTCGTAGATGTCCTGCTCTGTGACGACGCCCGTGCCGCGCGCCTGTTTCACCTGGCGGCTGGCGTAAAGGACGGTCAGCACTTCCTCGGCCTGCTCAGTGCTCTTGATGCGGCTGAAAAGATCCACGGCCTTTGCGATGCGCTTCTGATGCGCCTCGATCTGCGCAGCGAACTTGGGTCGGTCCTGCTCGTACTGAGGGCCAACAGTTAGCGCCACCATCCGCCCCAGAGGCTTCTCCAGCAGCCAGCTGCGATTGGCCATCTCGTGCAGCGCCGACTTTACGTCAGCAGAGAACGGCCCGTAACTTCCCTTTCCGAACTGGAAGCCGGTGGGTACGCCCATCTCTGTCAGCACGTAGCAGAGCTTCTGGAAGATCGTGCGGCCAATCGGGTTGGCATAGGGCTGGGCCTGGACTTCGCGCAGCACCTCCGCGAGCGCCACCCAGTCCGGATTCAGCGTCTCGGTACGACGGCCCGTCCCCGACAAGGACATCTGCGCGGGCGCCGCAAGGAACTCCTCGGTGAACTGATGCGCAGGCGTGCCGAACGGGGCGTAGACCTCCACATCGAACGGTGCGTCGTGCAGCTCGCGATAGATCAGCGGACCGACCTCGCTCCAATCGAGGCCCCCATTCCCGCACCCCAAAGGCGGCAGCGCAAGACTGCGAACGCCCCAGCCCTCTGCATGGGCCACCAGGTAGTCCAACCCGCCAGCGATATCGGCCACGCGCGACGGCGACCGCCAGTGGCCCTTGGTTGGAAAGCTGACGATCGACGCACCCGCCGCGTCCCGGTAGAGATACGGCTCGCCCAGCCGCACCTGCTTCAGCGCGCAGCGGCGCTGGTAGTCCTCGAGCATCGCCGGCCAACGCTTTTTGAATTCCAGCGCCACACCCTTACCCATCACCCCGATGCAGTTGACGGTGTTGACGAGGGTTTGCGCCTGGCTCGCGAAGAGGTCGCCGATCAGTGCCTTGAGCATGGCCACAGTGTGCCCTTGTCAGCGAAAGAACAGAACCGGGTTCACGAGGATCGGCAGTGTGCAGCCCAGCGCCGCGAGGCGAGCTTGTGCGGCCACGTCCATCACATACTAATCGTTTCGAAAGTAGTGTCAGCTCGCATACTGGTAGGTCGGATGGCGGAAGAACGAAGCCACCAGATCGGGGAGTTTCT
>JADCGX010000200.1 GCA_020248785.1 Burkholderiales bacterium | reverse complement strand
TCGATGCGATGACCCACCCGCGCGCCTACCGGCCGGCCTACCCGGTCGAGATCGCGCTGAGCGAGATCGCCTACCTCGGCGGCAAACAGTTCGACCCGCGACTGACCGAGCACTTCATCCGCCTGATCGGGCTTCTCAAGGCCGGGGGCGAGGATCTCGACACGCTGCTGGCGCGGGCCGCCGGCGCATCGGCGTTCGTGCGCGTGCGCCAGCGTCTTGCCCTGCTGCTGGCCGGCGCGCCCGGCTGACCGCCCCCACCATCGGCGCGGCGAGCGCGGCGAGCGCGGCGGCCTCCGGAATCTGCTGACACCACGCTGTCAGCAGGCGGCGCGCACAGTGCTCGCCGTGCCGCCCCTGCTGCACGCCCCCACTGGAGACGCCAAGATGCACAGCAACGACGCCCTGACCTGGTTCGAACTCCCGGCCGCCGACCTGGCCCGCGCCACCCGCTTCTACGAGTCGGTCCTGCAGCGACCACTGCGGCAGGAGGCAATGGGGCCGATGACGATGGCGGTGTTCGAGTACCAGGCGCCCGGCGTGGGCGGCTGCCTCGCTGCAGGACCGGGCCTGACGCCCGGCGCGCAAGGCGGCGTCGTGTACCTGAACGCCGCGCCGTCGCTCGATGACGCGCTGGCGCGCGTGCCTGCGGCCGGCGGCAAGGTTGTCGTGCCCAGGACGGCATTGCCCGACGGCATGGGTGCGTTCGCGCGGATCATCGACAGCGAGGGCAACCTGGTGGGCTTGCATGCAGCCTGAAGCGCATCATTGCGTCATGACTGCACTGAAGGACCGCCCGCGGAGGCAGCGCGCCGACATCGCGGCCCTGCCCAACCTCGGACCGCAGTCGCAGCGGGTGCTGGCCGCGGCCGGCATCCGCAGCTTGCGCGACCTGCAGCGCATCGGCGCCGTGCCCGCCTACCTGCGCGCCAGGGCGGCCGTGCCGGGCACGTCGCTGAACCTGCTGTATGCCCTGGCCGGCGCGCTCGACGGCACCGACTGGCGCGAGGTCAAGCGCACGCGGCGGCTGGAGCTGCTGATGCAGGTCGAGGCCACGGGCCCGGCGCGGTCGCCACGCGATGAGCTGCTCGCGCTGCGCAACATCGGCCCCGCGGCGCGGCGCGATCTGGAGTTGCTCGGCATCGCCACCGTAGCGCAGTTGGCCAAGCAGAACCCCGATCGCCTCTACGCCAGACTGCAGAAGCGCACCGGCCAGCGCCACGATCCCTGCATGTGGGACACGTTCGCCGCCGCGATCCATCAAGCCAGAACCGGCGAGGCGCTGCCGTGGTGGCACTTCACGGCGATCCGCAAAGGAAAACAACGATGAAGCTCGGCTACACGATTGCGTACGTTCCCGACGTTGCGCAATCGCTTGCATTCTTTGCCGCAGCGTTCGGCTTGCGGCAACGGTTCCTGCACGAGTCCGGCACCTACGGCGAACTGGACACCGGCGCGACGACGCTCGCCTTTGCCGCCTGCGAGCTTGCAGCGAACAACGTTCCCGGCGGCGTTCTCGCAGCCTGCGACAGCGCGCGGCCGCTTGGCGTCGAAGTGGCTCTGGTGACCGACGATGTCGCGAGTGCGCATCGCACCGCGCTCGCGCACGGCGCCAAAGAGTTGGCGGCGCCCGCTCAAAAGCCCTGGGGGCAGACGGTGTCCTACCTGCGCGCACCCGATGGGTTGTTGATCGAGCTTTGCTCGCCAATGACCCGCGCGTCATGACGCAGCGATAGTCCCGCCATGCGCCGCGCCGACCGCCTGTGTACGAGGAAGCTGCCCGACCTGCAGCGCATCGGCGCCGTGCCCACCCACCTGCGCGCCAGGGCGGCCGTGCCGGGCACATCGCTGAACCTGCTGAATGCCCCGGCCGGTGCGCTCGACGGCACCGACTGGCGCGAGGTCAAGCGCACGCGGCGGCGGGAGTTGCTGATGCCGGTCGAGGCCCACGCCCAGCCCCGGCCGCCGCGCGACCAACGGCGCGCTGCGCCCCATCGGCCCCGCGGCTTGCCGCGCCCGGCAGCCCGCTTTGCCTGGAAGGATCACCCATGATGTTCGAAGACCGCATCGTCGTTTCCGCCCCCGCGGCAAGGGTCTTTGCCGTCTACGCCAACGTGGGGCGCTGGTCGTCCTGGGACCCCGACGTGAAGGCGGCCTCGATCGACGGGGCCTTCGTCTCCGGCGCAAGCGGCACGCTCGATCCCACCAGAGGGCCCAGGGCGAAAATCACCTTCGTCGAGGTCGTACCCAATCGCTCGTTCACCGTGAAGAGCAGCCTCCCCCTGTGCTCGCTGTACTTCGAGCATGAGCTGTCAGAGGGCTCCGGCACGACCACGGTCGTGCACCGGGTTGTCTTCGACGGGCCTCTTTCGCCTTTGTTTGGCCGACTTGTCGGCTCACAGATCCGCAAGGGGCTGCCGGGGACCTTGCAGGGCTTGAAACGTGCGGCCGAAGGCCAGAGCTGACGTGGCGCCCGACCTCGCCCCGGTCGGTGGCCCGACCCTGCGCATCAAGCCCGCGCGCGCCGGCTGGCGCTGCGTCACCCGGCATGGCCGGCATCGCCCGGCGGGCCCGGCAAGACCCCCGGGCGCCGATCCGCTGGGCGGCCGGCACTCACCCCGCAGCGCCATGACCGGTGCCGGCGCGACCCTTTCGCCGCTGCCTGCCACCACGGCAGGACTGCCGCGGCGTGCCTGTGTTTGCACTGCGCGGCGATGCGCAACGGCGGGCGCGCATGACACCCGGCTGCACCCGGCGGGTCGCATGGATGTCGCAGCGGCGCGGGCGGGCCGTGCCGCGCCGTGCTGCCGGGTTCGGCGCACGGCGCGCACGTCGAGCGGCAGGCGCATCGGGGGGTGCGCGTGGCCAGCGGTACTCGCGTCGGGCCGTACGCGCGTCCAGCGGTGCGCGTGTCGGGCGGTACTCGCGTCGGGCGGTACTCGCGGCAGTCAGTACTCGCGTCGGGCGGTACTCGCATCGGGCGGTGCTCGCGGTGGGCGGCGCGTACTGCCGCCGCTCGCGTCATGAGCCAGCCGTAGCGCAGCCCGCTCGATCCATGCGTCGCGCCGACCGCCTGTTCGAGATCGTGCAGTACCTCCGCGGGCGCCGGCTCACCACCGCACGCCAGCTTGCCGAGTGGCTGCGCGTGTCGGAGCGCACGATCTACCGCGACGTGGCGGCGCTGCTGGCCGCCGGCGTACCGATCGACGGCGAGGCGGGCGTCGGCTACCGCGTCCGTCCCGGCCTCGACCTGCCGCCGCTGATGTTCAGCTTCGACGAAGTGGAGGCGCTGGCCATCGGCGCCCGTTTCGTGGAGAGCTGGGGCGGAGCCGGCCTGGCGCAAGGCGCACGCTCGTCGCTCGCCAAGATTGCAGCGGCGCTGCCGCGCGAGAAGCGGGCTGCGCTGGAGTCGGCGCGGCTGTTCGTGCCCGGCTTCTTCATCGACCCTCTGCCGGGCGAGCGGCTCGAGACGCTGCGCCACGCCATCGTGCAGCGGCGCGCGGTGCAGTTCGGCTACCGCGATGGCGCCAACCGGGCGTCGCAGCGGCGCGTGCGGCCGCTCGGGCTGTACTTCTGGGGCCACGCCTGGTCGCTGGCGGCGTGGTGCGAACTGCGGGAGGACTTTCGCAACTTCCGGCTCGACCGCATGGGCGAGGTGACCCTCCTCGAGCCCTATGCCGACCAGGCCGGCAAGCGGCTGGAGGACTTCGTGCGCCGCATGCAGGCCGAAGACTGAGCGCCTGCGCAAGACAGTGCCCGGCGCAACCGGGAACCGGGTCAATCGCCCCGCGCTGCCCGCGCATCATGCGCACGACGCGCGCGGCCCGGCCCGCGGGGCCAGCGTGCACCCTTGCACCCTCGCACCTTGCACCTTGCACCCAGCGGCCGCGCCGCTCAGCCGGCCAGGTCCGCGGTCTGCGCCCGCTGCACGCCCTGCGCGGCGAAGCTCGCATGCGCCGCCTGCAGCGAGCCGCCGGTGTCGATCGGCCGGCAGGCGTCCTCGATCACCACCGCCTCGAAGCCCGCGCCGCGCGCGTCCAGCGCGCTCCAGGCCACGCAGAAGTCGAGCGCCAGGCCGCACAGGAACACGCGCTCGATGCCGCGCTCGCGCAGCATCCCGGCGAGACCCGTGGGCGTGACGCGGTCGGCTTCCAGGAAGGCCGAGTAGCTGTCGGTGTGCGGGTGGTAGCCCTTGCGGATCACGGCCTGCGCGTGCGGCACCGCCAGCGCGGCGGCGAACTCGGCCCCGCGCGTGCCCTGCACGCAGTGGTCGGGCCACAGCACCTGCGGCCCGTAGGGCATGCGCAGGGTGTCGAACGGCTTGCCGCCCGCGTGCGCGGAGACAAACGAAACGTGCCCCGGCGGATGCCAGTCCTGGGTCAGGATGACGTTGGCAAAGCGCGCGGCCAGCCGGTTGACCAGCGGCACGATCGCATCGCCGTCGGGCACGGCCAGCGCGCCGCCCGGCAGGAAGTCGTTCTGCACGTCGACCACCAGCAGCAAATCGGAAGACCGCATTCGCCCGCTCGCCGCGCCTGCCCTACTCCACCCACTCCACCCACTCCACCTACACCACCTACTCCACCGCCTTGACCATGTCCTCGACCACTTTCTTGGCGTCGCCAAAGACCATCATCGTCTTGTCCATGTAGAACAGATCGTTGTCCAGGCCCGCGTAGCCGGCCGCCATCGAGCGCTTGTTGACGATGATCTGGCGCGCCTTGTAGGCCTCCAGGATCGGCATGCCGGCGATCGGGCTCTTGGGGTCCTTGGCGGCAGGGTTCACCACGTCGTTGGCGCCGAGCACGAGCACTACATCGGTGTCCGAGAAGTCCGGGTTGATGTCTTCCATCTCGTGCACCTGGTCGTACGGCACCTCGGCCTCGGCCAGCAGCACGTTCATGTGGCCGGGCATGCGGCCGGCCACCGGGTGGATCGCGTAGCGGACCTTGATGCCCTTGCGGATGAGCTTGTCGGCCAGCTCCTTGAGCGGATGCTGGGCGCGCGCCACCGCCAGGCCGTAGCCCGGCACGATGATCACGCTGTCGGCGTTGCCGAGCAGAAAGCCCGCATCGTCCGGCGAGCCGCCTTTCACCGGCCGCTGCTGCGCGTCGCCGGCTACCGCCTGCCCGCCCTCCTGGCCGAAGCCGCCCAGGATCACGTTGATGAACGAGCGGTTCATCGCCTTGCACATGATGTAGCTCAGGATCGCGCCCGAGGAGCCCACCAGCGAGCCGGCGATGATCAGCATCGAGTTGTTGAGCGAAAAGCCGATGCCGGCCGCGGCCCAGCCAGAGTAGCTGTTGAGCATCGACACCACCACCGGCATGTCGGCGCCGCCGATCGGGATGATGATCAGCACGCCGAGCACGAAGGCCAGCGCCAGCATCAGCCAGAACGGCAGCCAGTCGAGCGTCACGACGAACCAGATGCCGCAGGCGATCATCGCCAGACCGAGCACCAGGTTCAGCGTATGCTGGCCCGAGAACACGACGGGCGCGCCCTGGAACAGCCGGAACTTGTACTTGCCCGACAGCTTGCCAAACGCGATCACCGAGCCGGAGAACGTGATCGCGCCCACGAAGGCGCCGATGAAGAGCTCGATCCGGTTGCCCACCGGCAGCGCACCGCCCTTCTCGACGATGTTGAACGCCCAGGGCTCGGCCACGCAGGCAATGGCGATGAACACCGCCGCCAGGCCGATCATGCTGTGCATGAACGCGACCATCTCGGGCATCTTGGTCATCGGCACCCGGTTGGCCATGAGGGTGCCGGCCGCACCGCCGATCACCAGACCCAGCAGGATCCAGCCCATGCCGACGGTGGCCACCTGCGGCGCCAGCTTGTAGATCAGCGCCACGGTGGTGAGCACGGCGATGGCCATGCCGACCATGCCGAAGGCATTGCCCAGGCGCGAGGTGGTCGGGTGCGACAGACCCTTCAACGCCTGGATGAAGCAGACGCTGGCGACCAGGTACAGGAGGACGACGAGGTTCAGGCTCATGATCGCGCGCCCTCAGCACGTCGTCCCGGCGCAGGCCGGGACCCAATTTCTCGCGGCCGCAACCCGGGCCCCGGCCTGCGCCGGGGCGACGAAGCGCTGGTTCATCACGCCCCCTCCTTCTTCTCTTTTTTCTTGAACATCTCCAGCATCCGCCGCGTCACCAGGAAGCCGCCGAAGACATTCACCGCCGCCAGCGCCACCGCCGCCACGCCCATGAACTTGCCGAGTGCGGTCTCGGTGAGGGCGGCCGCCAGCATGGCGCCGACGATGACGATGGCCGAGATGGCGTTGGTCACGCTCATCAGCGGCGTGTGCAGCGCCGGCGTGACGTTCCACACCACGTGGTAGCCGACGTAAATGGCCAGCACAAAGATGATGAGGTTCCAGACGAGGGGGCTGATAGCTTCCACTGGGACTCCTGAGTTCGTCGCCCCGGCGCCGGCCGGGGCCCAATGTGATCGATCGTCAAGCTTGGACCCGGGCCGTCGCCGGGGTGACGCTGTCTTCCTTACTTCTTCCGGATCTCGCCGTCCTTGCACAGCAGGCAGGCGGCGACGATGTCGTCTTCGAGGTTGACCGTGAACTGGCCTTCCTTGGTGAACACGAGCTTGAGGAAGTCCAGCACGTTGCGCGCATACAGTGCCGAGCTGTCGGTGGCCACCGTGGCCGGCAAATTGGGCTGGCCGATGATGTACACGCCGTGCTTGACCACCGTCTTGCCAAGCTCGCTCACCGCACAGTTGCCGCCCTGCTCGACCGCCATGTCGAGGATCACCGAGCCCGGCTTCATGCTCTGGACCATCTCCTCGGTCACGAGGATCGGCGCCTTGCGGCCCGGGATCAGCGCGGTGGTGATCACGATATCGGCCTGCGCGATGCGCTTGGCCACCTCGGCCGCCTGGCGCTTCATCCACGCCTCGGGCATCGGCCGCGCGTAGCCGCCCACGCCCTTGGCGATCTCGCGCTCCTCATCGGTCTCGAACGGCACGTCGATGAACTTGGCGCCGAGCGATTCGATCTGCTCTTTCACGGCCGGGCGCACGTCGCTCGCCTCGATCACCGCGCCGAGCCGCTTGGCGGTGGCAATCGCCTGCAGGCCGGCAACGCCCGCACCCAGGATGACGACGCGCGCGGCCTTCAGCGTGCCGGCGGCCGTCATCATCATCGGCATCAGGCGCGGGTAGGTCGCCGCGGCCAGCAGAACCGCCTTGTAGCCGGCGATGTTGGCCTGCGAGCTCAGCACGTCCATGCTCTGCGCGCGCGTGGTGCGCGGCGCGGCCTCCAGCGCAAAGGCCGTCAGGCCGGCCGCGTTCATGGCGACAATGCCGTCGGCATTGAACGGCTCCAGCATGCCCACCAGCACCGTGCCGCGCTTCATCAGGGCCAGTTCGTCCGCCGACGGTGCGCGCACCTTGAGCACCATGTCGGCACCGAAGGCCGCCCGGGCGTCGACGATGGTGGCGCCGGCCGCCGCATACGCCGCGTCGGTCTGGGCGGCATTGACGCCCGCGCCGGCCTGCACCAGCACCTCGTGCTTGGCGACGACGAGCTTCTTGACGGTTTCGGCGGTGGCAACGACGCGCGTTTCACCCGGCCGCGTCTCCAGCGGCACTCCGATGCGCATGGTCTTCTCCGACTCGTTTGTTCTGGGTGTTGTACTGCTCGACCGGGTGACCAAGGGCCCCTCGGTAAACTCGCGGGAGCTTACACGCCACGCCTCGTCGGTCCCGAGTCTGCTGTCCTTAGGGCCGCTTGGCTGCCGCGGAACGCTGTCATCGCCGCCCCCCAGTCGCTCGCGCCCGCCATGTCCGCCGCACCCACGCCCTTTAGCCCCTCTGTCACCGTGGCTGCGGTGATCGAGCGCGACGGTCGCTTCTTGCTCGTGCAGGAAGAAACCGCCGACGGCGTGCGCCTGAACCAGCCGGCCGGCCACCTGGACCCCGACGAGACGCTGCCGGCCGCCTGCGCGCGCGAGGTGCTGGAGGAGACCGCCTACCAGTTCAGGCCGACGGCGCTGCTCGGTGCTTATCTCGCGCGCTACCAGTCGCCGAACACCGGCGAGGCCGTCACCTACTTGCGCTTTGCCTTCACAGGCATGCTGGGCGAGCACCTTGCCGACCGGGCGCTGGACGAAGGCATCCTCGGCACGCTGTGGCTGACGCGCGAGGAGATCGCCGCCCGCGTCGCCGAGCACCGCACCCCGATCCTCATGCAGTGCATCGATGACTACCTGGCCGGACGGCGGTTTCCGCTCGAACTGCTGTACGCACATGAGAGCGTGCTCGGGCTCGGAGGCGTGCCCTCAACTGTGCAAACCAATTGGGCCCCGGCCTGCGCCGGGGCGACGGGCAAATGACTCGGTCCTACGGGCAGACGACGTGTCCCTCCATCGTCGCCCCGGCGCAGGCCGGGGCCCAAGTGTCCGCTCTTCCCGCCGAACGCCTCGCCAATGAGACCGAGGCATGAGCAAGCAACGCGTCGTCGTTGGCCTGTCCGGCGGAGTCGACTCCGCGGTCTCGGCCTGGCTGCTCAAGCAGCAGGGCTATGAAGTCATCGGTCTCTTCATGAAAAACTGGGAAGACGACGATGACAGCGAGTACTGCTCCACGCGGCAGGACTGGCTGGACGCGGCTGCCGTGGCCGACGTGATCGGCATCGACATCGAGGCGGTGAACTTCGCCGCCGAGTACAAAGACCGCGTGTTCGCCGAGTTTCTGCGCGAGTACTCGGCCGGTCGCACGCCCAATCCGGACGTGCTGTGCAACGCCGAGATCAAGTTCAAGGCGTTTCTCGACCACGCGATGGCCCTCGGCGCCGAGCGCATCGCCACCGGGCACTACGCGCGGGTGCGCCAGACCGCAGAGGGCGTGCAACTCTTGCGCGGCCTCGACCCCGCCAAGGACCAGAGCTACTTCCTGCACCGCCTGACGCAGGCGCAATTGGCCAAGACGCTGTTCCCCGTCGGCGAGCTGAAGAAAACGGAGGTGCGGCGCGTGGCAAGCGAGATCGGCCTGCCAAACGCCAAGAAGAAAGACTCCACCGGCATCTGCTTCATCGGCGAGCGCCCGTTCCGTGAATTTCTCAACCGCTACCTGCCAATGCAGCCCGGCCCCATCAAGGACGAGCACGATCGCGTGATCGGCGAGCACGTGGGCCTGAGCTTCTACACACTCGGCCAGCGCAAGGGCATCGGCATCGGCGGCAGCAAGGGCGCCTCCGGCGAGCCATGGTTCGTGGCGCGCAAGGACATGGCCAGCAACACGCTGTGGGTGGTGCAGGGCCACGACCATCCGTGGCTGCTGGCGGACCAGCTCGCCGCGCAGGACGCCACCTGGGTCAGTGGCCGCGCGCCGCTGCAGGGCACGCGATGCACCGCCAAGACCCGCTATCGCCAGACCGATGCGGTGTGCGAGGTGGCCGCTGCAACCGCAAGTGGCCTGGCGCTGCGCTTCGACACGCCGCAATGGGCCGCCACGCCGGGGCAGTCGGCGGTGCTGTACGACGGTGATGTTTGCCTGGGGGGTGGGGTGATTGCCAGCACGGTGGAACTCAAGTCCGAGGCGGTTGCGCACGTCGCTGGCTGAGTCTCTCTGCTCTGCCCAAGCGCCGCTCACTCGAAGGTCAAACTGGGTTCCGCCAAGAAAACGCGCACGCTCGTCGCCCCGGCCCCCGATTCAAGCACTCGAGGGCAGGCTCCGGCCGGGGCCCAGTTTCACCCCCGCAAACTGGGTCCCGGCCTGCGCAGGGACGACGGCGCTCTGCCTTCTGTCATCCCCGCGAAGACGGGGATCCAGCGTCGTAAACCACACTTGGAAGACACTGGGTTCCCGCCCGCGCGGGAACGACGACCAATTCGTAGCCCCAACGCGCCTTGTGTCATCCCCGCGCAAGCGGGGATCCCCTCGGGCTTCACCCACGAAGTGGATTACCGCTTGCGCGGGAATGACACATCTTCGAGCTGCCTCGTCGCCCCGGCCCTCGATTCAAGCACTTGAGGGCAGGCTCCGGCCGGGGCCCAATTTCACACAACGCAAGCTGGGTCCCGGCCTGCGCCGGGACGATGGCGCTCTGCCTTCTGTCATCCCCCCGCGCAGGCGGGGATACAGCGTCGTTGACCACACCCGCAAGACACCGGGTTCCCGTCTGCGTGGGAACGACAACCAATTCGTCGTCACGACGAGTCTTGTGTCATCCCCGCGCAAGCGGGGATCCCCTTTGACTTGACCTACGAAGTGGATTCCCGCTTGCGCGGGAATGACACCCAGGACATCGCGCACGCTCGTCGGCCCAGCGTGGGCCGGGGCCTAGTCTGACCCTTGGAGCAAGCACGTCACTCCCACTCATGGCTCCGGCTGAGTGCGGCTCCGCCTCCTGCCGCCTAGTCTTGCTGCAATGACTTGGGCAAGAAGAGGCTCCCCATGAACCGCATTGCCGCGCTGTTCACCTGTGCGCTCGCGGCCACGCAGCTGCTGTCGGCGTGCAACGGTGACGAGGTGAGCGCCTCGCCTGCAGCGGCACAGCCGGCGCCCGCACCTGCAGCCACGCCGAGCACCCCGCCGCCGACGGGATCACCGTCACCAACGCCTTCATCACCGCCCCCTCCCAGCGCGCCTCCGCCCGCGGGCTCGCCACCGGCCGCTGCGCCACCGCCAGCGGCGCCCGCGCCGCCGCTAGCCATCGACACCAATGCGCCCCCACCCGCCCCCGCCGGCAGTGCCAGCGCGCGGCTGGTGTCGTTTGCGACCGGCTTTGGCACGCCCTGGGCGATGACATTCCTGCCCGATGGCCAGCTGCTGGTCACGCAGAAGGGCGGCACGCTGGTACTCGTGAGTGCGGACGGCAGCACCAAGACCATGGTGAGCGGCGTGCCGACGGTGGACGCGCGCGACCAGGGCGGGCTGCTCGACGTGGCGCTCGACCCGCAGTTCGCCACCGACCGCCGCGTGTACCTGACCATTTCCGAGCCCGGCCCGACGGGCACTGGCACCAAGGGCACGGCGGTGGCGCGCGCAGAACTCAACACGGCCGGCACCGCGCTCGTCAACCTGACCGTGATCCTTCAGCAGCTGCCGAAGAAGGTGTCCACCGGCCACTACGGCAGCCGGCTCGCGTTCCGCGCGGATGGCTCTCTCTTCGTCACGCTCGGCGAGCGCCAGAGCTTTTCAGGTGAAGCGCAGAGCCTCACGTCACAGCTCGGCAAGGTTGTGCGCATCAACACCGACGGCCAGCCGCTCGCCAGCAATCCGATGTTCAGCATGGGCGGCCTGACGGCTGCCATCTGGAGCTACGGCCACCGCAACCCGCAGGCCGCGACCATTAATCCGGCGACGGGCGATCTATGGGTCAGCGAGCACGGCCCGCAGGGCGGCGACGAGGTCAACCTCGCCCGGCCGGGCCCGAACTTCGGCTGGCCAACAGTCTCCTACGGCTGCAACTACGGCGACCCGGTCGGCACCGCTTGCCGCATCGGCGGCGGCGCGCACACCGGCAACTTCACCCCGCCCCTGGCCTACTGGTACCCGGTGTCCATCGCCCCCGGCGGCATGGCCTTCTACACCGGCAGTCGCATCCCCACCTGGCAGGGCAACCTGTTCGTCGGCGGCCTGAACGGCAGCCGCGCCCTGTACCGCCTGGTGCTCAACGGCAACGCCGTCACGGCCACCGAAGTGCTCTTTGCCGGCCAGCACGAGTGGCGCGATGTGCGCCTGGGGCCGGATGGGTATCTGTATGTGATGTCGCGCAG
>JADCGX010000020.1 GCA_020248785.1 Burkholderiales bacterium | reverse complement strand
TCGCCGTCGCGCAGCTCGATGGCCTCGCGGCTGCCGGTGGAGGCGCCGCTGGGCACCGCGGCCCGGCCCATGACGCCGGATTCGAGCAGCACGTCGCATTCGACAGTCGGGTTGCCGCGCGAATCGAGAATCTCGCGGCCATTTACCCTAAGAACCGGAGTTGACGGCCGCAAGATGCACCAAGTCGCTGTCGCAACTGAACAATTTGAGCGGCGGTCGATCACCGGTTTGGAACTGTTCCGCAGTCGCGAGAATTGCCCGGAAAGCCGCGCCAACACTCGATCTGCGCTGTTTGGCAGCAATGACAACTGCGGTTTTTAGGATTACTCCATGTGCGCAACGTCGCAGCAGACGATCAGAAGCGGCGCGAAGATGCGAGTCGCCCCCGCATCGCAGAGCCTTGGCGTTGCATTGCCTGCCCGGTAAGGTAAGGGCGGCGAACATTGAGTCTCCCTCCATCATGGCCACGAACGTGGGATCGCCCCGTAATGCTTGAAGTGGCTGCGCCACAAGCGTCAAGGCGAACAAGCGAAGACTTTATGGATGCGGCAGTGGCTTGACCAATGAAACCGCGGCAGCCCTGCGATTCCTGTGGCTCACCATAGGTGCTCGACTGCGTCGTTTAAGGACGCCAAGCGGAGCTCTTGCGGTCGGCAGACGCAGGAAAGGTTGCGATGCGTGGGCGACGCTGGCCAGAACGCGCAATGCGTTGCGATTTCCTCAAACCGTGTCGGTGGTACACTTAGGCCGTAGCTGGTCGCTGTGTGCTGCCGAAGTCGAAGTGGCGGCGCGCCGGCTGGGAGTAGTTTCGAAGTGATCCTCCCGCGCCCGTGATCCAGCCTTAGCGATTTTGGTGTGGAACGTGTCCGTTCTCGGCGTGTAGGCCAGTTTTTGAAACCGACCTGGCCCCGACTGCGGTTCTGACACCAGCTCAAGCAAGCATCACCAAGGCCACAGGCCATTGCCGACCCACTGGTGTCGTCCGTCTGCATCCTGCCGGCGGTGCCGTTCGGCGTGATATCGAGTCCTGCATGAACACACAAGAGGCGAAGATCGTCCTCGAAACTGCATTGCTTACGGCGCAGCAGCCCATGCCGCTGGCCGAGCTAGGGCGCCTGTTTGCCGACGAGCTGAACGCGGACACGCTGCGTGCGTTGCTCGATGAGCTGCGCGGCGAGTGGACCGGGCGCGGCATCGAACTTGTGGCGCTCGCCTCGGGCTGGCGCTTTCAGAGCACCGCGGCGATGCGCCTTTATCTCGACCGGCTCAATCCGGAAAAGGCGCCCAGGTACTCGCGCGCCGTGCTCGAGACGCTGGCGATCATTGTCTATCGCCAGCCGGTCACCCGCGGCGACATCGAGGAGATCCGCGGCGTGACGGTGTCTTCGCAGGTGCTCAAGACGCTGGAGGATCGGGGCTGGGTGGAGACCATTGGGCACCGCGAGGCACCGGGCCGTCCAGCGTTGTTTGCCACCACCCGTCAGTTTCTCGACGACCTCGGGCTGCGCTCGCTCAAGGAGTTGCCGGCGCTCGACGCCGGCACCGGCAACCTCCCCTCCCAACTGGCCGCCGGGTTTGAGCTGCAGTTCGCCGCTGGCGCGCCAAATGCCAATGACGGCCAGGAGACGCGTGCTCACGTGATCGAACTCACCGCCGCCGAGCACAACGATTCGGCGAGCACGACCGCCGATCCCGCTTCCAATCCCACATCGCCTGACTCCGCCGTGTCTGCTTCGCTCGCCGCATTCAGCGCACCTGCCCAACCTTCCGCCTGAATCTGCCGCCAATATGAATCAACCTTTCAACGAGCACCCCGACAACGAGCCGACCACGCCACGGCCGACGGCGGCACCGGGGTCGGTGCCGGCGCCCACGCAAGGAGCGGTCGATGCAGGCGAGTCGCGTCCGATGCAAGCTGTTGAGGAAGGCGGCGCGAACCGAGAGGATAACCAGCCAGAGGTTGGCGAGGCCGGCGCCGAGCGCAGGGCACGCGGCCCGCACGGACGGCGGCGGCGGGGTCGCGGTCGTGGCGAGAACCGGGGTCCGCGGCCCGAGGGTGGTGACGAAGGCGCGCAGCAGTCGGCACCGCAGCAGCCATCTTCGTCGCAGCCGCTGCTGACGTCCGAGGAAGAACTGAACGCCTCGGCTATGCCGCCGCAGCCGCTCGCACGGGATCTGCTCGAGCGCGGCCGCAAGGCGGTCAAGCAGCAGCAGAACGCCAATTCCGAGAAGCTGCACAAGGTGCTGGCGGACGCCGGCATCGGCTCGCGCCGTGACATGGAAGAACTCATCATCGCCGGCCGTGTATCGGTCAATGGCGAGCCCGCGCACATCGGCCAGCGCGTGATGCCCAACGATCAGGTGCGCGTCAACGGCAAGCCAATCCAGTTGCGGCTCAAGGCGCAGGGCCGTCCCCCGCGCGTGCTGCTGTATCACAAGCCAGCGGGCGAGATCGTCTCGCAGGACGATCCGGAAGGCCGTCCGACCGTGTTCGCAAAGTTGCCGAAGGTGGGCGGCGGGCGCTGGGTTGCCGTGGGGCGCCTGGACTTCAACACCGAGGGCTTGCTGCTGTTCACGACGTCTGGGGAGCTGGCCAATCGCCTGATGCATCCGCGCTACGAGGTCGAGCGGGAATACGCGGTGCGCGTGCTGGGTGATCTGACCGAAGAGCAACGCGCCAAGCTGCTGGACGGCGTGCAGCTGGGGGACGGTCCGGCCAAGTTCAGCAGGTGCGAGGACGCCGGCGGGCAGGGCGCGAATCACTGGTATCGCGTATGCATCAGCGAAGGTCGCAACCGCGAGGTGCGTCGCATGTTCGAACTGGTGGGCCTGGAAGTCAGCCGCCTGATCCGCATCCGCTACGGCGCCGTGGCGCTGCCACGCTCGCTGGCGCGCGGTCGCTACTCCGAACTGGCGCCCGAGTGGGTGCAGGCATGGATGCATGATCTCGGTGTCAATGCCGAGGAGGTGCGTGGTGGTGGCGGCGGTGGCCAGCAGCAGCGGCAGGGCGGCAAGGGCAAGCACGGCGGCGGCCAGCGCAAGGGTGGGGGCCAGGGCAGTGGTCATGGCCAGGGCGGTCAGCAGGGCAACCGCAGGCCGAGCAGCCAGCCCGACCCCATGACGAGCACCGTGCAGTACATCCAGGCCGGCCTCGGCCAGCCCGGTGGCATGCGCCAGCAGCGCTTCCGTCGGCCCAAGCCCTCGCGCGGGTTTGCCTGATCGGCCCCGGCGAGTCATCCTGGCGTGCTGCGCCGGGCTGCGTGGCTTGAACGGATTTGCTCGCGCCTGTCAAGGGCGCATATAATCCGCAGCCGTCGCCAAAGGCCTGTCCTGCGTTCGCAGGGCGCCCTGGCGGTTGTGTTCCGAACAGTCGGATGTTCGCGTTGAGCAGCCGCTGGCATCCGGTTCACAAGCCTGTCTTTTGGGACCAATGGGCTTTTCCAAGCCCATTTTTTTTTGGTGCGCGACTTGAGCGATCAGGCGCGCAGGCGCTTGGTTGGTACAAGGCAGCGGCGGGCAAGTGGTCATCGCTCATGGTCAGCACGCATGGTGAGCATTAAAGGTCCGCTGGTGGACTTGGTGGAGCGCACGGTCGACGGGCTCGGGCACGAGCTTGTCGCTCTGGAGCGTGAGGGTCGGGGACTGTTGCGCGTGACCATCGACCGCAAGGGCAATACGAGTGCCAGCGGCGAACCGCCGCTGGTGACCTTGGATGACTGCGAGGCGGTGAGTCACCAGTTGACGCACCTGTTTGCCGTCGAGGACGTGGACTACGACCGGCTGGAGGTCTCTTCGCCGGGCGTGGATCGGCCACTGAAGAAGGCGCATGAGTACCGGCGCTTCACGGGGGCCGAGGTGCAACTGCAGTTGCTCGCGCCATTGAATGGGCGCAAGCGCTGGCGCGGGACGATTGCTGGCGTCAGCGGCGCGGCGGGTGCGGAGCGCATCCGCCTGAGCCCGACGCCGGACGAGGACGCCAAGGAGCCGGTACGGCGCGTTGGTGCGGTGAAGAAGGCGAACAAGAAGGCGGGCCAGACAGCGCCACCGCCTGCGGACGTGGAATTCGCATTGGCTGACGTCGACAAGGCGCGGCTGGTGCCGGTACTGGATTTCAGGAGCAAGCGATGAACGGGCGAGAGATTCTGATGACGGTCGACGTGCTGGCGCGCGAGAAGAACGTGCCACGCGATGTCGTCTTTGGTGCCCTTGAGCTGGCGCTGGCTGCGGCCACGAAGAAGCTGCTGCCCGAGGACGACGCCGAAGTGCGGGTGGCCGTCGATCGTGACACCGGCGACTACGAGGCCTTTCGCCGCTGGCTGGTGGTGCCCGACGAAGCCGGCCTGCAGGAGCCTGGCCACCAGATCATCCTGTCCGATGCCAAGGATCATGACCCCGAGGTCGAGGTCGATGACTACATCGAGGAGCAGTTGGCCAAGCAGGAAGAGACGCTCGGCCGCCGCTTCGCGCAGGACACCAAGCAGGTGATCCTGCAGAAGATCCGAGATGCCGAGCGCGAGCAGTTGCTGCAGGAGTTCCTGGCGCGTGGTGACCAGATCATCAACGGCACCATCAAGCGCATGGATAAGGGCGACATGATCCTCGAGATCGGCAAGGTCGAGGCCCGCCTGCCGCGCAACGAGATGATCCCTAAGGAGAACCTGCGCATCGGCGACCGGGTGCGTGCCTTCGTGCTGCGCATCGACCGCCAGGCGCGCGGCCCGCAGGTCATCGTCTCGCGCACCTCGCCGGAATTCGTCAAGAAGCTGTTCGAGCTCGAAGTCCCCGAGATCGAGCAGGGCCTGCTGCAGATCAAGAGCGCGGCGCGCGACCCCGGGGTGCGGGCCAAGATCGCCGTGTGGACCAATGATCGGCGCATCGATCCAATCGGCACCTGTGTCGGCATGCGCGGCTCGCGCGTGCAGGCAGTGACCAACGAGCTGGCCGGCGAGCGGGTCGACATCGTGCTGTGGTCCGACGACCCTGCGCAGTTCGTGATCGGCGCGCTGGCGCCTGCCAACGTCTCGTCGATCGTGGTCGACGAGGACAAGCACGCGATGGACGTGGTCGTCGACGAGGACAACCTCGCGATCGCCATTGGCCGCCAGGGCCAGAACGTGCGCCTGGCCTCGGAGTTGACCGGCTGGCAGATCAACATCATGACCGCCGAGGAGTCGCAACAAAAGCGCGAGGGCGAGCAGGCCTCGGTTCGCCAGACGTTCATGGACAAGCTGGACGTGGACGAAGAGATCGCCGACATCCTGATCCAGGAAGGCTTTGCCTCGCTGGACGAGATTGCCTACGTGCCGGCCAGCGAGCTGCTCGAGATCGAGGCCTTCGACGAGGAGACGGTCGAGGAGCTGCGCAACCGCGCCCGCAATGCGCTGCTGACCGAGGCGATCGCGCGTGAGGAGAACCTCGGCCAGGTCGAGCCGGAAATGCTCGATCTCGACGGCATGGACAAGGACCTGGCAGCCAAGCTGGCGGGTAACAACATCAGGTCGCGTGACGACCTGGGCGAGCTGGCGGTCGACGAGCTCGTCGACCTGACGGGCGTCGACGAAGAGCGGGCCAAGACCTTGATCATGGGCGCGCGCGCCCACTGGTTCGCTTAGGCAGGCACGGACGAGAGGCACAGACGGATATGCCCAGCAATACAGTGGCCCAATTCGCAGCGGAGCTGAAGCTCGCGCCGCAACTGCTGCTGCAGCAGTTGCGGGCGGCGGGTGTCGCCAAGGCGACGGAAGACGACGTACTGACCGAGGACGACAAGGCTCGGCTGCTGGCCGCGCTGAAGAAAGCGCACGGCGCCACCGAGGCGCCCGAGAAGAAGAAAATCACGCTGACGCGCAAGTCGACGTCGGAGATCAAGCAGGCCGACGGCAGCGGCAAGGCGCGCACGATCCAGGTCGAGGTGCGCAAGAAGCGCGTGTTCGTCAAGCGCGATGAACCGGGCGCCGAAGAGTCCGTGGCTGAGGTGCCGCCAGCGCCCGCGTCGGCCGTGCCCGTTATCGACGAGGCAGAGCGGATCAAGCGCGAGGAAGAGGCGCGCCGTGCCGCTGAGCTTGTGGCGCGCCAAATGGCTGAGGCCAAGGAGCGCGCCGAGCGCGCCCAGCGCGAGCTGCAAGAGGCCGAGGCCAAGCAGCAGGAAGATTTGGCCGCTGCGCAGGCCAACGATGCCGCCGCGCGCGCCGAGGTCGAGCGGATGCAGGCCGAGCAGGACGCCGCGCGTCGCGCCGAAGAAACGGCGCGCGCGGAAGCCGAGCGTCGGCGCCGTGCGGTCGAGGCCGAGGTCGCTGCGATCAACACAATGCGATCGACGCCGGCTCGCGTCGTCAAGGCGCCTGAACCAGCCGCGCCGGCTGCCGCGGCCACGACCACCACCGGCACGCTGCACAAGCCGGCGGCCAAGACCTCCGCCAAGCCCGGCGAGGCCAAGAAGGACAACAAGAAGCCCGGCGTCAAGGAAATCAAGTCTGGCAAGCTGGCCTCCAGCTGGTCCGAAGACGCGGCCAAGAAGCGCGCTCTCAAGACTCGCGGCGACACGGGTGGGGCCAGCGGCTGGCGCGGTGGCCCGCGCGGGCATCGCAAGGGTGACGATCGCGGCGAGCGCGGCGGCCCCGCCATGCAGGAGGCGGCTGCGCCCGTGGTGCGCGACGTGACCGTGCCGGAAACCATCACGGTGGCCGATCTGGCACACAAGATGTCACTGAAAGCGTCCGAGGTCATCAAGGTGCTGATGAAGCTCGGCCAGATGGTGACCATCAACCAGGTGCTGGACCAGGACACCGCGATGATCGTGGTGACCGAGCTGGGTCACACTCCGATCGCCGCCAAGCTCGACGATCCCGAGGCGCTGTTGGCCGAGAGCGAGACTGCCGCTGCTGCCGAGGTCGTGGAGGAGCCGCGGCCGCCGGTCGTGACCATCATGGGTCACGTCGACCACGGCAAGACCTCGCTGCTCGATTACATCCGCCGCACCAAGGTCGCGGCCGGGGAGGCTGGCGGCATCACGCAGCACATCGGCGCCTATCACGTCGAGACGCCGCGCGGGATCATCACGTTTCTGGACACGCCGGGCCACGAGGCATTCACCGCGATGCGCGCACGGGGGGCGAAGGCCACCGACATCGTCATCCTGGTGGTGGCGGCCGACGATGGCGTCATGCCGCAGACCAAGGAGGCCATCGCACATGCCAAGGCAGCCGGCGTGCCGCTGGTGGTTGCACTGAACAAGATCGACAAGCCCGAGGCCAATCCGGACCGCGTCAAGCAGGAACTCGTGGCCAACGAGGTCGTCCCCGAGGAGTACGGTGGCGAAAGCCCGTTCATCGCCGTGTCGGCGCGCACCGGCCAGGGCGTGGATGACCTGCTCGAGAACGTGCTGCTACAAGCCGAGGTGCTGGAGCTCAAGGCACCAAAGGATGCGCCGGCCAAGGGCCTCATCATCGAATCGCAGCTCGACAAGGGCCGCGGTCCGGTGGCCACAGTGTTGGTGCAAACTGGCACGCTCAAGCGTGGCGACGTCGTGCTGGCTGGCTCGGCCTTCGGCCGCGTGCGCGCCATGCTCGACGAAGCGGGCAAGAACATCGCCAGCGCCGGCCCGTCCATTCCGGTTGAGATCCAGGGCCTGTCGGATGTGCCGGCGGCGGGCGACGAGTTGATCGTGCTCGGCGACGAGCGCAAGGCACGCGAAATCGCCTTGTATCGCGCCGGCAAGTTCCGCGACACCAAGCTGGCCAAGCAGCAGGCCGCGAAACTCGAGAACATGTTCGAGAACATGGGCGGCGAGGGTGCGAAAACACTGCCGCTCATCATCAAGGCCGATGTGCAGGGTTCGCAGGAGGCGCTCAACCACGCGCTCACCAAACTCTCGACCGACGAGGTCAAGGTCCAGGTGGTGCACGCGCAGGTCGGCGGCATCACCGAAAGCGACATCAACTTGGCGCTTGCCTCCAAGGCCGTGATCATCGGCTTTAACGTCCGCGCCGACGTCTCGGCTCGCAAACTCGCCGAGAACAACGGTATCCAGATTCGCTACTACAACATCATCTACGACGCGGTGGACGACGTGAAGGCAGCGCTGTCCGGCCTGCTCGCGCCGGAGCAGCGCGAGCAGGTGCTTGGACTGGTGCAGATCCGTCAGATCTTCCGGGTACCGAAGGTTGGCGCAGTGGCCGGTTGCATGGTCGTCGACGGCATCGTCAAGCGCACCGCGAGCGCGCGCCTGCTGCGCGACAACGTGGTCATCTGGACCGGCGAGCTGTCGTCGCTCAAGCGCTTCAAGGATGACGTCAAGGAAGTGAAGGCCGGCTTCGAGTGCGGCCTGTCGCTCAAGGGCTACGACGACATCAAGGAAGGCGACCAGCTCGAGATCTTCGAGGTCACGGAGGTGGCGCGCACGTTGGGATAATGCGTGATGGCGGCTGGCGCCGCCTTTGACGCGCTTCGCGCCCTGGGCAGCTTTGCCGTCCTGGGCGCACTAGCGGCCTCATGGGCGCACAGCACCGCTATCGCGGCCGCGGGCCGCATCAACCTTCAAAGTCGCGCCAGTGAACCAATGCGCAAGCCCTCCACCAAGCCGCAACGCGGCCTGCGCGTGGCCGATCAGATCCAACGCGATCTGAGCGAGCTCATTCCTCGCGAGGTGCGCGATCCGCGCGTGGGTCTCGTGACGTTGACGGCGGTCGAGGTCACGCCGGACTACGCGCACGCCAAGGTGTACTTCACGGTGATTGGTAGCGAGCCCGCGGTGGCCACCAGGGGTCTGAATGCGGCCGCCGGACACTTGCACAAGCTGCTGTTCAAGCGGCTGTCGATCCACACGATCCCGCGCCTGCACTTCGTGCATGACACAAGCGTGGAGCGCGGCTTTGCCATTGATCGGCTGATTGCCGAAGCAGTGGGTGACAAGAGCGACGTCGCGACCACGGTCGACAAGCCGGAACACCCCAAAGAGTGAGGACGAGCGATGGCACGAGCCCGCCGGGGCGACCCGGTCGATGGCGTGCTGTTGCTCGACAAACCGAGCGGCATCACGTCCAACCTCGCCTTGCAGAAAGCAAGGCGGCTTCTTAATGTGGCCAAGGCGGGCCATACGGGTACGCTCGACCCGCTGGCCAGCGGCCTGTTGCCGCTGACGTTCGGCGAGGCCACCAAGTTCTCGGCCGACCTGCTGGACGCCGACAAGGCCTATGCGGCCACGGTGCAGCTCGGCGTGCGCACCACCACGGCCGATGCCGATGGCGAGGTGATCGAGCGGCGCGACGTGCGCGTCGCGCGTGCACAGCTTGAAGAGGTGTTGTCACGTTTCACCGGCAGCATCGTGCAGGTGCCGCCGATGCACTCGGCCCTGAAGCGTGATGGCAGGGCGCTGTACGAGTACGCGCGGGAAGGGGTCGAACTCGAGCGGGCGCCCCGCACGGTTCGGATTGACCGCCTGGTGCTGACGCACCTCGAAGGCGACCGGGCTGAGATTGAAGTCGATTGCAGCAAGGGCACCTATGTGCGCGTGCTGGCCGAGGACATTGGCGCGGCGCTCGGCTGCGGCGCCCACCTCGCGGCGCTGCGCCGCACGCGGGTGGGGCGCCTGCCGCTCCAAGGCAGCGTGACGCTTGGCGAGATCGAGCAGATGCCGCTGGCGGCGCGCCGTGAATGGCTGCTGCCGGTGGACGCGCTGATCGCCGACGTGCAGCGCGTGGATCTGGGGGCCGAGCAGGCGCGTCGCTTCACCCACGGCATTCCGCTGGACCTGGGCGGCACTCCGGGCCGCAGGCGGGTGTACGGCCCGGACGAACAACTGCTCGGCGTGGCCGAGCTCGATGAACACGGCGTGCTCAACCCACGCCGCTTGATTGCGACTGCAACACCACCGGCCTGAACGGCCTTGTGATCGGAACGACCATGACCCGCGCCCTGCGCAACATCGCCATCATTGCCCACGTCGACCACGGCAAGACCACGCTCGTCGACAAGCTGCTGCAGCAGTCGGGCACCTTCCGCGACAACCAGCACGTGGCCGAGCGTGTGATGGACTCCAACGATCTCGAGAAGGAACGCGGCATCACCATTTTGGCCAAGAACTGCGCGGTCGAGTACCAGGGCACGCACATCAACATCGTCGACACGCCGGGCCACGCCGACTTCGGCGGCGAGGTCGAGCGCGTGCTCTCGATGGTCGACAGCGTGCTGCTGCTCGTCGACGCAGTCGAGGGCCCGATGCCACAGACGCGCTTCGTCACCCGCAAGGCCCTTGCGCTGGGCTTGAAGCCGATCGTCGTTGTCAACAAGATCGACCGTCCGGGCGCCCGCCCCGATTACGTCATCAATGCCACCTTCGACTTGTTCGACAAGCTCGGCGCCACCGAAGAGCAGCTCGACTTCCCGGTGGTCTATGCGTCTGCGCTGAACGGCTATGCGGGCACCTCGGCCGATGTGCGCAGCGGCGACATGCGGCCGCTGTTCGAGGCGATCCTGGCCAATGTTCCTGTGCGCAATGACGATCCGGACGGGCCGCTGCAGTTGCAGATCTGCTCGCTCGACTACAGCTCCTACGTCGGCAAGATCGGCATCGGCCGCATCTCGCGCGGCCGCATCAGGGCCGGGCAGGACGTGCTCGTCATGCACGGGCCCGAAGGGCAGCAGAACGCGCCGACCGCCAAGGGTCGGATCAACCAGGTGCTCAAGTTCAAGGGCTTGGAGCGCCAGCTTGTCGACGAGGCTCAGGCCGGCGACATCGTGCTGATCAACGGCATCGACGAGATCGGTATCGGCACCACGCTGTGCCCGGTGGATGCGCCCGACGCGCTGCCGCTGCTGAAGGTCGACGAGCCCACGCTGGCGATGAACTTCTGTGTCAATTCGAGCCCGCTCGCTGGCCGCGAGGGCAAGTACGTGACCAGCCGGCAACTGCGCGAGCGCCTTGAGCGCGAACTGAAGGCCAACGTCGCCATGCGGATGCGCGAGACGGGTGACGAGACCGTGTTCGAGGTCGCCGGCCGCGGCGAGCTGCACCTGACGATCCTGATCGAGAACATGCGGCGCGAGGGCTACGAGCTGGCGGTGTCGCGTCCGCGCGTGCTGTTCAAGGATATCGACGGCGTGCGTCACGAGCCGTTCGAGATGCTGACCGTGGACATCGAGGAGCAGCACCAGGGTGCTGTGATGGAGGATCTGGGCCGCCGCAAGGGCGACCTGCAGGACATGCAGCCCGACGGCAAGGGCCGCGTGCGGCTCGAGTACAGGATCCCGGCGCGCGGCCTGATCGGCTTCCAGGGCGAGTTCATGACGCTCACGCGCGGCACGGGCCTGATGAGCCATATCTTCGACGACTACGCGCCGGAGCGCGTCGGTGGCGTGGGCGAGCGGCGCAACGGCGTGCTCATCAGCCAGGACGACGGCGAGGCGGTGGCCTATGCCCTGTGGAAGCTGCAGGAGCGGGGCCGCATGTTCGTGAGCCCCGGCGAGAAGCTGTACGAGGGCATGATCATCGGCATCCACTCGCGCGACAACGACCTGGTGGTCAACCCGATCAAGGAAAAGAAACTCACCAACGTGCGCGCCAGCGGCAAGGACGAGGCGATCGACCTCACGCCACCGATCAAGCTCACGCTGGAGTACGCGGTCGAGTTCATCGCCGATGATGAACTGGTTGAGGTGACGCCGCAGAGCATCCGGCTCAGGAAGCGGTTCCTCAAGGAGCACGAGCGCAAGCGCGCCGAGCGGGAGGCTGCGTAGGCTCCGCCGCAAGGCCGCTGCCTGAGCCTGCGGCGCATCCGGCTCCCCCGCCAGCCCTCCCTGCACAGGCAGGGTGCGGCCCGGTGGGCAGCCGCTGAAAATCCTTTGAACCGATGACGACCGTCGAGAAGTTCCTGCACCGTCGCGCTATCGTCCTGATGGTCTGCGCGGCCACGCTCTGGAGCATTGCCGGCGTGGTGACGCGCCATCTGTCGCCGGAGTTGCAAGCCGAAGGGCGATTCGAGATTACCTTCTGGCGCAGCTTCTTTGCGGCCGTCTTCATCGCCGGCTGGCTGGTGCTGGTGCAGCGTGCTGGCTTGCGGCCGGTGGCTGCGTCTGGCAAGGCGGGTTGGCTGTCGGGTGCGATGTGGGCAGTCATGTACTCGGGCTTCATGCTCGCGCTGACGCTGACCACCACGGCCAACACATTGCTCGTACTCAGTGTTGGGCCGCTGCTGACCGCGCTGCTCGCCTGGCTCGTCCTGCGCACGCCGGTTCCGGGTCGCACCTGGGTCGCCATCGGCATTGCCACCGTCGGGCTGGCGTGGATGTTCGCGCGCGGCGATGGTGGACTGCTCACCGGCTCGCATCTGCTGGGCATGTCGGTCGCGTTGATGGTGCCACTGGCATCTGCCATCAATCTCGTGACGCTGCAGAAAGTGCGCGCGCAGGTCGATCTCGTTCCGGCCGTGTTCATCGGCGGCGCGCTGTCAGCGGGCTTGATGCTCATGCTGATGCTCGCGACGGGTGGGCTGCCGTTCAAGGCGAGCGCGACGGACGTTGTCCTGCTCGCCGTGCTCGGCTTCTTCCAGCTTGGTCTGCCTTGCATGCTGATGATCCGTGCGGCGCGGCACCTGACTGCACCCGAGATCGCGCTCCTCGCGCTAGTCGAGGTGCTGCTCGGGCCCATTTGGGCCTGGCTCGGCGCCGGTGAGGTTCCGGCCGCTGCCACGCTGGCGGGAGGTGCTCTGGTGCTCGGTGCCCTCGTGTCCAATGAGATTGCGGGACTGCGCGAGCGCAGCGCAGCGGCTGCGCGCGACGCGGTCACTGTGCGCTAGCCCGGAGACTTCACCAAGTCCGTGGGAACGGCACACGCGGCTCTCACGACCGTCAAGATGGTTGCGGCGAGCGCGCAGAGCGTCACCGCTCGCGAGCCCGGTGCGGTGGCTGAGCAGTGAGGGCTGAACGCTATTTTGGCGGTGCCGTGTCGACGAAGCTCGGCCGCGCTGCCAGCTTCTCGTACAGCCGCGCGAGATTGGGATACTGGCTACGCCAGTCGATCTGCGGGAAGCGGAAGTCGATGTAAGCCAGCGTGCAACCGACCGCGATGTCCGCGAGCGTGTACGTATGTCCATTGCACCAGGGTTTGTCACCCAGGCCGTTGGACATGGCCGCGAGACCCGCGTGGACCTTGCTCATCTGACGGGCGATCCACCTCTCCGACTGTTGCTCGGCTGGGCGCTGGGTCTGCTCAAGGCGCACGAGGATGGCGGCGTCGAGCATGCCGTCGGCCAGCGCTTCCCAGGTGCGGACTTCAACGCGCTCGCGCCCGTTGGCGGGGATCAGCTTGGCGAGCGGCGTCATGGTGTCCAGGTACTCGACGATCACGCGCGAG
>JADCGX010000002.1 GCA_020248785.1 Burkholderiales bacterium | reverse complement strand
CGTCGGTCATGCGGAAGAAGATGTGCGTGTACGGGCAGTACTCGCCGGTGGAGGGCACGTGGTCGCTCTGGATGATGTGCCACAGCGGCAGGCCGAGGATGTCCTCGTAGAAGTGCCGCGTTTCTTCCGCGTCGCGGCAGCGGTAGGCGAAGTGGTGCAGGCCGTGGATCGGCACCGGAGCAGGCACGGCAGCAGCGGCTGCGGCAGGCAGGTCAGCGGGCTTGTTCATGGGGCCTCCTTGGCGGCGCGGGCACCGCGCACACGGACGGCCAAGTCTAGAGCCGATCGCGGCGCCTCACCGCCGGGCCGGCGCCTGCGCCGACGGGCCGTGCTGCCACTCAGGCAAATGCCTCTTCGAGCCGGCGTTTGTCCCAGCCCGGCGCCAGCAGCTCGATGAAGCTGTAGACGAAACCGCGCAGGTAGGCGCCGTGCTTGACCGCCAGGCGCGTGGTGTTGGTGCCGAACAGATGCCCGCAGGGCAGCATGACGAGCTGGTCGCGCGCCGGGTCCACGGCAACCGCGGCGATGATGCCGACGCCCATGCCCAGTTGCACGTAGGTCTTGATGACGTCGGCGTCGATGGCCTCGAGCACGATGCTGGGCTCGATGGCGACGGCGGCAAAGGCGGCGTCGATCTTGCCGCGGCCGGCGAAGTGCGCCTCGTAGGTGACGATCGGGTTGCGCGCCAGGTCCTTCAGGCCGAGCTTGCCCGGCGTGAGCTGGAAGCGGGCGAGCGGGTGCTGCGGCGGCACGATCGCCGCGTGCTGCCACTCGTACACGGCGATCGAGCGCAGCCCGGCGGCATCGGCCAGCGACTCGGTGGCGACCCCGACGTCGGCCTGGCCGGTGTTGAGCATGTGCGCGATCTGCGGCGGATCGGCCTGCAGCAGCTTCAGCCGCACCTGCGGGTACTTCTGCGCGAACTGCCGCACCACCGGCGGCAACAGGTAACGCGCCTGCGTATGGGTGGTGGCCACGCGCAGGGTTCCGGAGGGCGCGCCCGCGTAGTCGCGCGACAACTTCTTGAGGTTGTCGACCTCCTGCATGATCCGTTCGGCCGCCAGCAGCACCTGCTGGCCCGGCGGGGTAAGTCCAAGGATGCGCTTGCCGGCGCGTGCGAAGATCGACACGCCGAGTTCGTCCTCCAGCTCGATGATCGCCTTGGACACCCCGGGCTGCGAGGTGTGCAGCGCCCGCGCTGCCACCGTGATGTTGAACTTCTGCCGCGCAGCTTCGCGCAGAAAGCGGAACTGTTGCAGGTTCATGCGGCGACACCGACGCGGCGAGGGAAAATCAGTATATCGACCCAGCGGTCAGATGCTGCACGCTGCTCCTCATGAACACTCGTGAAAACCTGATCGATCCGCAGGCTGCGACGGCGCAGCCGGGCGCCTTCGACACCGCGCTGCCCCCGGTGCGCGACTCGCGCGAGCTGGGCCTCGTGCTGGCGCGCCAGCTGCTCGCGGTCGACGACCTGCACTATGGCCTGTGGCCCCCGGGGCTCGAGGTCGGCCTCGGCAATCTCGCGCACGCGCAGCAGCTCTACAACGACCAGCTGCTGCAGGCGATCGGCGCCACGCCGCAGCGCGTGCTCGACATCGGCTGCGGCACCGGCACGCTGCTGGTGCAGCTGCTGCAGGCCGGCCACGACGCCGAGGGGCTGAGCCCATCGGCCTCGCTCAACGCCGACGTGCGGCGCCGTCTGCAGCGCCACGGCTGCGCCGCCGCGCCGGTGCACACGCTGCGCTTCGAGGAGGCCACGCCTGAGCTTGGCCGTTTCGACGTCCTGCTGTTTTCCGAGAGCTTCCAGTACGTGCCGATGGAGCGCGGCCTGCAGCAGGCCGCGCAACTGCTGGCGCCCGGCGGACGGGTGGTGATCTGCGACTTCTTCCGCACCGACGCGCAGGGCGACGGCGGCCCGGGCGACGGCGCCTTCGGCGGCGGCCACTGGTGGCGCGATTTCCCGGCCACCGCGCAGCGCGCCGGACTGACCGTCGAACACGAGCGCGACATCACGCCGCAGATCCTGCCCAACCTCGCCCTGCTGGAAGAAGTGCTGCAGGGCCGGCTGGCGCCGGCGCTGGCCACGCTGAACGGCTACCTGCGCGTGCGCCGCCCCTGGCTGCGCCGGTTGCTGCGGCTGGCACTGGCCTCCAAGCTGGAGAAGGTCCGTTTCAAGTACCTGTCCGGCCATCGCGGCCCCGAGGTCTTCGGGCGCTACAAGACCTACCGTCTGATCGTCTGCCGCGCGACGAACTGAAGCGGTAGCGCGGTCCCGACCGTTGCGCGGCCGACCGGTCGCCGGCTCGCAGACAGCCCCGCGCGGTGCGCCGGCGCGCCGCTTGCCCCGGCAATCGCCGGGCAAGGCCGGGGGTGTAAAGTCTCAGTCGAGCGGCGGCAGCTCACGCTGGCGGCCCGCAGCGGTGATCGATCCCACCGTGCAGCGCCGGCATCTTTCCTGACCCGCCGCCCACAAGAACGCAGTCCCCGGCGCCCTTGCCGCGCCGCGCATCTCTCAGGCAGTTCACGATGAAACTCGACCCGGCGCAACTGCTGCTCGATGAGCAGCCCATTTCCATCGACGTGCTTCTGGAGAAGTACGCCAAGGGGGACGAGAAGACCGTCGACGAGGTGCGCCGCCGCGTGGCGCGCGGCCTGG
>JADCGX010000199.1 GCA_020248785.1 Burkholderiales bacterium | reverse complement strand
CATCTGGCGCAGGCGCTGGCCGAACGCGAGCGCGTCATCGACGGCCAGCGCGAGCTGGTGGCTGCGCTGTCCCACGAGCTTCGCACCCCGCTGGCGGTGCTGCGCGGCCACGCGGAACTGCTGTCGCGCGCCGCCTCCAGCGCGGCGGCCGCGCAGGTCATGCTGCGGCAGATCGAGGACCTGCACCGTCTGCTGAGCGACCTGCTCGACATGGCGCGCCTGGAGTCGATCGAGGCGACGCTGGTGCGCGAGGACGTTGCGCTCGATGCCGTGCTGGACGAGATGATCGAGCGCTTCGGGGCGGCCGCATGGCGCCAGGGCGTTGTGCTGCGGGCGGCGCCGACGTCCGAGCGGCTGCTCGTCGCGCGCGCCGATGCGCGCTGGCTGCGGCAGATCGTGGCCAATCTGCTCAGCAACGCGATCCGTCACACGCCGCCCGGCGGGCTGGTCACGCTGGCCGCGCAGCGCCGCGGCCAGCAGGTGCGCCTGATCATCGAGGACACCGGCAGCGGCCTCGACGCGGCGCGGGTGCAGCATGACCCCGCGGACCGACCCGCCGGCATCGGGCTGCGCGTGGTGCGCCGGCTGATCGCAGCGATGCGCGGCCACCTGATTCTCGAAGCCACGGACGAAGGCGGCACGCGAGCGACCGTGCAACTGCCCGCACAGGAATTTCAAACGCCCTGGGCGAAGCCGGAGTGAGGTTTGGGGGCCGGTCGGATGGATCACGACGTGCGCGGCTCAGGTGCCCGTGCAACGGCCTTGGCGAGGCTGGACCGCCCCGTGACCGATCCCGTCGGCGGATTCGAGCTCAACCTCCCTCGGGCTCGCCTCAACCATCGGGTGGGCCCTGAGTCTCGCGGCGTCGCGCCCGCGGCCAAGCCCGGGGCAGCCGAACGGCGCGGCGGCCGCACCCCGCAGCCGGCACGCCGGGTCGCGAAGGTGCGACCGGGCAGGCGTGCGGCGCAACGCCCACCGCGGGGCCCGCGGGCCCGAGGCAGCGCCGCTTGCTTGCCGCGCACGCCTGCGCCAAGGCCACCCCGTCGGCCGGCGGGGCCGCCGGAACGCCCGCCGGAACGGCCGCGTGATCGCGCACCAGCCCTAGTTTCTATCATCTGCCGCATGTCCTCGCAGACGCCGCTCTCCGCATCGCTGCCGCGGCGTGCGGCCGCTTGGCTGGTGGCCGTGGTGCTGTGCGCGGCCGGCCTGCCGGCAGCCATAGCGCAGACCGCTGCCGAGTCCGGCGTCGCAGCGCGGCCGAAGATCGCGCTGGTGCTGTCCGGCGGCGGTGCGCGCGGGATGGCGCACCTCGGCGTGCTGCGGGTGCTGGAGGAGCTGCGCGTGCCGGTGGACATCGTGGTCGGCACGAGCTTCGGCGCGATCGTCGGCGGCGCCTATGCGGGCGGCGCCGAGGTCGATCAGCTCGAGCGGCTGGTGCGCGCCACCGACTGGAGCCGGGTGCTGCAGGACCGTCCGCCGCGCGAGGACTTGAGCTACCGACGCCGCGAGGACGACACGCTGGTGTCCTCGCGGCTGGAGTTCGGCGTCGGGCGCAGCGGACTCACGCTGCCGCGCGGTGCGTTCTCCAGCGCCGAGGTCGAGCAGTTGCTGCGGCAGCTCACGCCGGCGGCCACGCTGCTCAAGGTCACCGAGCTGCCGCTCGTGTTCCGCGCCGTGGCCACCGACATGCTGACCGGCGAGATGGTGACGCCGACCGACGTGGCCCTGTTCACGGCGATGCGCGCATCCATGTCGGTGCCCGGCGCCTTTGCGCCGATCACGGTCGACGGCCGGGTCCTGGGCGACGGCGGCCTGGTCAGCAATCTGCCGGTGCAACTGGCGCGCGACCTCGGGGCCGAGGTGCTGATCGCCGTCAACCTGGGCACGCCGCTGTCCGGACCGGAGGCGCTGTCCAGCGCGCTCGGCATGGCGCAGCAGATGCTCAACATCCTCACCGAGCAGAACGTCACGCGGTCGCTGCGCGAGCTGGCGCCGCGCGACGTGCTGATCACGCCCGATCTGACCGGCGTGCAGTTCATGGACTTCAGCCAGGTGCCCCGCAGCGTCGAGGCCGGCGCCGCGGCGGCGCGGGCGCAGGCCGGACGCCTGGCGCAGTGGTCGGTAACACCGGCGCAGTTCGAAAGCTTCCGCCAGCGGCGGACCGCGCAGCACGTCGCGCTGACGGAGGACCCGCCGAGCGCCACCGCAGTGCGCGTGGAGCCGCGCGACGCGCTCGGCCAGCCGCTGCCGGCGCCGATCGCCGCCAGCGTCAAGCCCGGCGATCCGGTCGGCCCGGCCACGATCAACCGCGCGGCAGCGCAGATGGCGCGTGAGTTCGATGCCGAGCGGGTCGACGTCCTGGTCATCGGCGAGGGTGCGGGACGCGAGGTCGTGCTGCTGCCGATCGCCTCGCCGCTCGGGCGCGCGCGGCTGCGGCTGGGCATGGACTTGTTCACCGATTTCGGCGACACCAGCCAGTTCACCATTTCCGGCCTGTACACGCTGACGGGCCTGAACGACTGGGGCGCGGAGTGGCGCAACCTGCTGCGCGGCGGCGCCGTGAACGAGGCGCAGACCGAGTGGTATCAGCCGCTTGGTCGGGGCGCGCCGTGGTTCGCGGCGGCGCGTGCCGCCTACCGTAACGCCGACGCCCTCGTGTACGACAACTTCAAGACGCAGGCCGTGGTCGCGGTGGTCTCGTCGGCCGCGTCGCTCGCGGTCGGGCGGCGCATCGCCGACCTGGGGCAGGCGCGCATTGGGTTCCAGCGCCGCGCGATCCGCCTGCGCTCCGCGATCCCGGATATGGATCCGACTTTCAGCGGCACCGAGACCTCGATCTTCGGCGACGTCACGCTCGACACGCTCGACTCGCTCGGCTTTCCGTCGCGCGGCTATCTTTTGTCTGCTGCCGCAGAGTACTTTGGTCAGGTCAGCGACGAGGCCAACACCACGCTGAACCGCTTCAGTTCCCGCTTCGATGGCCTGTATGCGGCCCAGCAAGGGCCCTGGGCCGGCCACGTCTACATGGCCGGCCTGCGCTCGGCGCTGAACCTGACGCAGGGGCTCGCGCTGGGCGGCTTCCTGCGTCTGTCCGGCGCGCCGACCGACTCGGTGTTCGGCGAGCAGATCGTGTTCGGGCGGGCCGTGCTGGCGCGCCAGGTGGGCACCTTGCCGGCCGCCGTGGGCGGCGCGATGCGGCTGGGCCTGTCTGTGGAGGCGGGCAAGGCCAGCGGCGGTGGTGTCCAGGAGTCTGGGCGCACGCGCTATGCCGGTTCGCTGTTTGCCAAGGCGGAGACGCGGTTCGGACCGATTTTCGTTGCGGTCGGCCACACTGCGGGCCTCGGCACGGCGGCCTACCTGTTTCTCGGCTCGGTGCTGCTGCCGTCCGGCCTGTTGCGCTGACCAGCCCGGCGCTGCCGCGCACGGAAGGCTGCGCACCGCGGCCGCAGGCCGTGTGAGGAGCTGCCGTCGGTTGGCTCGCATGTGCCGCCCAGGCGCCCCTGCGCCACTCACGAGCTCCCTCTGGACGCTGCCGCGGCAGCCGGTCATCGGCCGGAGACATCTTGTACGGCCGGGGGGACGGGGCTGGTGGGCTGCCGGCAACGGCCACCTTGCTGGCACCTTCGCCGCAGCCGACGGGCGTTTGCTGTGCCCCGACTCGCGCAGCGTGACTCTCGTGGCGCCTGCCCCCGCCTGCGCGGGAGCCTTCGCGCAAGTCCCGCGTCGCTGCTGGAGACTTCGGACGGGCCGCGCTGACCCTCGACCGCCCGCATCGACTGCCGCTTGCCGGGCGGTGCCCGGCGGGGCAGGGCGCCGGGTCATGGCCCGGCGTGGCCCCGCGCTCGAACACCTACAATCCGCCCTCCAGTTCCGAAAGGCCCGCGATGAACACGCGCCACCCTGCCGGGGACAGCCTGCCGACGGCTGCGGCCGCGGCCGCGGCTGCCCCTGCGGACATGCTCCCCGTCTGCCCCGTCGAGTCCCGCCTGCGCGCGCTGCTGCGCAGCCGCATCCTGATCCTCGACGGCGCAATGGGCACGATGATCCAGCGCTACAAGCTGACGGAAGAAGACTTCCGCGGCGCCCGCTTTCGCGATCATCCGGTCGACCTGAAGGGCAACAACGAGCTGCTGCAACTCGTTCGGCCCGAGGTGATCCGCGAGATCCACGAGCAGTACCTGGCGGCCGGCGCCGATCTGATTGAGACCAACACCTTCGGCGCCACGCGGATCGCGCAGGAGGACTACCGGCTCGCGCATCTGGCCTACGAGATGAATCTCGAGGCGGCGAAGATCGCACGCGCCGCCTGCGACAAGTACTCGACTGCGGAGCAGCCGCGCTTCGTCTGCGGCGCGCTCGGCCCCACGCCCAAGACCGCCTCGATCTCGCCCGACGTCAACGACCCCGGTGCGCGCAACGTCACCTTCGACGAGCTGGTGGACAGCTACGGCGAGCAGACGCGCGCGCTGCTCGACGGCGGCGCCGACCTGCTGCTGATCGAGACCATCTTCGACACGCTCAACGCCAAGGCCGCCATTTTCGCGGTGGAGGCGGAGTTCGAGCGGCGGGGCCTGCGTATTCCGGTGATGATCAGCGGCACCGTGACCGACGCCTCGGGCCGCGTGCTCAGCGGCCAGACGGTCGAGGCGTTCTGGCACTCGGTGCGCCACGCCCGGCCGCTCACGGTGGGCCTGAACTGCGCCCTGGGGGCGGCGCTGATGCGGCCGTACATCGAGGAGCTTGCCAACAAGGCCGACACCCTCATCTGCGTCTACCCGAACGCCGGTCTGCCCAACCCGATGAGCGATACCGGCTTCGACGAGACGCCGGAAATCACCGCGGCGCTGCTCAAGGAGTTCGCGCAGGCCGGCTTCGTCAACATTGCCGGCGGCTGCTGCGGCACCACGCCCGAGCACATCGGCGCCATCGCCAAGGCGGTGACGGGCATGGCGCCGCGCGCCGTGCCGGCCGGCGACCCCGTGATGAAGCTGTCGGGCCTGGAGCCTGTCAAGATCGGCGACGACGCGCTGTTCGTCAACGTGGGCGAGCGCACCAACGTCACCGGCTCCAAGGCGTTTGCGCGCCTGATCCTCAACGAGCAGTACGAGGAGGCCGTGAGCGTGGCGCGCCAGCAGGTGGAAAACGGCGCGCAGATCATCGACGTCAACATGGACGAGGCGATGCTCGACTCCATGAAGGCGATGACGCGGTTTCTCAACCTCATCGCCAGCGAGCCCGACATCGCACGCGTGCCGATCATGATCGACAGCTCCAAGTGGAGCGTGATCGAGGCCGGCCTGAAGTGCGTGCAGGGCAAGGCAATCGTCAACTCCATCTCGCTGAAGGAGGGCGAGGAGGAGTTCATCCGCCAGGCGCGGCTGGTCCGGCGCTACGGCGCGGCCGCCATCGTGATGGCCTTCGACGAGCAGGGCCAGGCCGACACCTTTGCCCGCAAGACCGAGATCTGCGAGCGCGCCTACCGCATCCTGGTCGAGCGGGTGGGCTTTCCGCCCGAGGACATCATCTTCGACCCGAACATCTTCGCCATCGCCACCGGCATCGAGGAGCACAACAACTACGCGGTGGACTTCATCGAGGCCACCCGCTGGATCAAGCGCAACCTGCCGCACGCCAAGGTCAGCGGCGGTGTCAGCAACGTGAGCTTCAGCTTCCGCGGCAACGACCACGTGCGCGAGGCGATCCACACCGTGTTCCTGTATCACGCGATCCAGGCCGGCCTGACGATGGGCATCGTCAACGCCGGCCAGCTCGGCGTCTACGAGGACATCGAGCCCGAGCTGCGCGAGCGCGTGGAAGACGTGGTGCTCAACCGCCGGCCCCGGAGCCCGGAGGGCGACTCCATGACTGCCGGCGAGCGCCTGGTGCAGTTTGCCGGCGAGGTCAAGGCCGGCGGCAAGAAGAAGGACGAGGACCTCGCCTGGCGGGCCGAGCCGGTGGCCAAGCGCCTGGCGCACGCGCTGATCCATGGCATCACCGGTTTCATCGTCGAGGACACCGAGGAGTGCCGCGCCGGCATTGCGGCGCGCGGCGGACGGCCGATCGAGGTGATCGAGGGCCCGCTGATGGACGGCATGAACATCGTCGGCGACCTGTTCGGCGCCGGCAAGATGTTCCTGCCGCAGGTGGTCAAGAGCGCGCGCGTGATGAAGCAGGCCGTGGCGCATCTGGTGCCCTTCATCGAGGCCGAGAAGGCCGCGCTGGTGGCCGCCGGCGGCCAGTCCCGGCCCAAGGGCAAGGTGGTGATCGCCACCGTCAAGGGCGACGTGCACGACATCGGCAAGAACATCGTCACCGTCGTGCTCCAGTGCAACAACTTCGAGGTCGTGAACATGGGTGTCATGGTCCCGGCCGAGAAGATTCTCCAGACGGCGCGCGAAGAGAACGCCGACATGATCGGCTTGAGCGGGCTCATTACGCCGTCGCTGGAGGAGATGCAGCACGTGGCGCGCGAGATGCAGCGCCAGGGCTTCAACATCCCGCTGCTGATCGGCGGCGCCACCACCAGCCGCGTGCACACCGCGGTGAAGATCGCGCCGCACTACAGCAACGGGCCGGTGATCTACGTGTCGGATGCGAGTCGCTCGGTGAGCGTGTGCCAGAACCTGGTCTCGGACGATGCGGCCGCCCGCTTCATCGGCGAGATCGAGGCCGAGTACGAGCGCGTGCGCGAGCAGCATGCCGCCAAGAAGGGCCCGGAACTCATCCCGCTGGCGCAGGCGCGCGCCAACGCCACCAAGATCGACTGGACCGGCTTCGCGCCCGCCCGGCCCAAGTTCCTCGGCCGGCGCCAGTTCAGGAACTACGACCTGGCGATGATCGCCAAGTACATCGACTGGGGGCCGTTCTTCCAGACCTGGGACCTGCACGGCCCGTTCCCGCAGATCCTGGCCGACGAGGTGGTCGGCGAGCATGCGCGCCAGGTGTTTGCCGAGGGCGAGAAGATGCTCGAGCGCGCCATCGCCGAGCGCTGGCTGCAGGCCAACGCGGCGGTGGCGTTCTACCCGGCCGCGAGCGTGGGCGAGGACATCGAGGTCTACACCGACGACAGCCGCAAGGAGGTCCTGTTCACCTGGCACGGCCTGCGGCAGCAGACCAAGAAGCCGGTCATCGATGGCGTGGCCAATCCCAATCAGGCGTTGGCGGATTTCATCGCGCCCAAGCTCATCGACGGCAAGCCTTCGGGCCTTGCCGACTACATCGGCCTGTTTGCCGTGACCGCAGGCATCGGCCTCGACAAGCGCGACGCGATCTTCCTGCAGAAGCACGACGACTACGGCTCGATCATGCTCAAGGCCATCGCCGACCGCCTGGCCGAGGCCTTCGCCGAGCTGATGCACGAGCGCGTGCGCAAGGACCTGTGGGGCTATGCGGCCGGCGAGACCCTGACCAACGAGGACCTCGTCAAGGAGCGCTATTACGGCATCCGCCCCGCGCCCGGCTACCCGGCCTGCCCGGAGCATGCGGTCAAGCGTGCGATGTTCGAGGTGCTGGGGGCCGGCGAGATCGGCATGGCGCTGACCGAGAACTTCGCGATGACGCCGGCGTCTTCGGTCAGCGGCTTCTACCTCGCGCATCCGCAGGCCAAGTATTTCAACGTCGGCCGTATCGGCCGCGACCAGCTGGAGGATCTGGCCGCGCGCAAGCGCGAGGCGGTGAGCGAGCTGGAGCGCTGGCTGGCGCCGAACCTGGGCTGATCTGCCATCCGATCCCTTGACCGAGGCCGGCGGAGTTGCCGCGCTGTAGTCGATGGATTACAGCGCGGCCGTGCTGATTGTCCATACGCTGCCGCAGTTCGATGAGCGGCTGAAGTCGCTGCGCGACGGGCCTGCAGGAGGGCAGAACATGAGTTTCGGTTTCCTGGCGTTCGACGGTTTGGAGGAGCTGGACCTCATAGGCCCCTGGGAGTTGATCGCCAAATGGTCGCTCCACCTTGGCGGTCCGGCGCCCTGCACGGTGATCGCGCCGTCGATGGCAGCGGTCACCTGCGCCAACGGCCTCGTCATCCAGCCGCACACTGACTTTGCCGCCGCGCCGCCGCTCGACTACCTGCTCGTGCCCGGCGGCATCGGCACGCTGCGCGAGGTCGACAACCCGCCGACCATCGACTTCCTGCAGCGGGTCGGACCGGGCTGCAAGGCGCTGCTGTCGGTGTGTACCGGCGCCTTCCTGCTGCAGCGCGCCGGGCTCGCCGAGGGTGCCGCGCTCACCACGCATTGGGGCTCGTTGCAGCGGCTGCGCGACAGCGGCCATCCGCGGGTCGTCGAGCGGCGCTGGGTCCATGACGGACGCATCTGGAGCAGTGCCGGCGTCTCGGCCGGCATGGACATGGCGCTCGCCTTCATTGCGCAGACGGCAGGCGAGGACGTGGCGTTCAGGGTTCAGTTCGGCACCGAGTACTTCCCGGAGGGTCGGCGCTATGGCGACCCGGCGGCGCACCCGCAGGCGCCCGACTATTTGAAGCAGGCCCGCTAGATGAACGACCTTCGCACTGCGTGCCCGGCGGGGTCGCCCTTGGGCCGGCTCGGCAGGAGCATGAGTAGCCTCCCGCCTGTCATGAGCATGAACCCCGGCGCCTGCGGCAGCACGTTCACACTTTTGGCTTGCGCCGCGCCGGCTGTGCGGCAAGCCGCCGCGACCGGAATGCGATGACGTGAGCCTGCCTGCTGCCGCTGCCAGACCCGTAGTTGCCGCCTGCGACCTCTGGCGCTTTGCCGCCGAGGACCGCCTGCGGCAGCGCAGTTCCGAGGAGACGCGCCGCATCGTTCAGGTGACGCGCGAGCGCATCCTGTGCGACAACGACTCCACCGCGCCCAGCTACGCGCGCGGCCGCTATGTCTACACCCGGCACTGGAACCTGGTGTCGCGCCCGGCGCTGGCTGCCCCCGGCGACCTGCCCGAGGACATCGGCCAGTGGGTCTGGACGCCTTACTACCCGCACTTCCGCTTTCCGCTCGCCCCGGGCAAGCGCTGGCGTGGCAGTGCGCGCGTCACCAACACCCACACCGACACCACCAACGTGCACCGCTACGAGGCCGAGGTGCTGGCGCCGCAGACCGTCAGCGTGCCGGCCGGCTCCTTCGAGGTGCTGCCGGTGCGCTACGAGGCGCAGGTGGCCAGCGACGACAGCGCCGCGCAGCTCGCATGGCGCAACGTCGAGCTCATCCACTACGCGCCTGCGGTGCAGTGCTTCGTGCTGGCCGAGCACCAGGTCATCGGGCCCGACGGGCAGCCGTCGCGCGACAGCCGGCAGCAGTTACTGGAGTATCGCCGTGCAGCGGCGTGAGTGGCTGGCCGCGGCGGCGGTGGCAGTGGCGACAGTCGCAGCGCTGGCGGCCTGCAGCCGCAGCGATCCCGAGCGCGAGCTGCGCGCCACCATCGATTCGATGGCGCGCGCGCTCGAGCAGCGCCGGCCCGGCGACTTCCTCGACGCCGTGGCGGAGGACTTCACGCGCGAGTCCGGCGCCTTCGGCAAGCAGGAGGTCAAGCGCGTGCTGGCCGGCGTCCTGCTGCGCAACGAGAAGATCAACCTGGCGGTGGTCGTGACCGAGGTGCAGGTGCAGGTGCAGGGCGAGCGCGCCCGCGCGCAGTTGCGAGTGGTGGCCGCCGGCGGCGCCGGTCTGTTGCCCGAGCGCGGCCAGGTGTGGGAGTTCCACACGGCCTGGCGCCGCGAGCGCGGCGCATGGAAGGTATACAACGCCGAGTGGCGCGAAGGGCTCTAGCCCGGAAATCTCACCAGGTCGCCCCCGTGCATCCACGATCTGCCTCCGTAAGCCGCGGCGGTCGCCTGCACTTGGCCCAAGCCCTATGGACGGCCGCGGCTACGCGGGTTTGCGCGGCGCCCGCGCGGCCCTACCGCGCAAGCGTTCGCCGGTGCCTGCGGGTATCGGCTGCACCTCTCTCGCGCAATCCGGCTCGCCGGCGCATCCGCGCAAATCCCGCGTCCCTGATGAAACATCCGGGCTAGCCAAAGCGGGCCGCGGATGGAGCCGCCGCACCAGACGGCTTCATGCACCACCGCCTCGACAGGCGCTTGCTGGCCTCTGCGCGGAGGCAGTTGGCATTGCCGACGGGGTGCTTTGGGTGACCAGGGACCACCTCAGGCTTCGTCGCCAATATGGTGCACCACTCAGCTCACTGCAGGCATTGCAGCATCGAATGGCCGACATGTTCGTCGAAGTGGAGCTCGCGCGATCGGTAACCCTGCAAGCTCTTCAGGTTGTGAGCCAGGGCGACAGCTCGTCGCGTCGCAAGGGCGTGCTGGCTGCCCACATCCAAACTTCGAAGAGCGGGATGTACGTTTGCAAGAACGGTGTTCAACTTCATGGTGCTCTCGGTGTGACCGACGAGCACGCGGTAGCGGGATATTTCAGGAGAATGGCCGTCATATCTCGGCTGTTTGGCGGCACCGAGCGGCAGTTGAGTCGATACCGGGCGCTAATGTGACGGAGCGCACTTGCGTCGGCTGGCCTCCAGTTGATGCTTCTCCCATTGACCCGCGGCGGGACGCAGGCTCAGGAACCGCCCGGTCGTCGAGCTACGATGAAAATCAAATAGCGTTCGAGCCCGATCCCACTTTCGGTTTGGTTTGCTTCTAGAAGCCCGACAAGCGCTCGCCGGAAGCGCGCAAAATCCTTCGATTCCAGGCTCGAAACGAAGTTCCCGAATTGACTGCTGGCAGACCACTCGATCACGCCTTCCGCATCGGAATGCCGGTCATGGATGGTGCGCTCCGAAATTTGACAGTCGGTGAATCCCGCACGCGTCACCATTAGCCTGAGCGCATCCATCGTGTCCAGCCCGTTCGAGGTGTTTATGCCCGAACCCAGTCCCTCTTGCCTGAGAGCTTGGACCACGAGTTGCGCGATCTCGTGCGGATGCTGCGGATTGGCAGTGTTCAAGCCGAACCGCCCGCCCGACTTCAGGACACGAAAGGCTTCTGCCAATCCCCGAGGCTTGTCGTTAAGCCAGTGAATTACGCTGTTCAGGTACACCACGTCGAAGGTGCCGTCCGGAAACTGCGACAAATCCTCGGCACACCCGATCCGTGCTTCGAAGTTTCCAGTAGTTTGCTTGCGCCGAGCGATCTCGACGCGTTGGGCCAGCGGATCGACGCCGATGACCCGGCCGTGTGGCCCTACGAGCCCGGCTACGTAAACGCCGAGCTGACCGGTTCCTGCCCCGACGTCAAGAACGGTTTCGCCCGCCCTGACGTCCAGCGATTCGATCAGCACTTTTCCGTTGTTGAACTGATGAATGCAGGTTGCGTCATAGGTCTCCGCCATCTCGCGAGTATCTGACTGCAGGCTGATCAATCTTGAGCTGGGCTTTTGGTTCATATGAAGACAAGGCATCCCTGCGGTTGGTGCGACTTTGTCCGGATGCCGGTGCGCTGCCGAGCGCCCGCTCAATCCATTCGGCGATGACGGCCGCAATTTCGTCGCTGTTGCGTTCCATCATCATCATATGACCATTGCCATGCAGGCCGACTTCCTCAAGGCGGATATGGGAATTGGCAACTCCGGCCTGGGAGAGGAACCTGGAAGTGCCGTGATCCACAGTTGCGCGAAACGAAGCAGCGCCCGTCACGATGGCGATCGGAACCTTGGCGAGATTGGGCAGCTGCCGCGCAGGTTCCGCCTGCAGGAAGCAGGCGACGCGCTCCGATCCCGCAGGTTCCGGCGCAGATGCGATGACCAGCGGTCCCTCCGGACTGAATCGAAGAGGTATACGCGTGATTCCCCACGGCCGCACCACGCCGTCGCAGTAACGGTACCAGTCTTCCGAAGTAGCCGGCGAGGCAGTGGCACTGCCCCGGTGCGCTGTTCTATCCGCCGGCAGGTAGCGACACCGCGCCGCTGCTCCAAACGTGGCCGCGCGCTCCCGCGCCGGCCACCGCAACCCGGGCATGGCGCGTGAATCGGGCGCGGCCGCAGTGCCTCTTCGTTGCCGACAACCCGGCGGCAATGGGTGGTCGGGGCAGCATCTGGACAGCAGGATGAGCGTTGGCTGCAGTGTCCGCTCCTGGGTGCGCGTCAGCGTCGGCAGTCGGCCAGGCGCTGACGGTGACGACGGGCAGCTTCCCGGCATCTCTTCGGTCAACCTCCCCGTCGGAAACAGTCGCACCGAGGTACTGTATAAACGTGCAGTATTTCGATGCGGCCCCATGTCCGCTCTCACGCTGCCAAGACGGGGCGAAGCCGCCAACGGCGCGCTCCGTTATGAGCGCCACCGCCCTGAGCAGACCACGCTGTACCGCCTGGTGCAGCAGCATGCGGCCAGCTTCATCGCGCACACCGAGGCCAGCACCGGATCGGAGCTGCCGCGGTTCATCAAGGATGAGTTCGACGCCTTCCTCGAGTGCGGCATCCTGGCCCATGGCTTCCTGAGGCTGCGCTGCGGCGAATGCGGTCACGACAAGCTTCTTGCCTTCAGCTGCAAGCGCCGCGGCTTCTGCCCGTCGTGCGGTGCGCGGCGCATGTCGCAGACCGCGGCGCACCTGGTGGACCACGTCATCCCGCACGTGCCGGTACGGCAATGGGTGCTGTCGCTGCCGATCCCGCTGCGCGTGCTGCTGGCCGCGCAGCCCGAACGGGTCACGTCGGTGCTGCAGGTGGTGCATCGTGTGGTCACGCGGCACCTGCTGGGCCGGGCCGGGCTCAAGCCCGAAGAAGGCCACGGCGGTGCGGTCACGCTGATTCAGCGCTTCGGGTCCGCCGCCAACCTCAACATCCACCTGCACTGTCTGGTGCTGGACGGCGTGTACCGGTGCGGCGACGATGGCGTGCCGGTGTTCATCGAGGTGGATGCGCCCACCGACGACGAGCTGCACGCGCTGCTGCAGACCGTCATCGCCCGGCTGATGAAGCTGCTCACGCGCCGGGGCGTGCTGGTGGAAGACATGGGCCAGACCTGGCTGGCCGAGCCGCAAGCCGAAGGCGAAGAGGCACGCACGCTGCGACCGCTGCAGGCGGCGGCTGTGACGT
>JADCGX010000198.1 GCA_020248785.1 Burkholderiales bacterium | reverse complement strand
GGGCATGCTGTTCCAGTTCGGGGCGCTGTTCACCGACCTGACGGTGTTCGACAACGTAGCTTTCCCGTTGCGCGAGCACACCAATCTGCCCGAGGTCATGATCCGCGACATCGTGCTGATGAAGCTCAACGCGGTGGGGTTGCGCGGGGCGGCGCAGTTGCGTATTTCGCAGGTCTCGGGCGGCATGGCGCGGCGCATCGCGCTGGCGCGCGCCATCGCGCTCGACCCCGACCTGCTGATGTACGACGAGCCGTTCGCCGGGCTGGACCCGATCAGCATGGGCGTCACCGCCAACCTGATCCGCAAGCTCAACGACGCCACCGGCGCCACCTCGCTGGTCGTCTCGCACGACGTGCAGGAGTGCTTCCTGATCGTCGACTACGCCTATCTGTTGTCCTCCCAGGGGCGCGTGGTGGCGCACGGCACCCCGGCCGAACTGCAGGCCTCGGAGCACCCGGAGGTGCGCCAGTTCATCGACGGCGCTCCCGACGGTCCGGTGCGATTCCACTACCCGAGCCGCTCGCTCGAAGAAGACCTGGGGCTCGTCCAATGAGCCCGCCGGGCCGCCCCAAGGGCGAATTCCCGAGCGCGCAGCGTGAGGGTAGTCCAATGAGCCCGCCCGGTCGACCGCATGCGCTGCGGCCGCGGCACGCAGCGAAGAGGCGTCCCTCATGAGTGCCGCGCCACGCAACGGCTGGCTCGCGCGCGCCCACGACCGCGTGGCCGCCCTCGGTGCCTGGGCGCTCGGCGTGCTGCAGGGCATGGGGCACAACGCCGCCTTCTTTGTCGAACTGGTCAAGTTCACGCCGCCGGCGCTGCGCCGCTTCTACCTGGTGGTGGCGCAGGTCCACAAGATCGGCAACTACTCGCTGACCATCATCCTCGCCTCGGGCCTGGCGGTGGGCTTCGTTCTGGGTCTGCAGGGCTATTACACGCTCAGCCGCTACGGCGCCGCCGAGAGCCTGGGCCTGCTGGTGGCGCTTTCGCTGGTGCGCGAGCTCGGTCCGGTGGTGACGGCACTGCTGTTTGCCGGCCGCGCCGGCACCTCGCTGACCGCCGAGATCGGCCTGATGAAGGCCGGTGAGCAGCTGGCGGCCATGGAAATGATGGCGGTCGACCCCCGCGTCCGGGTGCTGGCGCCGCGCTTCATCGGCGGGGTCATCGCGATGCCGCTGCTGGCCGCCATGTTTTCGGCGGTCGGCATCATCGGCAGCTACATCGTTGGCGTGGGCCTGATCGGCGTCGACCCTGGCGCATTCTGGGCGCAGATGCAGGGCGGCGTGGACGTCTGGGACGACGTCGGCAACGGTGTGTTGAAGAGCATTGTGTTCGGGGTCGCCTGCACCTTCGTCGCCTTGTACCAGGGCTATGAATCTCGAGCGACGCCCGAGGGCGTGGCGCAGGCCACGACCCGCACCGTGGTGGTGTCTTCGCTGGTGGTGCTGGCGCTGGACTTCGTGCTCACCGCGGCCATGTTTTCCACGCCGTAAAGGGCAAAGGACGAGAGATGGGCAAGAAAGGCATCGAGACGCTGGTCGGACTGTTCGTGCTGCTGGGTTTCCTGGCGCTGGTGTTTCTGGCACTGCAGGCGGCCAATCTCGCCACCCTCACGCGCGGCGACACCTTCACGGTGACGGCGCGCTTCGACAACATCGGCGGGCTGAAGGTGCGGGCGCCGGTCAAGAGCGCCGGCGTCACGGTCGGGCGTGTGGCCGCCATCGCGCTGGACCGCGAAACCTTCCAGGGACTGGTGACGCTGGAGATCGAGCGGCGCTTTTCCTTCCCGCGCGATACCTCGGCCTCGATCCTCACGGCCGGTCTGCTGGGCGACCAGTACGTGGGCCTGAACCCGGGCGGCGACGACAAGGACCTCGCCGCGGGCGATGTGATCCGCAGCACGCAGTCGGCGGTGGTGCTGGAGAACCTGATCAGCCAGTTCCTGTTCAAGAGCGCTGCCGAGGGCGGCGGCGACACCAAGAAGTAGGCCCGACCATGCACCTTCTGTCGTTGCTCATCCGGCTGCTGGCCGCCGGCATCGCCGCCGCGGCGCTGGGCGCCTGTGCCACCGTTCCGCCCCACGCGGGCAGCAATCCGGTCGACCCGTGGGAACGCTACAACCGCCACATGAGCGAGTTCAACGACCGCGTCGACGCGGCCGTGATCAAGCCGGTGTCGCGTGCCTACGCAGACTACGTTCCGGATGGTGTGCGCCAGTGTGTCGGCAACGTCTTTGCCAACGCGTATGACGTACCCAACGCGCTCAACAACGTGTTGCAGGGCAAGGTGACCGCGGCGGCCGGCGACGTTTCCCGCGTGGCCATCAACAGCTCGATCGGCCTGCTGGGCTGCTTCGACGTCGCCTCGCGCATGGGTCTGGAGAAGAGCGACGAAGACTTCGGCCAGACGCTCGGAAAATGGGGTGCCGGGCCGGGTCCTTACTTCGTGCTGCCCTTTCTGGGGCCCAGTTCGGTACGCGACGGCGCGGGCCGCGTGGTCGGCTTCTACACCAACCCGATGGGCTACGTCGACCCGATCCGGCTGCGTAACTCGCTGTGGGGCCTGAACCTGATCGACACCCGCGTCGGCCTGTTCCCGGCCGAGCGCCTGCTCGACGGTGCGCTCGACCGCTACCAGTTCATTCGCGACGGCTACCTGCAGCGCCGCCGCAGCCTGATTTACGACGGCAACCCGCCGCGCCTCCCCGACGAGGATGAGGAGGCCGCCCGCGAAACCGACGGGCCGCAGATGGCGCTTCAGCCGTCCGTCGCCCAGGCGCGGTAGTGGTCTAATCCGCGGCGGTGGCGGCTGAACCCGCCGTCCGCACCCGTCTGACCTGCCTACTTCCTTGTGGATCGAAGATGACTTGTTCCGCCGATCGCCGTGCACTGCTCAGCGCCCTTGCCGCCGCGGTGCTGGCCTCCGCGCCCGGGCTGGTATGGGCGCAGGCAGCGACCCAGGCGCCCGACGCGCTGGTGCGCTCGCTGTCCAACGAGGTGCTGGAGGCCATCAAGGGCGATCGCTCGCTGCAGAGCGGCGACATCGGCCGGCTCAACAAGCTGGTCGACGACAAGGTCCTTCCCTATGTCAACTTCGAGAAGATGACGCAACTGGCGGTCGGGCGCGGCTGGCGCCAGGCCTCCCCGGAGCAGCGGGCCGCGCTGACGCGGGAGTTCCGCGCCTTGCTGGTGCGCACCTACGCCGGCGCGGTGTCGCAGGTCACCGATCACAAGGTGGAGCTGCGGCCGTTCCGCGCCCAGCCGAGCGAGACCGACGTGGTGGTGCGGACCAACGTCGTGCCCAGCCGCGGCGACCCGATCCAGCTCGACTACCGCGTCGACAAGGGCGATGGCGGCTGGAAGATCTACGACGTCAACGTGGCTGGCGTGTGGCTGGTCGAGAACTACCGGTCCAGCTTTGCCAGCGAGATCAACCAGAACGGCATCGACGGCTTGATCAAGGCGCTCACCGACCGCAATCGCCAGTTGGCGGGCAAGAAGTAGGGCCGTCTGCGCCATGCGGGTCGAGTCGGTCAGCTTCACCAGCGCCAATGCCGCCGCCCTGGTCGAGGAGGGCTGCGCGGCGCTGCGTGCGGGGCAGACGCGC
>JADCGX010000197.1 GCA_020248785.1 Burkholderiales bacterium | reverse complement strand
CGCGCGGGACGCGCTTCGCGCGGGACGCGCTTCGCGCGGGACGCGCTTCGCGCGGGACGCGCTTCGCGCTGACTGAACTGCCCGCCCATTGGGCCGAGTTCTGCGAAGAACATCGCCCGGACCTCAAGGCCGATGCTGTTTTCGAACGCTTCCGCGACTACTGGACTGCGTTGCCCGGTACTAAGGGCGTGAAGCTGGACTGGTGTGCAACCTGGAGGAACTGGTGTCGCAACGAGCGGCAGGATCCGCTCAGCAAGCAGGCGAACCTTGAGGCTCGCAATCGTCGGGCGGTGCGCGAGTGGGAGCGACGCGGGGTCGCCGCTGCCATCTTCGGCGCGGGCGGAAGCGACATCTTCTCGTCGGACAGCGGTACTGGGTTGATCGATGTACCGCCGGTCGAAGTGATCCGTGGCTAACGCTCGCAAGCGCGCCTCCAAGGCTGGCAAGTCCGCCGGCAAGGGCACCGGTGCCCGCACGCGTCTGCCCGCTGGTATCAGCGCAGCATCAGCGACGAAGCCGCGTGGCCGTCCGTTTCCCAAGGGCGTGTCGGGCAACCCCGCTGGCAGGCCCAAGGTTCCAGAGCACGTCCGCGAGGCGTGCCGTGCTTTGACGGACAAGGCGGTCCAGACGCTGCGCGTTGTGATGGACGACGGGGATGCGCCTGCCGCTGCGCGCGTGAGTGCTGCCAACGCGGTGCTGGACCGCGCGTGGGGCAAGCCAGAGTCGGATGTTCGAGTCGGTGGTCTGCCGGGTGCGCCGCCGATCGTCAATGCTCAGATCGATCCGACAAAGATCACGCCAGACCAGGCCTACCAGTTCGTGATCAACGGCGCCGATCTGCCGCCCGAGGTATGGGCGGCGCTCAAGCGCGGAGAACGCAATGACGACACCGCTTGATCGACTCCACAACGCCGTCGGCGCGCCTGCGGTCATCGCTCGGCGCGCCATCGTTTTCGACGATAAGCGTGAGGGTGGCTTCGACACCTTGCCGCTCGATGTCCGCGCTTTGGGCGAGCGTGCGGCCCGCGCTGTGCTGGGTGTTGACCAGCCGAATCGAGCCTCTGTAGTCGATCTGCAGGGGGCTTCGGGCATCGTCCTCGCCATTTTTTCGTGGATGCTCGGCAAGCTCGACGACACCGATGCCGTCCAGGCGATGCGCTACGCGCGGCGCGACGTTGCCGCCGGCGCGCTGCTGCGCTCCGATCCGGACCGCGCCGTGGAGGTCGAGGGCGTCGTGCAGCGGGCCGTCCGCGAGCTCGATACGCGCGAGGTCATCGATCGCCTCGCAGAACACGACCATGCCGGTCGACTCGGCGACTACGCGGCACGACTTGCCATTGCGTCGGCAGATGTCTTGCGCGCGTGCATCCCGCTGTCCCATCTTCACGCCGCCGCCGTTGAGATCGCGCATTCCGCTGGACAGGCAGCGGCCGGCGTCGTCCCGGGCTTCGACGGCTTCGGACTCGACGACGCCGGGCGCCTGGATCGTTCAGCGATGGCGACTCTGCAGGCGCTGGTGCGCTCGAACCCGAGCGGCGGTGCGAACTTTTCTAGGGAGGCCTAGCCATGTACGGAAGCAATGTAGGGCGCGCGCTGATGTCAGCTGGCAGCGATGTGCTCACGTGGAGCATCGAGCAGCAGCGGGCCCGGCGCGAGGAGTTTCTCGCAACGCTGAAGGACACCCGCGAGCGGGATCTCGCCGAGCTCCGTGCGGCCGTGCAGCAGCTGAAGGCGGGCGGCGGCGGCGCGCGAGGGGCGAGCGGCGGTGAGCCGACCGACCTCGAAGGCTCCATCTACGGCATCGACCGCCAGCAGCGCGGGCCCGGCGATTTTCGGCGCGATGCCAACCCGGTGCCCATGGACGACGACGGCAACGTCATGCCGCCGGCCATGGTGAACGACGCCGCCGCATTTCAGCAGTACCGGCGCCGGCAGCAGCGCGGCTACGAGGATCTGCAGGCAGCGCGCAAGCCGGGCGACCGCGACAGCTATGCGCGCGGCCGCATCGAACAGGACGCGTTCGAAGCCGGTTTCAACGACGTGGCCGGCGGCCGCAATACCGAGCGTGCGCGCCAGGCAGTGCGCGCGTCCCAGGGCAAAGATCGATTCAAGGTGGACGAGGGCGTGATGATCGACGAGGCCGTTACCGAGGGCTTCGTCGGCGAGACGCGCAGCGCCGAGGCGCGCACGCAGGCCAACGAGCAGCTGGCAGCACTGCGCCGCCGAACCGATCCGAACCGCACGCGAAGCGGTGGTGCACCGACGGATGTTCGGGATGCCAACACCGCAGTCGAGACGGCGCGGCGCGCTCTGAACGACGCCACGCGGGCCGGCCTCGACGCGCTACTACGGCAGAACCCGCAGGCGATGAGCATGCCGCCAGACGAGCGGCAAGCATGGATCGCCCGCCAGCCGCGCGTCGAGGCCGCTGCGCGGGATCTTGACTCCGCGCAGGCCAACCGGCAGCGCCTGCTCGAGCGAGGGCAGCAAGGCACCGGATCCGGCGGCGCTCTGCCGGCTGGCGTGACACGCGAAACGGTGATCCAGCAGGCGCGGGAAGCGATCCGCCGCGGCGCCGATCGCGGTCGTGTGGTCGAGCGGCTACGCGGCTACGGGATGCAGGAGCGCGACCTGTGATCTCGCCCATCCGCAAGCAGATCGAGGCCTCCCGCGAGGCCCACGACCTCGAGGCGGGCTTCGCGGCTGCGCTGCCTGAGGCACCGGCGGTCGCGCGTCGCCGCCGCACTGCCGACCTGGCCAACGTCATCGCCGGACCGCCAGCCGCTCGCGGCTCGCACACGGCGACCAAGGGTGCAGCTATGCGTGCTGGCGCAGCCGTTCTGCCAGTCGAGCAGCCCGCCGCTGAAGTCGACGAAGACGCCGACCTCGAGGCTGGCTTCGCCGCCGCGCGTGCCAGTCAGGAGCTGCGCTGATGGCCACCGTCAATCCGACCATCCGGCATGTCGGCAACAACACCGTCGTTTTCGCATGGGTGCTCACCAATGTCGACAACGACGGCGCGCCAGTCGGCCCGCAGCATGCCGACTTCGCCGACCGCAGCGTGCAGATGGCGGGCACGTTCGGCGGCGCCTCCGTCCGCGTGGAGGGCACCAACGTCGATCCGGCGTCCGCGTACTTCACGCTCGACGATCCGCAGGGCGCCGACCTCGCGCTGACAGCGGCCGGCGGCAAGGCTGTTACCGAAGTGCCGCAATGGACCCGACCGTTCCTCACCGGCGGCGCGGGCTCGAGCGTGACCGTTTCCATGACTTGCCGCCGCACACGCGGCCGATAGGAGAGATCGAATGAGTGAACCGACGACCCAACCGATTCTGACGCTGACCACCGCCGAGGCGATCAGCGCAGCGGGGTCCCTGCAACGCCTTGGCAAGATGCTGAAGGGCATCGAGGCCGCCAGCGCGTTCTTCAAGGACGCCGGCAGCGCGCTGAATGCCCGCGACGAACTCGACCGCGCCATCGAGCACCGGCGCGGCGTGCTCGCGACGCTCGAGCAGACCGCCGCGCTGGCCGAAGACAAGATCCGCGCGGGCCAAGCGGCTGCCAGCGAAGCGCAGGCTGTGCGTGCCGATGCTGAAGGCGACGCGGCGCGCATCGTCGCAGCCGCTGGGCAGCGTGCCGTCGATCTCGAAGCCGATGCCCGCCAGCGTGCCGAGCAACAGGCGCAACAGATCGTCGAGCAGGCGCAGATCGAGGCCGGGCGCGTTCATCGCAAGGCCCAGGAAGTGCTGCAGGCCGCAGAAGCCACGCGTGCCGATGTCGAAGCCCGCATGCAGCGCCTGCAGCAGCAGGCCGCCAACCTGCTGGGCAGCGCGTGAGCCTGTTCGCGGATCTCGTTTCGGAGTCCAGCGGCAGCGGCGCTGGCATCTTCGACGACCTCTTGCCGCCGCCGGCGGATGACGGATCGTTCGATCGCGCCGAGGCCACCCGCTTTGCCTCGCAGAGCGTGGCAAGGGAAGACGCTGCGGCCGCCCGGCCTGCGTTCCGGTACGCCGGCAGCGGCCGTGATGTAGCGCCGGCGCAGCCCGCACGCCCGGCGGGCGCCGGCGTGATGTGGGATGGCAAGACCGACCAGGACCGGCGCAACAGTCGCGTCCAGCAAGTCGGATTTGCGCAGGCCAGCCGAGAGTCGCGCGCCCGCGCTGAGGCCGCACCCAGCGGCACTATCACGCCGATCGAGCGCAACGGGCTCGACCAAGTGGGCGACACGTCCCGCCGCGGCGCGCAGCGCGCCTGGCAGGGGTTTGATGCCCTCGGCGCAATTGTCGGGACACTGCCGGCAGATGCGGCCGGGCGCCGCATTGCCGAGCGTCAGCGCCGCATTGAAGCGGATGCGCCGCCCGAGGACATTCAGGCGGGGATCGAGAAGATCACGCAGGCCAAGACGCTGGGAGAGGCGGCCGGCGCGCTGGCACGCAACCCGCGCGCCACGCTGACACTGTTGGGCGAGTCGGTCATTGCGAGCACGCCCGCCCTTGCCACGACGATTGCGGGCAGCATTGTCGGCCCAGGCGGCACAGCCGCGGGTGCTGCCATCGGATCGTTTGCGTCCGAGTACGGCGCCAGCGTTGTGGACTATCTGACCGACAAGGGCCTGGATCCGCGCGACCCGGTTGCCATTACGCGCATGCTGACCGACCCGAACTTGCGGGCCGAGGCAAAGGAGTACGCAGCCAAGCGTGGTGTTTCGGTGGCCGCCTTTGATGCCGTCAGCGCCGGGCTTGCGGGCCGCTTTATCGGGCCGGTGCTGCGCGACATTGATAGCGGCGTAACGCAAGGCGCCGTGCGCCGGGTGCTGGGCGCTTCCGCCGCCGAAGTTGCTCTTCAGGCCGGCGCCGGCGTTGCTGGAGAGGGCGCGGCACAGGCTTCCACGGGCAAATACAAGCCGGCCGATCTGTTGCTTGAAGGGCTCGCGGAAGTGCCGAGCAGCATCGTGGAGGCCGGCGCCAATGTGCGCAGCACAATGCGGCAAGGCGCGTCGCTATCTCCGTCGCCGCAAATGGCGCCCGCTTCGCCGGCTGCGCCGCCGCTGGCCGAGCGCCTGGACGCTGCCATGCAGTCCGAGCAGCGACAGCGCGCGGCCGACGATGCCGCGCTGATGTCAGCCGAGAAGCCTGCCGACGTGGTGGCTGCCGCCGCTGCCGCCCTGTCGCGGCCGAATCTCGCCGCCCAGGTGATCGAGCGTGCGCAGCAGGACATTGCGCGTGCCGCACAGATGGATCGCTCTGTCGAGCTGCTCGGCCTGCCCACGCGTGACGAAGCCGGCCTGCGCAGGCAGCTCGAGCGCACCAACAGCGAGGCGGTGCGCATCGCCATCAGCGCCGAGCTTGAGCGCCGCGCCGCGCTCGCCCAGGACCGGGTGCTGATACCGGTGACCAGCGATGCCGATCTGCTGGCGCGCGTGCCCGTCGAGGATCCGGATCAAACAGCGTCCACGGTGGACGATTTGGACGAAAGATCCCGGCCCACTGCGGACATGCCTGCGACCAGCAGCTTCCCGGTCACCCGGCTTGCGGACGGCTCCGTCGTGAAGGCCAATGGCCGGCCGTGGTCGGATCGCGGCCGCGCGCTCCAGGCCGCACGCGCCCTGCGAGAGGACGTCGAGGTCGTACCGTTCGACCAGGGCGACCTGCGCGGCTACGCACTGCGACCGCGTGAAGCTTCCGACGCTGGTGCAACTGCTCCACGAGGAACGGTCGGCGGTGCAGGGCAAGGTTCTGCGACGGTTGACGACGCCGCGCACGAGGCGGCCGCGTCACCGCGCAACGACCTGACGCCGCCCACCGCAGCGCAGGCGCTGGCGGGCAATTACTCGAAGGGCCACACGCGCCTGGGCGGGCTCGAGGTCGCTATCGAGAACCCGGAAGGCTCGGTCCGCGAGGACAAGAAGAACACGCCGCCGCGCTGGCGCGTGCGCATGCGTGCCCACTACGGCTACCTGAAGGGCACGCGCGACAACACTGGCGAGCCGGTCGACACGTACATCCGGCCAGGCACGCCCACCGACTACGCCGGCCCTGTCTTCGTCGTCGACCAGATCGACGAGCGCACGGGCAAGTTTGACGAGCCGAAGGTGCTCGTCGGCTACACGTCGCAGCGCGAGGCCGAGGCGGCCTATGACGCCCACCACGACGACGGCAATGGCCCGCAGCGGCGCGGTGCCGTGACGCCGATGTCGTGGCAAGACTTCCGTGGCTGGGTGACCAGCGACGGCCCACAGCGGCCGGTCGCGTACCGCGAACCCAGCGCACAGCAAGCCGAGGTTCGCGCAGCAGCGAGGGCCTCCGAAGTGTCCGGCACGTCGCAGCAGGCTGCGCCGACGCCGGCGGCACCGCCTGTCTCACAAGGACAGCCGCAGCGGGCCGAGTCGAGTGATCTGATCCTTGACCAGGGCGACCGACCGTTTGCATCGCGTGCACGTGCACAGCTCGCCGCCGATCGTCTCGGCCGTGGGTATCGGGCCGTGCGCGTAGATGCAGCGGAAGGGCGCGGCTGGGCAGTCCAACCGCCACCGCCGCGAGAAGTGCGCGCGCGCCGTCGCGTGCCCGGGCAGAGCGTCAAGAACCCTGTTCTTCGCGCTATCGCTCAGGCAGGCGGCATCAGCACGCGGTACTTCCGCGAGGTCACCGGCGAGCCGTACTCGCCGCAGACCGCGATGCGCCTGGGGCTCGTCGAGGTGTTTCGACGCGATGGCCGTGGGATCGATCAGATCACCGATGAAGTCCTGGCGGGCAGGTTCCTCACTGCCGCGCAGCTCGATGACGAAAGCGATGTTGGGGGCGTCAGCGCGGCCCTCGACATTCTCGCTGACGCGATCCAACGACGCGCCGATCCGACCTATCGACCCCCGCTGCCCCTGGGTGCCGACGAATCGGAGTTCGAGCGCCTGCGCGATCGCGCGTATCGAGATGCAGGCAGCGGGCAATCTGCGCCGGATGCCGAGCTCGAGGCGGAACGCGCCGCCATCATGGCCGAGGCCAATGCCTTGGCCGACCAACTCACCGACGACGACGTGCGGGCCTTCATGGATCCCGGCGCTCGGCTGTCGGCCGATACACTGCTTGCACTGGGATTCACTGATGCAGAAGCCGAAGCTCTCCAAGCCGACACCGACTCTGACGCAGCGTCAGGCAGCCGCACGCAAGCTGGCAGCGATGCCATCGGAGCAGCGCGCGAAGGTCGTGGCGGAACTCGCGCGCCGCAAGAAGCTGGACCGCGAGTAGACCGTGCCGAGCAGCCACCTGACGAGTACGCCCCCGACGATCGTGCGCAGCGAGGCGGCGATCGAGGACGGTCAGCCCGTGCTGATCGAGACCTGGAGCGACGGCAGGAAGACGGTCTGCCCGCTGCCGGACGATCCGATGCAGCTGATCGAGCGCCGGGACTACTACAGCGCCAGCGCACTTTCCGGCCGCTTGAAGGAGACGGCCGCCCTCGGCTAGTTGCCAAAGCAATCGCCGACGAGTTCGAGCAGGCCGGCGTTCTCGCGTTAGTCGGCCGTGAGGCATCCGCTCCCGAAGACATCGCCGCGCTGGCCCAGGTGTACCGGGACCCGCGCTACGAGACCCTGCGCGTCTTCTACACCGCGGCAACGAGATCGTCCACGCGACCGCGCTGAGTTCGCGGCTGCCCAACACGTCAAGCGCGTTCCCGATCGGCGTTTCCGCGGACGACGGAATCGCAGCCATGCGGTCGCTGATGGACTCGGTGGGCGCCGATGGCTACTACCTGGTGCACAACCATCCGAGCGGCGACCCAACACCGTCGCGCGGCGACCTTGCGCTCACGGCCGAGCTTGCGCGGCGGCTGCCGGGGATGCGGGCGCATGTCGTCATCAACTCGAACCGCTACGGTGTCCTGACGCCAAACCCCGAGACGCGGCTGGTGCTGCCACCGCGGCAACAGGTCGTCGAGCAATACTTCGACGACGACCGCCTACTGACGCCCGCCAAACCGCACGATCTGCTCGACACCCAGGTGCAGTCGCCGGCAGAGGTCGCTCGCGTCGGCAAGAGCTTGCAGCGTGACGGCTGGATCGCGGTCATCGGCGCTAGCCGTGGCGTGCGTGCGCTCGCCGAGATCCCGCTGTCGCTGTGGACCAACCCGACCAAGTTGCGCGCGTGGCTGCGGCGGTTCGCGCGCGGCACGGGCTCCTACGGTGTCTTTGCGTGGTCTGCCGACGTGGCCGACCTGCGGCAAGCAGGACATGCCGAAATTGAGGCGCTGATCGAGGACGGCTACCTCACGGACGCCGTGTGGGGAGACGGCCGTAGCGCGAGGAGCACGACGGGAGCGCAGAACCGTGGGCGCGCGCTGGGATATGACATCACGCAGAACACGGGGCGCATGGTGTCGGATGAGCAAGACGCTGCGCCGTCCCGCGGCGGTGACGACTCCTTGGGACTGCGTTCCTATGGCCTACGATCGCTCGATGAGGTATCCGGTGCCTACCGAGGGGACATCGCTGGCCGACCCGCTGTGCCCGCCGTCATGCGGGACGTGGACGCCGCCCGCGCCCTACGTCGTGACGTCGCCGCCATCGACCCCGGTGCCAGTCTCGACGACAACGGCAACATCAGCGTCGCCGTCGTCACCCCAGACAGCCTCGCCCGCATCAACGCTGTCGCCGACGCCCACGGGCTCGGCGTCGTCATCCGGCAGCGCGAAGCCGGCAACCTGACAGCGCAGCGGCCGGAGTTCGAGGCGCTCGGCTTCGAGCCCTACGGCCCGTCGATTGCGTTCTCCGCGACCGGCGGCCGCGTGCAGTCGGCCAGGAACCCGCCCGCGTGGGTGCGTGCGCCGCGTGGCGCATTCCTTGAGGACCGCACCGAGCGCGGGGTCCGGGTTCCCCGGGAGGTCGCGCCGTACTTCGTGGCCACCGCGCCGCGCCTGGACACTGCGCTGCGCCGATGGGAGCGCGGCCAAAGCAGCGACGGGCAGCTGGCCGCCGCCGTGCAGGCCGATCTCGAGCGACGCCGCGAGGCACGCCAGGCGGCCGACGACCGCGATCGCGTGCGTGGCGCCGACTGGCTGCGCGAACGCCTGCTGCGGGCGCGCCGCACCGGGGAGCTCGGCCCAGCCCAGACGGATCTCGCGTTGTGGTTGCTCGACCAGAACCCGGCGGTGGCCACCGACCTGGGCCTCAGCATCCGCGCCGGCGACGACAGCCAGCCCAACGGCACCTACAACGTGCTCGCGCGCATCGTCACGGTGTTCGCGAGCAACGCCAACGACGACACGACGACGCACGAGATCCTGCACCACACGGAGCGCATGCTTCCGGAGGCAGCCCGGACCACCATCCGGCGGTAGTGGCTGAAGCGACTGCGTGCGGCCGCCCGTGATGCTCGCCAGGGGCTTGACGGGACTCGCACAACGCTGCTCGACGCCATGCTGCTCGCCGCCGAACGCGGCGACGACGCCATGGCGCTGCGCATCTGGCAGGGTTTGCCGGGCAGCGACCTCAACCTGCAGAGCGTGCTGCCCTACGAGCTGGCCGCCGCCAGCGAGTTCTGGGCGATCAATGGCGCGCGACTCATGCGCCAGCGTGCCGAGGGCCGCGGCTGGCAGGCGGTCGTGCGCCGCTGGTACCAGGCGCTGATGGCCAAGGCGCGCGAGCTTCTCGGCCTGTCCTCGGATGCCGCCGTCCTGCGCGGCATCGCAGCGGTCCTGGCCGGCGACGGCACATTCGTCAGCCCGACGATGATCTCCAGGCTCGACGTGCTGCGCTCGCAGGACGGCCGTCGCCGGCAGGCGATCGACACCGACGATCCGGTGGTGCGGTTCCTCGATGACCTCGCGCAGTCCGACGAAGCGTTCAGCTACCCGATCAGCACTTCGCGTGGCCTGCATGTGATCGCGCGCACGATCTGGCCGGGCGCCGAAGTCGAGCGCATCACGGACAGCGTCGACACGAGCAACGAGCCGTTCCGGACCCTCAGGGACGCCTGGGAGATCCGGCACCCGGCACTGCCGGAGACCAGGCGCGCGCTGGTGTTCACCAACGCCGACGGCGAAGTGTGGCTCGACATCAGCCAATGGGCGCCCGGTCAGGCGGGCTCGCGCGTCTACCAGATGGTGGGCGACTTCGCGCACAACGCCGGCCTGCGGTTCATCGGCGACCCCATGGGGTTGAGCGACGCGGCGGCGTTCCGGCGCACGAACAACCTGCTGAGCTCCGCGCTGCGCTGGGGCACGACAGATCACATCGAACCCGCGTCACGCCAGATGCGTGACGACGCCTCGACCGGACTTGATCCCATTGATTGGCGACGTGGAAACCACGCGTACAACATCCGCGAACTCGCGCGCCGCGTTTACGATCAGGTTCGCGCGATCGCACCCGAGATCGAAGGCATCAGCTATGACGTTGCAAGAGGCCGATTTTCAGTCGCTGGAGACGCTGCCGAACGAGCAGCTGATGCCGGCGCTCGCCAGTCTGAGGCACGCAACGAGCGGCGAGATCGCCAAGCGGATGACGCCCAAGAGGCTCTCCACGCTGTTGGCCGGAAGATTCTTGGAGCTCGAACGCTGGGATTGGTGGCCGGCCCAGGAGCGACTGCGTCTGAGGCTGGGCTGCGCACTGCACGAGTCGCGGCTCTCGCCGGATCCCTGGCACGCACAGCGGGCACAGCGCGCGGGCGAGTCCTTCTGGATCGACTTGCAGCTCGGCGCGTTCAACCTTTAGGCGACCTCGCCAACGTCTTCTACGACAGGACGCCACGCCGGCGCGAGGCCGGCAATCCCGTAAACCGCTGGGAGCTACCCAGCGAAACCCGCATGCAGACGGCGCGACGCGTCGCGCAGGACTACCTGCTGCGCCTGCGCGTCGTGCAGGACGCCATCACCGCGCAGGGCGGCACGGTCGGCCAGGCGCAGGACGCCTACCGCGCCGAAGAGCGCATGCACGGCCGAATTCAGGCCCAGCTCGAGCAGTTCAAGGACGACCGCATGCGCCCGCTCATGACCAAGCTGGCGCGCCTGGACCTGACGCCGGGCGATCTCGCGCTGTACGCCTACGCGAAGCACGCCGCCGAGCGCAATCGCTATGTAGAGCGCATCAATCCCGACCTGCGGGGCAACGGCTCCGGCATGTCGGACGCCGCGGCCTCCGACGTACTCGACCGCTTCCTGCGCGATGGCAAGGCCGATGCACTCGAGGACGTGCACGCCGATCTGCTGGCAATCACGCGCGCCACGCGGCGCAAGCTGCTCGACGCCGACCTGATCTCCCAGGACCAGTTCGACCGCTGGGAGCTAATGTTTCGCAACTACGTGCCGCTGCGGGGCTTCGAGCGCATCGAGTTCGACGCCGACGGCCGTCCGGTGGTGAAGCCGCGTGGCGGCATCGACGTGCGCGGCGAGGAAGCCCAGCACTTGGAGGGCCGTACGAGCCGTGCGGCAACCATCCTCGAGAACGTCATCCTCGACTACGAGCGCGCCGTCGTCCGCGCTGAGCGCAATGCCGTCGGCAAGGTGTTCCTCGACCTGGTGCAGACCAACCCGGACCCCGCGCTGTGGGAGGTCCAGCCGCTGCGCCGCGACCTCCGCGACGATCCGCAGCTGGCGTTCTTCGACGTGCAGGAGGCCGTGCGCCTGGCGGATGTCGACAAGGGCGACGACACGATCGGCGTGAAGGTGGGTGGACAGGCCGTCTACATCCGCATCAAGGATCCGCTGCTGCGCAGGGCCATGCAGCGCGCCTACCTGGACGAGACCGGTGACCTGCAGCGCCTGATCGCCGAGTCCGTCGGCTGGTACTCGAACTGGCTGCGCAACACGCTGACGCGCTGGAACCCGGCGTTTGTCGTGATCAACAGCATCCGGGACGCGCAGACCGGCGCGATCAGCACGCTCGACACGCTCGGCTGGGGCGCGACTGCGACCTACGCGCGCCACTACACCGGCGCGCTGGCGGCCGCCGCGCGCAACGAGACCCGCAGGCTGGATCCGCAGGTCCGCGAGTGGGATCGCTGGTTCACGGAGTTCAAGGCCGCCGGCGGCATCACGGGCGGCTTCTTCATGCGCGACACCACCGACGTGTTCGACGAGCTCCGCGCGGAGATCCTCGAGGCGGGCGGCGATCTGGACCCGCGAGGCTCCGGCGTGGCCCGCCTTGCCGATCGCGCGTGGCTTGCCGCGCGTGGTACCCGCTTGGCCAAGCTGGCGGCGTCCACCCTGCGCGCGGTCGAGATGATGGGCGGCGCCAGCGAGAGCGCGGCGCGCGTGGGGGCGTACCGCACGGCGCGCGAGATGGGCAAGACGCCAGCCGAGGCGGCGTCGATCGCCAAGAATCTGACCGTCAACTTCAACCGCAAGGGCGAGTGGGGCACGGCGCTGAACTCGTTGTACCTGTTCTTCAACGCCGCCGTGCAGGGCTCGCACCGCACGCTGGTCGCGCTGAAGAATCCGCGCGTGCAGGCCGCCATGGCCGGCCTCACCGGGCTCGCCATGGCGCTCGCCCTCGGCAATGCCGAGTGGGGCGGCGACGACGACGACGGCGAGTCCAACTGGGACAAGGTGCCGGACTTCGTGAAAGAGCGGAACCTTGTCGTCATGATTCCGCCCGCCTGGAACGTGCTGGGCGTCAGCGACAAGGCCGGGCAGGCGAAGTACATCAAGATCCCGCTGCCGTACGGCTTCAACGTGTTCGCCGTGCTCGGCAACAGCCTCGCGGACACGCTGCGCAACCTGCGTGATCCGCGGCGCGGCATCACGCCGGCGAAGGCCGCCATCAACCTCACGTCCGCGGTGGCCGGCTCATTCAACCCGGTCGGCGGCAGCTTCGATCCGACCGACCCGGTGCAGGTGGGCATGGCGGCCGCGCCGACCGTCCTGGACCTACCGATCCAGCTGGCCACCGAGCGCAGCGGCTGGGGCCGGCCAGCGGTTTCAACCCGCAGCCCGTATGACGAGCGGCCCGACTCGGAACGCTACTTCCTCAGTGACGCCGGTACTGCGCAGCAGCGTATCGCGCAGTGGCTGAATGCGTCGACGGGTGGCGATCGTGCACGCAGCGGGGCCATCGACGTCGCGCCGGGCACGTTAGAGACGGCCGTGCGCAGCGCCACCGGCGGCCTGGGCACGTTCCTGGCGGACGTGGCGAGCACCGTCGGCCAGCTGGGGGATAGCACGGCCACCGTCAACCCGGCGAACGTGCCGATCTTTAAGGCGCTGTACGGCCAGCACGACAACCGCACCGATCAGGCCCGGTTCTACGAGAACCGCAAGGAGATCGAGCAGCGGTACCGGCAGGGCCTGGCCGCCATCAAGCTCGGCATCCGCGTTGACCTCGACGACCCCGAGAACAAGGCGGTGATGCAGCTCGGCGAGACGCTGGTACTGCTGAATCGCCACCTGGGCCAGCTGCGGCGGGCCGAGATCGCGGTGATCGAGAACGCCAAGCTCGGCGACGAGGCCAAGCGGCTCGAGCGCGAGCGGATCGACAACGAGCGCACGAAGTTGATGCGCGCCTTCAACAAGACATTCACCGAGACTTTCCGGCCCGCCGGTCGGCAACCGAAACAGGAGCCTGTCCAGCCATGAACATGCAGAACTTTGAACGCGATACCCGTGACACCTTGCAGGGCCTGCAGGCTGAACTGCGCACTGCGCGAGTTGGGCTCGGCCGCCGGGTCGCCGCTGGTGAGGATGCCGATGAAGAGCGCCAGCAGATCGCAGAGATCCGGCAGCGGATCGACGACGCCGAGTCCGTGCTCCTTGCGCTGCCCTACATCACGATCGACGCTCAGGAGTGCGCCTACGTGGCGCAGTCAGGACCGTCGCGCGAGGACATGCAGGCACGCATCGCGGCCTTCGACAAGCTGATGGCCGAGTTCAAGGACCGCGTGATGACGCTGCGGTCCGGCCCGGAGCGCATCGACTTCGGCGCCAGGCTGCTGCTGGCGGCCCGCGCCTGCAACAGCGGACTGCGGGAAAGCCATGCCAAGCAGGTCGTCAGGGACTACCACCTGAAGCTCGAGGACGTGCAGCGGCGGGCGGATCAGTTGCGTGGGCAGGTGGGGGCGGGGTGAGGATGGAGCGGCGCATGCGCACCTATGCGCCAATGGCGTATAGTCAAGCATGCTCACGGTGATCGAGTCTCCACTGTTCTCCAGACTGTGGCCCGATTATTGGAGCGAGGACGAGCGCGCCGGCTTTGCCGCCTTCATCGCGGCCAATCCCGTGGCCGGTGACCTGATCCGCGGGTCCGGTGGTTGCCGCAAGGTGCGCTGGAGGCGCAGTGGGTCCGGCAAGTCGGGCGGCGTGCGGGTGATCTACACGGCGCGCTTTGTCTCCGGTGCCGTCGTTCTGTTGACCATCTACGGCAAGAGCGCGCGGGACACGATTCCGCCCGACGTGCTGCGCGCCATTGCGAAGGAGTTGGGCCATGGCACTGACTGAAAAGGCACTGCGCACGCGCGATGCGCGGCGTGACATTGGCGCCGAGCTTCTAGCGGCCGTGCGGGATGTCAAGGCAGGGCGGGTCGGTCGCCTCTGGAAGGCTGACGCACAAGGGGCCGTGCGTGAGGTCTCGGTGGTACGAGCACGTGCGGCATCGAGCCTGTCGCAGGCCGAGTTCGCGGCCTTGCTGGGCGTGTCGTTGCGCACCTTGCAGCAGTGGGAGCAGGGCCGGCGTGAGCCGCGTGGCGCAGCCCGCACGCTGATCGCCCTGGCGGTCGAGCATCCGGCGACCTTGCGCAAGTTCGCGCGGCAGCGGGCTTGCGTTTAGACGATCTGCTGGCGTTGACTGCGCGACGGTCTAGCGGAGGACGCGATGGTGGATAACTGCGCGAGTGCCTCGCTAAGCAAGCAATGGCGCGGGCCTTGACAGACTCCGTCTCCGCCAGCATCAACGTAAGCGGCTAAATTTCCTAATCTTACTGTGTCACAAACGTAGTCTTTCGCTTCGCTGACCGCAGTGCGGGCAATGGCCGAGGCGATGGATGAGCTGGACGCCGAGCAGGTGGCGGATCGTTGCGATCGAGTTGGGCGCGAGCCGCTGAGCGCGCCGG
>JADCGX010000196.1 GCA_020248785.1 Burkholderiales bacterium | reverse complement strand
GGGGGTGCCAGAGGTGAGAAATCGCCCCGAATCGGGCCTGGCAAGACCCCCGAACGTCCCAGATGGCGCTTCAAGCGCCGGCGACTCGCTTCGCGGCGCTTGCATCGCCACGTCAGACGCGCGCAGCGCAGCCAGCGGTGCAAATCAAAAGCCTCTCGGTCTCTGAATCCGCAGGAGCATGTCTGGGACGAATTACGCGAGAACTTCTTCCACAGGGAAACCCGCCAATGCGACGAGCACTGCGGCGCCTTGGCTATCCACTCAAAAGAGGGCGCGCAACTCGCGCAGTAACCACGTGCTCGGCCAGACCGTCGTGACGAACTGAATCGGCACTGACCGGGCGCTGGGCGGCGGTTCAGACCCGAGCGCAGACGGCGCAGAACCACTGCGTCTACGCGCACGCTGCGCTTTACGGGACCACGCGATCGATCTTGACCACGACGTCCGTGGCGCCAACTTTGACCGGCCGCGAGGCACCTTCGAGGTCGCCCGGGTTGGGCATCGGTGAACCGGTCCTGGAAACACGCGCGCTGACGATGACCTCAGCCGCCGTGGCAAGCGTGGCGCCCGGTGACATTGCCATTGACTCGTCGAGCATGAACTTGGCCGGCAGATCCTTGACCTGCACGGCGGTCAACGCAAGCGGCATGCGCGAACCTTGCGCGGGCCGCGCGATGATGAACACTTGATCCGTTGGCGCAGCCTTGGCCTTGAGGTCGGCGCCGATGTCGATCGTGCCCATCACGGTCGCCTTGCCCGCCGCCGCCGCGGCCTTGCCGGCCTCGCCCTTGGCCGCGGCCGGCGCCGCATTGGAATCCGGTCGCGTTGCCGTCAGCGGCGGATGGTCGGGCGGCAGGTTGTTGGCCTTGGGCCCCTGCGCCTGCGCCAGCGGCGGCATGCCGCCGCGCTGACGCGCATCGGCGATGCTCGACTTGATCTGATCGGCGATCGGCGCCTCGGGCGGCAGCGTGTTGAGCAGGCGCTCCCAGTACTCGGTGGCCGCCTTGAAGTCGCTGCGGTCGAAGGCCTCGGTGCCGGCCATTGCCAGCGCCTTCCACTGGTTGGGGTCGAGCTTGAGCGCCCTTTGCACAAGCGCCATCGGCTCGCCGGCCAGCCGGCGGCCCTTGGCCATCGCCAGCGAGTCGGCGTAGTCGGCCAGGATGTCGGCATTGTCGGGCACCAGCTTCACCAGCTTGGAGTAGGCCTCGGCGGCCTGAGGAAAACGCCCCATCGAATAGTAGGTGCGCGCCAAGGTGCCCCAATGATTGGGGTTCTCCGGGTCCTTCTCGATGCGGCCCTTGAGCGACTCGATCATCTTCTCGATCTGCTCGGGCGACATCGAATGCGCATCATCGGTCTGCTTCATCGCCATCGGATCGAAGGCGTTGAAGTCGCCATAGCGCGCGTACATCAGCACGGAGCCGATGGGCACGACCAGCGCCACCACGGCGGCAGCCACGCGCGCGCTCCAGTTGCCGCGCACGACTTCGCCCTTGATCCCGGGGGCGGGAGCGGCATTGCTCGCGTGCACCTCTTCGAGCACCCGCCGTTCCAACTCGGCCTTGGCCTCAACGTAATGCTGCTCGCTGACCGCACCGCGTGCATGCTCGCGCTCGAGCTCGGCCAGCTGGTCCTTGAGGATGCCCAGGTTGGCGCTGGCGCGATCGATGTCCGCGCGGCGGCGCGAGCGCAGCAGGGGCACCAGGACGATCGCCACGCCGATGACCATCATGACGATGGCCAGAACAATGAACAGGGTCATTTGTTGGCCCCAGAGGGGTTGGACTGCGTGTCCAGCATGGCCGCGGCACGCGCGCGCTGCTCATCGGTGAGCGGCGCCGGCGCGGGCGCGTTGCGGCGTGCCCGCACGACGCGCCAGGCGACCCAGGCGCCGGCGGCCAGCAGCAGGAACGGACCGAACCACAAGACGATCGTGGTCGCTTGCAGCGGCGGCTTGTACAGCACAAAGTCGCCGTAGCGGTCGGTCATGAAGTTGATGATCTCGGTATCGCTGCGCCCGGCGGCGATCTGCTCGCGCACCTGGCGCCGCAGGTCCACGGCGAGGTCCGCGCGCGAGTCGGCGATCGTCTCGTTCTGACACACCAGGCAGCGCAGCTGCTTGGCCAGATCGTGCTCGCGCTTGGCCACCACCGGGTCGTTCTCGGTGGGCCGCGCCGTGGTGGTCCCGGCGATGCCCTTGGCCTCGCCCTGCGCGCAGGCGGCGGGCAGCGGCGCACCCAGGCCAAGGAGAAGCGCGGCAGCGAACGCGGCCATGGAGCGCAGAGGTTTCATGGTTGCTTCTGCAGTTCGCGCACCAGCGGGATGATCTTCTTCTGCATCGCCTCGGGCGTGACCGGTCCCGTGTGCTTCAACCGGATCACGCCCTGCTTGTCGATCACGAACGTCTCCGGCACCCCGTAGACGCCGAAGTCGATGCCCAGCCGCCCGTCGGCATCGACCACAGTGATCTTGTAAGGATCACCCAGCTCGTTGAGCCACTTCTTGGCTGCCCCCGGCTGGTCCTTGTAGTTCATGCCCACCAGCGGCACGAGCTTCTGCGCGGCCAGGTCGTTCCACAGCGGATGCTCCTGTCGGCACGGCGCGCACCAGCTCGCCCACACGTTGAAGATCCACACCTGCCCCAGCATGTCCTTGCTGGAGAACACGGCCTCCGGCCGATGCAGCGCGGGCCGGTCGAACACGGGCGCGGGCTTGCCGATCAGCGGCGACGGCACTTCCCGCGGGTTCAGGAACAGGCCGCGGTACAAGAAAACCGCCAGCAGCACAAAGGCCACCAGCGGCAGGGCGAAGAACGCAACGCGTTTCATCGGGGCATGCAGAAGAACGCGGCCCGCGGCCGCGATGCCGTCGCCGACGCGCCGGCGACGATGGCAAACGACCCGCGCCAGCGCGCCATTCGGTCGGCGCAGCCGCCGCCATCGGGCACGCTGCGGCTCTCATTCATCATCGGCTGACTCATGCTGCCGCCGGTCTCGGCCCCTTGGGCTCGCTGACGGCCATCTCGTCCTTGCGCGCCAGCACGCGATAGCGGCGGTCGAACGCGGCCAGGAAGCCGCCGAGCGCCATCAGCGCGCAGCCACCCCAGATCCAGGTCACGAACGGCTTGTAGTACACGCGCACCGTCCAGCTGCCCTTGTCGTCGACCTGCTCGCCGAGCGAGACGTACACGTCGCCGATGATGCTGGTGCGGATCGAGGCCTCGGTCATCGGCATCTGGCTCTGGGCAAAGTAGATGCGCTTTTGCGGCTTGAGATCATCGATCTTGCGGTCGCCCTTGAAGAGCGTGACGTCCCCTTCGGCGCCTTGGTAATTTGGCCCGCGCACGTCCCGCACGCCGTTGAACTTGAAGGTGTACTCATCGACCGTCACGGTGTCGCCAATGGCCATCTTCACATCGCGCTCGACCTGGAAGCCGTTCACCGAAGTCACGCCGACGATGAACACGGCCACACCAAGATGCGCGACCACCATGCCCCACCAGGCGCGCGGCTGGCTGCCCAGCCTGGTCAGCAGGCTGCCCTGCACATGGCGGATCTGATGGCGGATGATCTCGATGGTGGACACCAGGATCCACGCGGCCATCCAGTAGCCGAACGCGGCCATTGGCGACCAACGCAGGCCCTGGTCCCTGGCCGGCAGGAACGGCAGCACGAGGCCCAGCACGAGCGAGATCATCAGCGCCCATTTGAGCTGCTGAAACAGGTCGGGCAGCGATGCGCCCTTCCAGCGCGCCAGCGGGCCGACCCCCATCAGGAACACCAGCGGCGCCATGATCGGCACGAACACCGTGTCGAAATACGGCGGGCCGACCGAGATCTTGCCCAGGCCGAGCGCGTCGAGGAACAGCGGGTACAGCGTGCCCAGCATCACGGCGCCGCAGGCGGCCGCCAGCAGCACGTTGTTTCCGAGCAGCAGCGACTCGCGCGAGACCATGTCGAAACGGCCGCCGATGCCAACCTTGGGCGCGCGGTAGGCAAAGAGCGCGAGCGACGAACCAATCACCATCACCAGAAAGATCAGAATGAACACGCCGCGCTCGGGGTCGGTTGCGAACGCGTGCACGCTGGTGAGCACGCCAGAGCGCACAAGAAAGGTGCCCAGCAGCGACAGCGAGAACGCAAAGATCGCCAGCAGCACGGTCCAGGCTTTGAAGGTGCCGCGCTTTTCGGTCACCGCGAGCGAATGCATCAGCGCCGTGCCCACCAGCCAGGGCATGAACGAGGCGTTTTCTACCGGGTCCCAGAACCACCACCCGCCCCAGCCCAGTTCGTAGTAAGCCCACCACGAGCCGAGCGCGATGCCCAGCGTGAGGAAGCACCAGGCCACCGTGGTCCAGGGACGCGACCAGCGCGCCCACGCGGCATCGAGCTTGCCGCCGAGCAGCGCGGCGATGGCAAACGCAAAGGCCACGGAGAACCCGACATAGCCCATGTAGAGCAGCGGCGGGTGGAACACCATGCCCGGGTCCTGCAGCAGCGGGTTCAAATCGCGCCCTTCGGCCGCAGGCGGGAACAGGCGATCGAACGGATCGGACGTGGCCAGCATGAACAGGATGAAGCCGATCGCGATCATGCCCATCACGCCGAGCACGCGCGCCACCATCTCCTCGGGCAAGTGACGGCTGAACGTGGCAACTGCCAGCCCCCAGCTCGCGAGCATCAGGACCCACAGCAGCAGCGAGCCCTCGTGCGAGCCCCAGGAGGCGGCGACCTTGTACCAATAGGGCAGCAGCGTGTTGGAGTTTTGCGCCACGTTCACCACGCTGAAGTCGTCGGTGACGAACGAGTAGACCAGGCAGCCCCAGGCGAAGGCCACGAAGAAGAACTGGCCGAAGGCCGCCGGTCGTGCGACCGCCATCCACTCACGCACGCCGCGGTGCGCGCCGGCGATGCCGAGCACACCCTGCACGAGCGCCAGCAACAGCGCAAGGATCATGGCGAAGTGGCCGAGTTCGGGAATCATCGCGTGTGCACCTTCAGGGTCATTGCTAGTTGCGTTGTCGGGTCACTCGGACAGCCCCGAGAGCACGGAGATAGCCCGCCGCCCTTCTCTGGGCCCTCCGCGCCATCGGTGTGATGGGTCGCCGCCAGTGGGTCTGCTTAACTGCCCGGCGACTTGCCGGTGCTTGCCTTGCCGCCGTAGGTGTCGCCACCGTTCATCGTCTTGCCGGCCTTGTGCGCCTGCTCCAGCGCATGCGCGGCCTCGGGCGGCATGTAGTTCTCGTCGTGCTTGGCCAGCACCTCGCTGGCGCGAAACACGCCGTCCTGCCCAAGCTTGCCGTTGGCCACCACGCCCTGCCCCTCGCGGAACAGGTCCGGCAGGATGCCCTGATAGCTGACGTTGATGGTGTTGGCGGTGTCGGTCACGCGGAAGTTGACGATGATGCCGTCGCGCTTGACGCTGCCTTGCTCGACCACGCCGCCGATGCGGAAGGTGCGGTCCTTGGGTGCCTTGGCCGCGGCCACGTCCGATGGCGAGAAGAAGAACACCAGGTTGTCGTTGAACGCGTTGAGAATAAGCGTGGTGGCCACGGCCAGCACGGCCACGCCACCGGCGATCAGCGCAAAGCGCTTGTGACGCGGTTTCATGCGGTCCTCCCTGCAGCGGCCGCCTGCTGCGCCCGCTGTTGTGACAGTTGAGCCTCCCGTGCGACCGCGGCTATGGCGCGCTTGCGGCGCATCCGCGCGCTGACAATGTCCAGCACGATCACGGCAACACACATGGCATACGAGCTCCACACGAAGAACCCGTAGCCGCCCATTTCAACAAAGTTCTCGACGCTGCCCCACTGCATCTCGCCCACCGCTCAAAGATCAGTCAATTCGGCTTGCCCCGACCACCGCTCAGGCCTTGCCCGCGGCAACCAGCTCCTGCACCCACTGCGCCCGCTTCTCGCGCTCGAGGATCAGCACGCGCGCCCGGTACAGCGCAATGGCGATCGACATCGCCCAGAAGGCGAACACCATGATCATCATGGCGGTGAGCATGGTGCTGGCCATGGTGGAGCTGCCGGGCTTGACACTGGCGCCCTGGTGCAGCGTGTTCCACCACTTGACCGAGAAGTAGATGATCGGCACGTTGACCACGCCCACCAGCGCGAGCACGGCGCTGGCCTTGTCGGCGCGGCGTGTGTCGTCGATGGCCGCCTGCAGCGCGATGTAGCCGAGGTACAGAAAGAGAAGTATCAGCGTGGAGGTCAGGCGCGCGTCCCACACCCAGTACGTGCCCCAGGTGGGGCGGCCCCAGAGGGCGCCGGTCCACAGCGAGACGAAGGCCATCAAGGCACCAGTGGGCGCCAGCGCGTTGGCCATGATCATCGACAGGCGCGTGTTGAAGGTCAGGCCGACGGCGGCCCAGAACGCCATGACGAGGTAGAGGAACATCGCCATCCAGGCCGACGGCACGTGGATGAAGATGATGCGGTACGAGTCGCCCTGCTGCGCATCCGTGGGCGCCACGAAGAAGCCCATGTAAAGGCCAACGGCCGCGAGCAGCGCCGCGATCACGCCGAACACGGGCACGAGCTTGCCCGCCAGCGGATAGAACAGATGCGGCGCCGAGTAGCGGAACAGGTTGAAACCACCCGAATCCTGGCCGGGTTGGGGGCTGCGTCGCGCAGTGGCAGTGTTCATCGACAGTCGTTGTTATGCGACGCGCCTTGATTGGCGGCACCGCTGCCGGCATCGCGCTCCCCAGCGCGATCGTCCGGCTTCGCCAGATCGGGACTGTAACTAGCCTCGTAACGGCCGCTTTGACCGCGATCATTCCATAGAAATCCGTAGCGCCGCCGCGATTGCCCATGGTGCGAGTACGGTCGCGCCCAGGCTCAGGGAGCCAAGGACCAGCAAATGACCCTGCGGGGACAGGCCGCCCGCCACGGCCTCCACACCACCGGCGCCAAAAATCAGCACCGGGACGTACAGCGGCAGCACGAGCAGCGTGATCAGCACCCCCCCGCCGCGCAGACCGAGCGTCAGCGCAGCGCCGACGGCTCCGATCAGGGATAACGCGGGGGTGCCCATCAGGAGGGACAGCATCAGGATGCCAATCGCATCGGACGGCAGGCTGAACATCACGCCGAGCAGCCAGGCCATCAGGGTGATCGGCAGGCCGGTCACCAGCCAATGCGCCAGGCACTTGGCCAGCACGATGAGCTGCGGCGGCTCTCCCGTAAGCAGCATTTGTTCCAGCGCGCCGTCGGCATAGTCGTTGGCGAACAGGCGGTTCAGGGACAGGATCGCCGCCAGCAGGGCCGCCACCCAGATCACGCCCGGCGCGATGCGGCGCAGCGTCTCCAGCTCGGGCCCGACCCCCAGCGGCACCATGGTGATCACCACCAGAAAGAACAGCAGCGTGTTGGCCACATCCGCCCGCTGGCGGAACGCCAGCAGCAGATCGCGCCGCAGCACCGTGGTGAGCGTCATGCGGGCCTCATTGCGACATCGCCTCGCTGCCCTCCAGAACCATCGAGTGCCCGCCCAGATCGAGCCGCTGCACCTTGGTGGGCAGCGGTGCGTCCTGGTGCGTGGTCAGCACGACGATGCCGCCGCGGCCCTGATGCGCGCCGATGAGCTCCGCCAAGCGGGACACGCCGCGCACGTCAAGCGCGCTGAACGGCTCATCGAGGATCCACAGCGGCGCGCCCTGCGCGAGAAAGAGCCGAGCCAGCGCCACCCGCCGCTTCTGCCCTTGCGACAGCTTGCGCGCGTGCAGGTCCTCAAAGCCCTTCAGGCCGACCTCGCCCAACGCAGCGCGCGCTTCGTCGCGCGTGCCGGCGCGGCCGGCCAGCCCCGCCGCGAAGAACACGTTTTCCTCGGCCGAGAGGTCGTCCTTCACACCATTCAAATGGCCGACGTAGGCGAGCGCCTGCCAGTATTCCTCACGCAGCTTGCGAATGGGCTCGCCTTTCCAGCGGACCTCGCCTGCCGTCGGCTGCAGCAGGCCGCACAGGATGCGCTGCAAGCTGGTTTTGCCGGCCCCGTTGGCGCCGGCAATGTGCAGGCAGGTCCCGGGCTCGGCACGGAAACTCAGGCCCGTGAAGAGCAACCGATCTCCGCGCTGGCATTCGAGATCGATCGCTTCGAGCATCTGGACGTCGGGACAGGCAGAAGGTGGACGCGCCGGGTCAGGCAAGGGTGCGCGGCGCGCAAGGGTAAGCGAGCGCTGGCGCCATCACAAGCTGCGCGGCGTGAGTGCGCGGCGTGAGTTGCGCGGCGTGAGCTGCTCAGCCGGCGCGAGCTTGAGCCGAACGGAGCCGGCTTGCGCCGCGCCACGGGCGGAGCGGCCCGCGACCGCGCACGACCGATGGCAGGCGCGCAACGCTGCGCGCGGCGAGCGGCGCGCGGTGGCGACGTCCGAGCAGCGCAGGCCCATCGATGGCCCGCCCTGCTCGACGATGCCGCTCCTCGCCGCGCCGCGCGAGTTCAGCGGAAGTTGTAGATGTACGTGACGCCGAAGTACGTCACGTCCTGGTTCTCCTGCTGCGACAGCGTGGTGTTGTCGCCAAAGACGAAGGGCACGCCGTTGTAGCCGTACTGCCAGTCGTTGTACTTGTTCTTCTGGTATACGGCATCGAGCCGCAGGCCCGAGTTGGCAGTCAGCGCGTAGCGACCGAACAGGCGGAACTCGGTCCGCTCGAACACGATGTCCGGCAGCCCGCCGGTGGCGGCCAGCAGCGCGGCTTCGCCCGGCCCGGCAAGGCGGTCGAGCGACTGGTTGTACTTGCTCTTGTCGTCGATGTAGGCGATGGAGCCGCCGAGGTCGAACTTCTCGCTGATCTTGCCCTGCACGCCGACGCCGAAGGCGAGGTTGTCATTGTCGTAGGCGAGCACGGTGCCGCCCGGACGCGCCTGGTTCAGGCTCTGCTGGCTGAGCGCGATGTACGCGTTGGCGCTCCACGTGTCGCTGAAGACGTAGCTGGCATCCAGGCTATACAGGTCCATGCGCGTGTCGCGCAGCGCGTAGGCGCTTGGTGTGTCGTACTCGTCCTTGCCGGTTTCGTACGTCAGTTGAACGGCTAGCGCATCCGTTGCCTGCCAGCTTCCGAACAGCTTGATCTTGTCGCGCTGCCGGTCAGCCAGATTGGGCGCAAAGATCGCCCACGGCGACAGGGTCGCCGGATCGTCCACCGGTGTCACACCCTGGATCGCGTTCGGCCGCAACCATGCCGAGCCATCGCGGTCGCTGCTGATGAAGGCAATCGAGCCGGTCAGGCTCTCGGTCATCTGCCGGCGCAATTCGAGCCGGTAGCCCACCTCTTCGGTCTCCTGGCGCAGCGCGCTCACCCCGCCCACGCTGGCGGTGGAGGTGAAACTGCCACGATCGATGAACTCGTAATCAAGACCAACCGTCGCATACAGCCTGTACGGCAACTGGTAGGTACCCTGCGCCTTGCCCTTGTAGCGCGTGCTCGAGTAGGTACGGTTGGTGGTGCTGGTGCTGCCCTGCGTGTTGTAGCGCGCCAGTGGCGTCTTGTCGTCGCGGTCGTCCATTTTCCAATCGGCCGACAGCATGAGCTTGTCGATCGGCCGCGCGCTGATGCCGAATTGCACCAGCAGGGTGTCGACGCGGCCATCGAGTGAACCCACGCCGGCAGGTGCGCCGGTCAGACCGGCGGAGGCGAAGTCCTGATCCTGCCGATAGGTGCCGTAGGCGAGCTTGAAGTTGCCGCGCGTCGTCGGACTGAAGGCGTAGTTGCCGAGCACATCGAACTGATGCGCCTGATTGTCCGGCGGCAGCGCCACCGGGTTGCCGAGGATCGCACCAAGCCCGGTTGATAGCGGCAGCGGCTGGCCGAGTGGGTTGTTGAGCACGCCAGGCACGCTCGGCGTCACGCTGCCGTTGGCGTTGCTGTAAAACGAGCCGTAGTAGCCGCCACTGATCAGCAGCTTGCCGGCAGAGTAGTTCAGGCGCGCTTCGGCCTGGGTGTGCCGGCTGTCGATCGGCTCGGGCAGGAACAGCACCGCGCCGCCCACGGCCGTGGTCGTGGTTGCGCCGCAGTTGAAGGCGAGTGCCGATGGGCAGGCAAAACCAACGCCGAACTGCCGCTCGCCTTCCTTCTTCTGCGCGCTGACGTCGGCGGTGAACTGCAGGGTCGGCGAGAACCAGCGCTCGTAACCGCCGGCCAACGTCTTGCGCTTGGTCTCCAGGTCGAAGTTGAAACCCCTGCCGGGACCACCGCTGATGTAGTTCAGCTGCGGTGCCGTGCTGCCAAAGCCGGCGATGCCGGAATTGACGCTGTACGGATCGCGCCGCACCAGTTCGTCGTAGTTGACATAGGCGCCCCAGCGGCCCTGGCGTCGATAGCTGGCACCCAGCTCGCGCGTATCCAGCAGGAGGTTGCGGCCAAAAGCTTCGCTCCAGGTGCCGGTCGTGCGGTCCAGCCGCGAGTAGCCGAAGTCGATCAGGCCGTAGACGCTGTCATCGCACAGCCCGTTGTATTGGCAAAAGAGCGCACGGTCCTTGCGGTCGCCGGACACGGTAGCCACGCCGACGCTTACGAAGCTTTCGACGTCGATGGCAGGTGGCTCCTCGGCCCAGGCTGGGTGGCACGCAGCGAGCACGGCCAGCGCGAGAACGGAGCGGCGCAGGCCGGCAGGACGAAAACGACGATCAAGCGAAGTCATGATGGGTCTTCCTCGCTAGCGGAACATCGACTGCGGCGTCGGGTTCGCGGTGGACGGGTTGTTGGACCCGTGCACCTGGGTATGGCAGTTCATGCAGCTGCGCCCCTGCGTCATGTTCACCGGGTTCTTGGCGTTGGTCGTCGGGCCAATGGCCGCCGCACCCTGCCCCGGTGCCGGCGGTGGGAAGACGCCGCGCTGGCCGCCCAGCGCCGGCACATTGCTCGACACGTGCGGCGTGTGACACTGGTTGCACAGCATCGGCGCGCGCACCTTGAGCATGCCGCTCACCGTGCTGCCGTGCGGGTTGTGGCAGATGCTGCAGTCCTCGGTCACCGGCTGATGCTGATACACGAACGGACCGCGCTTTTCGGCGTGGCAGGTGAAGCAGGTGGCGTTGGTGCTGTCCTTCTTGACCAGCTTGGGGCCGACCGAGCCATGCACGTTGTGGCAGTCGGAGCAGGACATCTTGCCTTCGGCGATCGGATGCCTCGAAGGCAGATCGACACGATGGCGCTGCGCCTTGTGGCAGGCGTAACAGACCTCCGCCTGCGAGGTCTTGGCGATCACGCGGTCCTTGTTGACGTGGACCTGGTGGCAGCCGCTGCACGACACGGCGGCCTCGGGGTGACGACTGGTCGACCACAGCGCCTGCTTCACGCCCTTTTCATGACACGACAGGCACACGGCGCTGGCGGCCTGCGCGTCGATGGCCTTTGCACCGTCGAAATTCACGTCGGGCGGCTCGGCACCCATCTTTTCGGCGTGCAATTTGCTCGGGCCGTGGCAGCTCACGCAACTGGGCGTGCGCGGATCGGCCGCCACGGCATGGGGTGAGCGCGCGTACTTCTCCTGCGCCTCGCTGTGGCACTTGAGGCAGATTTTCGACGCCTCGGCGTCGCGCATCGCATGGGCGGTGCTCGGCGCCCCGCCCAGTCCAAACGCCAACAGGCCGAAGCCTATGGCTGCCAGCGCACTCCTGATCCGCATCGCAGTCCCCCTCATTGCACTTGCGCCCCTGCCAAGTCCGTCTGCGGCCGGCGCGGCCGCTCTGTTGTTGCCCCTGGTCGCCGCAGTTGACCGCGACGCCGCGACTGTTCTTAGCCGGCCGATCCCGGCGCGTTCTCGGCCAAACCGGCCAGCCTCATTCGCTCGCTACTGCTTGTGCACCGTGTCGACTCCCAGGCGCGAGCCCGGCGCATGGCAGTCCACACAGGTCTCGCGCAGCGCAGTGAACTGCTCGCCTTGCGTCCTGGTCCCGAAGGACGCGGCCCCGGCACTGACCACGTGCTCGATCGAGCGCGGCGAGTCGTGGCAGGCCGTGCAACTGGACGCTTGCGGCGAGATCACACCCCAGTTGCGCGGATTGGGATCGGCCACCAGTGTCGAGGTGCCGGCAACCAGGGGTTTGCGCACCACGCTGCCGATCACGCCGCGGTCGTTCCGCCACGAATCGTTCACGTGGCAGCCGTTGCAGTTCAGGCCCACCGCGGGATAGGCGACCTCGGCGGCATAGTTCTCGACCCCTGACGCGAAGGGCGTGCCCGCGGCAATCACCTGGCTCAGCGCAAACGGCAGGAACGGCGTGCCCGTTGGGGCTTGAGCAGCAGTCCCCGACGCACGGCCATCCAGCTTGAGCTCGTAGCGCGGTGGCACCCGCGTCGCGTTGAAGAAGAACTCGCCGATCACCGTGTTGCCGTGCGTGAACGGGAAGCTGCGCTTCGAGTTGCCGTGAATGCCATGGATCATCCGCTTGAAGCCGTAGTTCTCCGACAGAGCCATGCCGTTGGTCATGACGGTCGAGGAGAAGCGGTTCTCGTCGTGGCACAGGTTGCACGACTCGACCGTGTTGCGCGCACCGCTGTGGAACGCCTCGGCCAGCGTGTTGGAGCCCGAGGTCGTGCCCAGCGCGCCATGGCACACGTTGCACTTTTCGTTGCTGACGACCTGGCGGCGCGGCTGCGGCTCGCCCGACAGCAGCACGTCGCGGTTGGCATGCTGCACCACCACGTTGATCAAAGTGCGTGGCGTGACCTCGGGGCGAGGATCCGCCTCGTCCTTGACCTGCAGCTTGGCCTCCTTGACCTGGCCGATGCCAACGACGCGGGCCGTACCGAAGGCCTGAGCGTTCGGCCCGTCTGCCGGCAGCGGGATATCCACCGTGTAGCTGTTGGCGCCGTCGTTGGTGCCCTTGTACATGAAGGCATTGGCCGAGCTGCCGCCGTTGTTGTAAGACGAGAACTCGGTCACCAGTGGCGATTGGCCCACCATGTTCGGATAGGCGACGTAGAAGCGCAGGTTGCCGAAACGCGTCTGGTTCGAGCAGGTGAGCGTCGCCCCCGAGCCCGTGCAGTCGGATGTGACCAGGTTGTAGCGTGCGTTGCCATTGGTCGGATCGACCACCGAATACTTGACCGTGACCTTGCGACCCGTGGCATCGTAGGTCGCGCTGTCGATCACGACCTTGTACTTCGCGGCATGCTCCTCATTCTGATTGAAGTGCACGCGCTCCGGCGAAACCGCGGTCCCGGGCCGGTGGCAAAACGCGCAATCAGCGTTTGCGATCTGGCTGGCGTCCGCGCCCGGGCCCACGACAACCGCGGCAATCGGATCGTGGTAGACCTTGAACGCCGAGTTGGGCCCGCTGGCATGGCAGGTCAGGCAGGCTTCCTTGGCCGTGCTCTGCTTCCACAGGTCGCCCTGCGGCGTCTTGGGATTGGCGCCTGAATGGCACACCGTGCAGTTGCGCAGATCCTGCGGGAAGCCGACTTCCGAGTAATCGTGTTTGCTGCCCCCGAAACCCCAGATCACGTACTGCACGCCGCCGCGGCCGGCGTCGAGTTCGCGCTTGAGCAGACGGCCTGCGTGGATCTTGTGCGTCATTGTCGCCATGGTCAACACGTTGCCGCTGTTGGCGTCCACCGTGCGCGGGTTATGGCACATCACGCAGTACTGCACGTCGACACGGCCGCCCCCATGGAGCGCCAGCCTGTCGTGGCACCCGTTGCACGAGCTGACGTCGGCCATGACACGGGTCTGCGCAGGATCGGTGACGATCACCGAGTTGCCGTTGCCATCGAACCGAACGTCGATGTACGGATTGACCAGCACCTGCTGGCCGGCCCGGTTGTTGTAGCTGAGCTGGATGGCGATGCGGTGGGTGGCGTTGGCGTCGAAGGTCACGCCGTCGGTCTTGGTCGGATCCGTGATGTTGGTTGTGAACGTGTAGGTGTAGTAGCCGTCGGCGTTGGCGACGAGGCTCGCCGCTGTGTTCGGATCGGTCGTCGCCTGCTTGGCCGAGGCCAGCACCGGCGTGCCTCCCGGCCCGCTGCCCACGTTGTTGGCGCCGCTGGGCGTTTCAATGCGGAAAACATAGCTCTGCCACTGATCCAGATTGCCGTTGGTGCCCGGCACCAACTTGGCAATGGCAAAGCGGACGTTCGCGTTGGTCAGGCCGGTCTTGACGGTGAGATCGGAAAAGACCGCGAAGTTCACTCGCGTAATGCCATTGCGCACCGTCACGGCCGGAACGCCCGCCGATTGCAGGACCGTGAAGGCGGAGGAACTGTTGATCGCGGTGTCGTTGGCCGGAATGGCGGCAGCAGCACCCAGCGTCTGGCCCAGTTGTGACGAAGACGGTGGCGGCGGTGGCGCATCCCCTCCGCCCGACCCGCCTCCGCAACCGCTCAAAACAGCAGCGACGGCGCACGCGCCGGCCCACGCAATCAAACGGCTCATCAAGCTCTCCCAGTGTTCTTGTGCACCGACGCGCTGCGCCGGCCGCCCGGCCACGGCGCCCCCCGCACCTTTGCCGACCAAATTCGTATTCTGCCGCGCACAGTGTCCGGGCAACGTCCCATCGACTGTTGATTCAAAGCAAAAAAAGGGGGGAGTGTCGCTCCCCCGCCCGTGTTGAGCGCTGACTGCGCGCGAACTTAGTTTTTGTGTGCCTCGAACGTCGCACCCGGACCGTGGCAGACGCTGCAGCTTTCGCCGGTTGCGGTCTTGTTCACGCTGTAGTGCGTCTTTGCGGCGACGCTGTTGTGGCAGGTGCCGCAAGCGGCTTCCGCAGGACCGATGCGCTTGGTCTTTAGCGGATCGTGCAACAGGTTGGTCGCGTCGGGCGTTGTTCCAGCGGCTGCGTTGGCGGTGCCAAGCGCATTGGTCAGATCCACCGCCGACCAAGCCAAGTTAGCTCCCGACGGCAGGCCGTAAGTTCCTGGCCGGTGGCAGGTCTGGCAGTCGCTGATCTGCGCCGGATAGATGACGTTCTCGAACACCATCGGACCCGCGCCACCAGAAGTCGCATTCGGGTTGCCGCGAATGAAGTTGAACGGATCGCTCGCGTTCTGCGTCTTGCGGAACGCGCCGGCGTGGATCGCATGGATCATGTCTTTGAAGTTGTTTGACCGCTGCGAATACGAGTACACCGTGGTCCCATACTTCGGCCAAGCCGACGAACCCGACCACAGATTGCTGCTCGTGATCTCTGGGTTGTGGCAGGCCGCGCAGTAATCGGCATTGTTGGCCCGACCGGCATTGCTGTGGAAGCCAACGCGTTCGTGGCACGTATCGCAGTTGAGCATGTCCACGATCTTGCGGCGCTCAGGCGTGCCGTCCACCGCCTTGATCACCGCCTCGCCACTGATGTTGTAGTTGTTGATGACGAGGTAGCTCTCCATCGCAACGGCCTTGAGCGTCAGGGTCTCGTACACCGGGCTCGCCGGGAACCGCGCTGGCGCCGGCAGCGTGACGGTGTGATACCCCTGAGCGTCCGGAACCGACAGCAGATTCAAGGCGGTCTGACTGTTGACCGTCCAACCCTGCGGCTGATCGAACGCCGACTTGCTCGCGCCGAGATTGGTGGTCTGGTTCCAGTAGCCGCGACCGCTTGTCGTAGAAGCGAAGTTGTTCCAGTCCGCCGGTGCGGAGATGGGCGGGCCGCTGTCGGCGGCGGTCGGCTGTGCCATCGGCCGGGCCCATGTCACCCGGAAGTTCAGGCCGGCCGCACTGTTGCCGTTCTGGCAGTTGGCTAGCACGCACACACCTACGGGCGGTGCCTTCAAGTTGACCGGCGTCGCGGTGGCGAACGTGTCACCCACGAGCACACGGAACCTGACCGTCGGGGCGCCCGTGGCGACGTCAACTGTCACCGACGCGATCTCGTACTTCACAACCTTGGCGCCCGGATAAACCTCGGGATTGTTCGGCGTCGAGTACGGCGTCGAGTGCGACGGAGCGACAGCCGCGGATCTGCCCTGGCCATGGCACAGCGCACACTGCGAGTTGTCGGCTTGATTGCCGAAGTGATTGCTGAAGTCGATCGGCGGCCGTGGCGTGCCGTCCGCCTGAAGGATGGTGCCGTCGTGGCAGCTCCCGCAGGCCTGCTTGCTCGGATTGGTCTGCCATGCGATCTTGTCCGCCGCCGCGCGATTGGCAGGCTGGAACGGCAAGATCTTGTCATTCTGGTTGTCGTGGCAGTTGCGGCACGTGATGACGCCCGGCGCACCGTTGAAGCGCGGCCGCACGCCGTCTGGCAATCCCGTATCCAACCCGGGCACATTGCCGGCCGGATTGCGGATGTCGCTCACACCGCCAAACGAGTCACCTTGTGGGAACTCAGCGGCGTGCAGTTCGTGCGTGAGGACCTTGAGGTCGACCGTCTTCCACACAGCGGTGCTTGAAGTCGCCGGATCGAAGCTGCCGGGGTTGTGGCACACGGTGCACAGTTCGACGTCGAAGCGGCGGCCAGTGTGACCGCTGCCCTTCTCACCAATGACGAGCTTGTCGCGCTTGGACGAGTTCTCGGCATGGCAGGCGCCGCACGAGGCGTTGGTCGCGACCTGATTGGTCACCGTCGTGAGCAACGCGGGCAACTGCGCCGGCACGAAGTCCTTGACGATATTGACGAACGAGCCCGTCGGCCCGGCGATCGCGATACGCGTGGTCGCGCTGGCTTCGTAGGCAAGATTCAAGCTGCCCTTGATCGCATCCCAGCCGGCGCCAGAGAGCGCGCCGGAGCGGCTGACGGCCGTCGTCGAGCAGCTACCGGCCGGTTCCGTGCCGCTGCCGTAGTACTGGAAGCTCGCCACCGATCCGAGTGTGGTGCAGAAGGTGTAGGTGTACGTGCCCGGTGTACTCGCAACGGCGACCGGATTGCCACGCTCGTATGTGGCGGCGAGCACCGGGGTGCCAGTGCCGCTGAACCCACGCGTGGAGCGGTTCACATAGCTTTGCCACCGCGTCGGTACCGAGTTGCTGCCCGGAATCAGCTTGGCAATATGGAAGTCGAACCCCTTGGTCTCCGCGCCGACGACCGGCAATCCGGCCGCGTCCTTTAGCGTGAAGGTCACAGTGACGCGCTGACCTGCGGCCGCGTCGATCGCAACTGCGGTAATGGTGCCGTTCAGGTCTCCCGTCAACGAGCCCGTCGGTCCCGGCGCGCCCGGCCCCGTGGGTCCCGGCGGTCCAGGGGGCCCGGCTGGCCCTGTTGCGCCGTCGCCACCACCGCAAGCCGCGAGCGCGAGTGCCGTCGCGGCGCAGGCAAACAGCCAGGTCAAAGTTCTCACGATCAACTCCCTCCCATGTGGTCGCCAGCGCCGGGCGCGGATGTCGCGGGCGGCGAGGGCTGACTGTCCCCGTCGAGCCCTGACGCCGTGCGGTCTTCTTGCGGGACCGGCTGCGACAGGAGCAGACGGTGCGGATCGTGTTCCGTATCCCTCTTGGAGTATTGACGGAGGGCAAAGAAAAGCCGGCTGGCGCCGGCTTGGTGGAACTTCGTTGCGCCCGGGCAGCAAGCCCTTGGGCGAGAAGAGGTTTTCACTACATCGCGCGGATCCAGTTCACGAGCTTGGTCAGATCGGCATCGCTCGCCTTGAGGTCCGGATGTTTGGCCTTGGTGGCAGCCACGCCCTTGGCCGTATCGACGTTGCCCTTTTTCCAGTCGGCCGCAACGGTCTTGAACGCCGGGCCTACTTTCTTCTTCGAGACATCGTGACAGGTGTTGCAGCCGGCAGACTTGGCGAGCGCCTCGTCGGCACGCGCGGCATTCATGGACAGCGCCAGCGCCGCAGCGCCGAGAACGAGCAGGACTTTCTTCATGAACTCTCCCATGGTTTCGGTTGGTGGGCGGGGCACGGCCCATCCGCCGGCCCGGGTGCGGCACATGGTGCACGCCGCACTGACCCAACGCCAAGGCTAGCAGGACGTTGACAGTTGACGGCGCCTTTGACGGCCGTCAACGCGCCCGCCGCAGGCAGGAGAACAGTGGGGTCCAGGAGGAGCGCCCCTGCCTGAGCGGCGGCGCGGTTCCCATGGCAACGCGCGGTTCGGCAGGCTCGGTCCACCGGCATCAAGCTGTGGCTGTGCCCGCGCCAACGCGTGAACCCACGGCGCAGGTCGATGCCGCCATCGCCACCGTGCTCGCGGCCGAGCAGGCGGCGCGCGGTTCGATCGCAGCAGCCGAGTCCGAGGCGCAGGCGATCGTCGCCACGGCGCGCGGCGATGCACGCCGCATTGCCGCGCGGGCCGCGCAACGCGCAGCGCGTGTTCACGACGCATTGCAGCAGCGGCTCGACACGGCGCTGGCGGCGATCGACGCGCGTCGGCAAGCACTGCAGGGCCGCGCCCCCGAAGTTGACGATCGATACGGCACGGCGGCGGCGCGCGCGCTGGCCCGCCAGCTCACCACGCGGACCGGTCCATGAGCACGCTCGCCGCACCGCGCGACGCGTTGCGCAACACGCCGCGCGCAGCCCCCGACGGCTTCGAGTACGCACTCGCCCGCCTGCATGCGCGCCTGGCGTGGCGCGCCAGCGAGCCGACGTGGCAGCGCCTGCACGCCGCGCGCAGCCTGCCCGCGCTGCTCGACGTAGCGCGCAGTACGACGCTTGCACCATATGTGGCGGGCATTGTGGTCGCTGCCACGCTGCCGCAGATCGATCTTGCGTTTCAAACACAACTGCGCGGTCGCATCGACGAGGTCGCGGGATGGATGCCCGCGCCGTGGCAGCCAGCGGCACGCTGGACCGCGAGCTTGATCGATCTGCCAGCGCGGCTGCGCGAGCAGCACGAGCGCGGCAGCTCGCATCAGGCGCACAGCGCGCTCGATCCGGTTCCGGGGATCGAGCACGGCGTCCACCATAGGTCCACCGCGCTGTCAGGCCAGCCGGCCTCGCCGCACCCGGCCCTGGCCGCTTGGCTGCACACATGGCAGCAGCGCTGGCCCTCTAACTGCACGGCGCTGGCGGCGTGGTCGCGGCGCCTTGCTGCCGACCTGACCGCGCTGGCGGCGGCCGAACCGGCCACTGCACCGGCGCTGCGCGAGCAGCTTGCCACGCGACTCGCGGGCGACCTGCACGCGCGCGCGGCGCCGCCACAGATCGCGCCATTCGCCTTCCTGGCCCTGCTCGCGCTGGACCTCAAGCGCCTGCGCGGCGAATGCATGCGTGCGCGACTGACCATGGAGGCGCCATGACGCTGCCGCGGCCCCGCGCGGCGCGCTGGTTCTCGCTATCATTAACCCGGCATTGAAGCATTGAACTCAAGCCGCATACTTGACCGGCGCGTGCTGGAAGTCGCTCTTGATGCGCTCGGGCTGTCGCTGGACGCTGCTGAGATGCTTGGCAGTGGCCTTGACCAATTGCAGCTTCGTGCGCGCCGGTGCCAGTTTCGTGACGGCCTGCTTCAGGTCTGCATTGGCCATCTCGTTGGGGTTGAG